>CACNSW010000014.1 GCA_902623185.1 uncultured SAR116 cluster alpha proteobacterium
GTACACCAATCTTTAACGATTCCAACCCAAATGCGCCTTGAATAAAAGCAAGCATCAGGAAAGCATTATACCTCAAACCCCCTTGAACAAGAGAAGAAGTAGTTGGCCCACTTGAGTTGAGAAGCCAACCGGAAAAAAGTCCAAAAATGACAGCCGTGGCGGAGCAGACGAGTATTGTCAAACAGAATGGAAAGAGAAATGGGGCATCAAATTGGAGTGCAGACACCAAGTCGAAGAGCAGGCATGGAAATAGTATCCAGTAGCAAATCTTTGAAAGTCCGTCCCAAAAGGAGACGGGAACAAACATGCGCCGACGCAGCATTTGCCCAACAAATACCAAAAGTAAAACAGCAGTAATAGTTGAAAAAATATCGCTCATAGTCGCCTTTTTTAGCATGACAAAATTACAAAGGAATAAAAATCCCTGTTGTAAAGCACATCAATTAAAATAGCGCGTGCTGTCATTTATGATTTGCAGCTTAAACCCCAAAGAAATCTTATCTTTTTTTTAATTGGTATATAAGTTGACGCCCAGAATTGATGTTTTTTTGTTCTACTCGCTGGTGTTTTATGGTCAACAGTTGGCTTGGGGGTAAGACTGATTGAAGACGTCTTTGTTTGGTAAATACTTCTATACCGATCTATTAGTCTCTCATTGTTCCTCTATTTTGTGATTATTTTGCGCTCGAATAAGAGTCCACTTATCCAACTCCAGCGCATTGGTTTTCCAGCATTTATCGCAGGAATATCATTGGTAGCGGCTTATTCTGGAGGTGTTTATTCAATACAAACCACATCAGTGGCAAGTGCAATGCTTCTTTTCGCCACTGCGCCTTTTATGGCCGCAGTACTTGGGTGGATTTTTCTACAGGAGAATGTGCGGACGGCAACATGGATATCGATCGTTATTGCAGTCTTTGGAATTTCCATAATGGTTGCTGACAAAACAGGCCCTAATGAACTTCGTGGAAACGCTGCTGCACTTGGATCGGCATTTGGCTTTGCAGTTTTTACAGTAGCTTTGAGGTGGGGTAAATTAGGGGACATGCTGCCGACAGTATTTTTGTCTGGGTTGTTTGGGGTAATAATTACACTTTTTGTGTGCCTTTTCGTCGACTTGCCTATTTTACTGTCATTCAATGATAGTGTAATTTCAGCTGGCATGGGAGTGTTTCAAGTGGGTGCAGGATTAGTTTTGTACACGCTGGGTTCACGTACCATTAAAGCAGCTGATCTTGCTCTGTTATCGTTAGCTGAAGTATTGCTGGGCCCCTTTTGGGTATGGATAATTCTAGATGAAGCAGTCGCTGAGAACACATTTATAGGCGGCGTGCTTTTGTTAATAGCTATCGCAGGCAACGCAACCTCAGGAAAAAGACAAAATCCTCTACCATTCACGTCACCTTGAATTATGTGCGAGCCTCTCCTGATAACAGCGCGTTAATTTGGAGGTGTTGGTATGTCGGAGAAAGCCTTTCAGTGCTGACACAGAAACAAATCATCGATAGGCTTTACCGGCAATATGGAGGGAACCTTGGAATTTAATCATTTTCTGTCATCCTATTATCCCGACACTACCTATGGCGCCGACCGGCATTATTCAGACATGCTTGAACAAGCCGTCGCTGCCGAGTGTCTCGGCTACGCCTCGGTATCCATCCCTGAGCATCATTTAATGAACATTCTGATGAATCCTGCACCGCTGCAAATGGCGATAAAAGTCGCCGGGGAGACAAGGCGCATCAAGATTATCACTTCGGTTGTCCAACTGCCGTTGCATGATATGCGAACCTACGCTGGCGAAGTGATTTTAGCCGAAATATTCACTGATGGAAGATTAATACTTGGCGTTGGACGTGGTGCTTTCGGCGTCGAAATGGACAGGATGGAAGTGCCGATTGAAGAGAGCCGCAAGAAGTTCGACGAGAGCCTCAATGTTCTGCAGGCATTGCTGGAGCAGGAAAATGTTAGCTGGTCAGGTAAATATTACAATTTTAAGAAGCTCACAGTAATGCCACGACCGGTGCGTCCGGTCCAGTTCATGATGGCTGCTCTTTCTCCGCAGGCAATCTACCATTCCACACGGCGTGGGTTTCATATCCAGACCACGCCATTGATGGACTCGAACGAGAAAATGCTTGAGCAAATCAGCGCATTTCATACGGCTAAGAATGAGTTAGGCGACTCAGGCAAACACCTGACTATCAGCCTGTCACGCGTGTGCTGGCTGGCAAAGGACGAGGCTGACAAGCATACGAAACTGGGCCTTGCGAATGACTATTACTCGAGGTTCGACAATGTCTACACCGGTCCTGGTGAGATTGAAAGCGGGGCAATTGCAAGTCTTCCAAGAGCACAGACACTAAAGGATCTAGAGCAAAACCTTCTGGTCTGCACAAAGGACGAGTTTATAGACCAACTAGCGATCTATAAGGATGCTGGCGTAGATGAACTGATCCTAAGTCAAAACATCGGCACATCCAATCAGGAGACGCTAGAGAATATGCAGTCAATCGCCGAAGAGGTCATGCCCCATTTCTCAGGACTAGAAAAAATCGAGGCGGCAGAGTGAGTTCCCGTAATAACTAACCGCCATAATTGACAAATTGGATGAAAACGGTCGAAAACCATGGCTGAAGTTGTAGATTGCGCCTACTCCATTGAAGGTAATGGCGAGCCTCTAGTCCTAATCCACGGCATTGGCGCAGCACGAGACGCCTGGCGTTTCATCGCCCCGTACCTTCATGATTATTTCACTGTTGTGACGTACGATCTGCGTGGCCACGGCGAGTCACCTCTCCCAAAGTCTGGCTTCGGACTTGATGACCTTGTAGAAGACCTCGAGCGTTTGCGGGATAGCCTAGGACTAGAGCGCTTGCATCTTGCGGGTCATTCGCTTGGAGGGATGATTGGCCCCCGCTACGCATTGAAATTTCCAGAGCGGGTATTTTCGCTCGGCCTTTATTCAACAGCGGCGGGACGGAGCGAGGACGACAGGGCCAGGGTTTGGGCCATAGTCGAAGAAATGGAGCAGAAGGGGATCAAGAGGGTGCTTGAAAATCTGACAAATCGCTGGTTCACAAAAAAATTTGTTAGCCAAAATCCAGACATTGTGGAACGGCGATTGAAACAGGTAATGACAACTGATCCCGACATCTTTATGGACGTCTTCCGTATATATGCTGAAACCGAAATGATGCCGTGGCTCCACAAGATATCGCACCCTACTCTGATCATGACTGGAGAATTCGATGGCGGATGCAGTCCTCGCCTCAATAGGCTTATCGATGCAGCTATGCCGAACTCAAAGCTAATTGTTCTAGCGGGATTGAAACATTCGATCCTTGTCGAGGCAGCGGAAACAATTGCAAGGGAGCAGATCGCCTTTGTTAAAAGTGGTGTGTGCTCTTGAGCGAATACACATCGATCAGGATTCTATCTATTTATTTTTGATCATTGTCCACACTTCTATTCGTCCCTAAACCTTTTGGAAATGGAATTATATTGATGCCAGTCTCTGGCTTCACCTCCACATCATGGTTTATTCGCCCAAGTTTGTATCTGCTAGCCTGAACTTGCTTAAATAAATGCAGCCAATGACTGATTGATGCAATCATATCCTTGTTGCTAAGGAGTTGCTTCTCATGCTTCCACCAATCACTGTCACCATTATTGACCGTAGCTATCCAATTTTTACCGTCTTTTTTGCGGTGCAACCCGACAACCGCATCGATGCCCTCATAATCAATCAGTGTCACATGTATGAAATTCGTGTTCCAAAGATAGCTCTCTAAGTGCACCCTAACCTTTGATACTCCTGAAAGGTCGACTCCGAGCCTCAACGCTGCACGGGACTTGGCACGATCCTCAATAGATAGCCAAATAGTTCGGTCAACCGAAAACTCATCATAATGCTGCATAAGGAACGTTTTTGTGGAATCAGTAAGATCACTGTCAGATTTGTCTTGGCAGTCCAGTGCTTCTTTATACCGATTACGTTCAGCCTCAATATTTCCTTTCTCATCGAGGCTTTTAGCCCACTGCTCCATGTTCCATATGCGTTCAGAAACCAATTGCTCCACCGTCTGAGGGGCATTATCGCCATCCTTAGGAAACTTGAGCAAAGGAGCGTTAGGTGGATCCACATAGATTTCGTTAAAGTATGAGAGATAGGGAGAGTCAATGGCGCATCGCGTAACTACACTCATCTCAAGTGCTTTATATTTTTCGCACTTAAACAGAACGTTTGGCCACCGGTGGTAAAGCTTCTTCATGAAAAGCTCCACACCTTCCTCATTCCGTATAAAAATCCATCCTTCATCTTGTCCAACATGGACAATGTGGCCGAATTCGAGCAAAGTTGCTCTTCGTTCATTAAGGGTTAAAACTCGATTTGCTGTCATAAACTCCACTTGGGTTCCAAATGTTGCGAGAACAAGACATGGCAAAGAAAAAAAAGACCGTAATGTAAGAACCACGGGTGGCCAAATTCTCATCTCGGAGGAAACATTAAAAAGGTGATTACGGCATGCCCAATTAACCCATGAGTGACCGGGGCTATGTGAAACCCAGAGCACTGCAGTTTTTGCATTGCAAACAATCTAATTGCCTATCAATCTTTACTCTAACATCCCCATTACCCTTGTTGTATCAAGAGCGCACATTCGAGGTCACGTGACGGGCGGAGTAAATGAAGTTCGAGAGCGACATAGGCAAACGGCAGCGCCTAATGGCTGAGAGTGTTGGAGGAATATCTAGGCGCCATGCAATTTTAAATGAAATGCGAATAACGCCTGGAGACATTATCATTGATGTGGGATGCGGTGCTGGCCACTTACTGACGCACCTAGCAAAAGCAGTTGGAACATCCGGGAAAATTTATGGACTAGACCCCAATAAATAACAACTGGAACAAGCTAAAAAGCGATGCGAGAAGTTTCAAAATATCAGCTTTCCAGTCTTGACAGTCGCCTACTTAAACTAAGTTTAAGCTGAATACTTTAAACAGTCGATATCTTCTCCATCCGACCATGGGTAAGGTTTAGGGCGCAATTTAAAAAATATTGAAAAAAATCCCTCACACATTCTGTTTCTGTCCAAAGCTATGGTAGAATTTCTCGAAGGGGTATTCAAAAAAAGGTTTATTGGTTGAGATTCGTCACGAAAAAATCACTTTCCATGCTGTGTATGGCGGCTTGAATATGAAGAGCGGTCTACTGACAAAAATGACAGAGTTTTTATATAACTCTATGATAAGTGAATCAGGAGAAATTTATGACATCAATCATGGCAACCTACGCTCAAGACTTTGCAACAAAATGGGAACTAGAAGCACAGAATAAGAGAGACTTGGAGATTTTTGACACACTATCAGACCAGTTGATTGCATTGGGCATGATCTACGCAAGGCACGGCGTTTTATTCAATCAAAAAGACAAACACCGATTAATTGCGATCATGGAATTTAAGGACACAGATGCTTACAAAAATTGTATGAAATTGATTGAAGATACTGATTGGAATAGAGAAATAAACAGGGTCGAAAGACTTGAGAGCTACATAATTGATGCTGAGTTAGATATCTGAAAAATATCTTTGCGATTGGGTTCTAAAGCCCAGAAAACACTTCCCAACCTCTCTTATCAACAAAAAAAACGTTTTGGTTCTGTTACTTAACCATCCTGAAAGCTTGGATAAACCTTGTTTTCAACACATATCAAAACATTGGTCTCACGCACCGAAGATAAAGTTGATGTTTGTTGGTTGAGATTGCGTCCTAAGAGGAGAGAGTGAATCATATTACGGCAAGTAATTTCATCACCCTCCATCACGCCATGCTAAAGCTGCTTTTAAACCTTGCTCTCTCCGGATGCGATTGAATTCCAATCTTTCGGGCGACTCATCGGCCTCAATCTGAATATCTGTTTCAAGCGCCTCTAGCAAAGCCTCGCCCATTTTTGCTAGTTCATAGCTGCGGTGAATTGCTGCTTTGGTCATCCGTACCGAACGAGGCGCAGCGCTGACAATTTGGTTCGCAAATTTCATTGCTGCGTTCATCTCATCTCCGTCTGCTACAACACGGTTCAAAATGCCCATCTCATAACAGCGCTGCGCCGTAAATCTATCATTGCCAGTCAGTAGCAGTTCCTTAGCCTGCTTAGGACCAACCACGTGAGGTGCAAGCATTGCAACAATTCCGGACCCAAAGCGCACCTCTGGCTCACCAAGAAATGTGTTTTCACTCGCAACCGCAAGGTCACAGGCCATCAAAAGTTCCATGGCGCCTCCTAAGCAATAGCCATGCGCCACCGCAATGGTCGGTTTTGGTGAGTTCCAAAACTGCATAATGAAATTGAAATCTTTGGTAAGAACGTCTCTCCATTCATCTTCACCATTAACCCCTCGAGCAGCACTTTCTTTCATGTCAAATCCAGCAGAAAAACATCTGCCACTACCCTTCACAATTATCGCCAACACCTCATCATTACTATTGAATTTGCTCATGGCGTTGTTTGACGCATCGATGAGTGCGTTGTTGAAGGCATTCATCACCTGGGGCCTATTAAATGTCAGGATGCCGACACATCCCTCAATTCGTGCGGTTACCGGAGTTTGATCAGACATGAAAATTCCCTTTAACGAAGGAGACTACAAAGGTTACCAAGACGGTATAAACAACGATATGCAAAATTTTAAAAACTTGTATCGAAATTTGAATTGGCCTCTGGACTAATCATACTTTTTAGCGTTCATATAACATGAATTTTTTGGTGTAATTGTGAAATGACACAGCATTCTTTGGGTCCGCTTCTCTCCCCACGGTCAATTGCCTTCGTTGGAGCATCTGATAAGCCGAATAGCACTGGTAAGGCGATGTTGGAGATGAGCCAAATTGACGGCTTTAAAGGACACGTATACTCGGTGAACCCGCGCCTCACAAAGCTTTTTGGCAAGCCATGTTATTCTGACCTCGCCGCTTTACCTGAGGTGCCAGACCATGTGGTGATTGGGGTCGCAAGCCGTTTTGTTGAATCTATCCTTGATCAGGCTATTCAGCTTGGCATAAGTGCAGCAACAATCTTCGCTTCTTGCTATCTTGATAAAGATGAAAGCCCAAACTTGCCAACCCGCATCACAAGAAAAGCTCAGTCGGCAGGCATGTCTATTTGTGGGGCAAATTGTATGGGATTTTACTCACCCACCGTAGGCCTTAGGATTGCCAGCGCCGTTTCACCAAAAGGATTATCAAAGGGGGGCATTGCATGGATCGCCCAATCAGGTTCCGCCTTCAGTGCGCTACCAAATAACGACAGACGACTAGGGTTCACTTTAGCTGTTTCCACCGGAATGGAACTTGTAACAACAGTTGTCGATTATATTGATTGGGCATTATGCCACCCAGAGACACGCGTTATCGGACTTTTTGTTGAGACAATACGAGATCCTGCAGGATTTGTGCGTGTTCTCGCCACAGCACAAAGGCGGGGTATTCCAGTGGTAATACTAAAAGTTGGTCGAACGCTGAGAAGTGCCCAGATGGCAGTTTCACATACGGGTGCGTTAGCAGGCAATGACGCAGTATACGAGGCAGTATTTCGTGCCTATGGCGTGCATCGCGTTGGTGATATGGACGAAATGGCTGCAACACTAGCGTTATTTGACAATCCGCGTAAACCCGCGCATGGGCGACTCGGAACCGTCCACGACTCTGGCGGTGAACGCGAGTTGATTGTTGATATTGCAGAGGATTATGGCATTGAATTTGCCAAGCTAAAGCCAACCACTTGTAGCAAGCTTGAGGCCAATCTTGAACCCGGCTTAGTGGCAGAAAACCCTCTTGATGCTTTTGGAACGCATAATGATTTTGAGCGTCGGTTGGCAACATTGGTCGAAATTTTGATAAACGATCCCAATGTTGGGATTGGCTTGTTTATGTCAAATCCACGTGATGGCTATGAATATGCGGAAAGCTACAGCAGGGCCGTGATGAAGGCAGCGCAAATGACTGAAAAGCCTTTGGCGCTTGTATCCAATTATTCGCTGACCGACGATAGAGACCTTGCAATAAGACTTAAGGAGGCAGGTGTCCCTTTGTTGCGTGGGACACGGAATGCACTGCTCGCAGTGAAGCATGTCATGGATCATCAGTATTTCATTGGCTCGCAACTACAGAGTTGCACTGATGAGCCAGCAAGAGCATCCGTACATTACAATACTATCAAGCGTTGGCGATCCCACATTGCTAGAAACCAACCAATTTCAGAAATTGATGGCCTCGCGATGCTATCAGATTTTGGGATTGTTACCCCGAGGGTTGCAAGCGTTACTTCGTTGGATGAGCTTGAGGCAACGTTATCATTCCTTAATTTCCCTTTGGTAATAAAAACCGCTGAAGATCATAACCACAAAAGTGATGTTAGTGGCGTCAAGCTCAACATAGGTGACCTGCATGAGGCCTGTACCGTGTATCGAGAGATGAGTGCTCGGCTTGGACCAAAAGCGCTAGTTATGGAGATGGTCCCATCTGGAATCGAGCTTTCAATGGGCTCTATCTACGATAATGGTTTTGGTCCAGTGATTATCTTATCTGCCGGTGGGGTAATGGTCGAATTTTTAGCAGACAAAGTTGCAGCACTTGCGCCCATTAATGCGGTCACAGCAAAGCGTATGCTTGGCGAATTGCGCATTTCACGCCTTTTTGCCGGGTACCGTGGCCAATCGGCTACTAATGAGGCGGCTATTGTCACCCAGATTGTGCGATTTTCAGAAATGGTAATTGCGCTTGATGATGCAATATCTGAGATTGACGTCAATCCAATGATATGCGGAGTAGACGGATCATATGCCGTTGATTGTCTTGTGGTGGGTGGTAACCAACGAAAAAAAATGGGTGATCTTAAGTGACGCTAATCTTTTCTTCCTGCAACTGACACTTGGCAAGAATCAGATAATTTAATTAATTTTTTCTTGAAATCAGAGTAGCTATTGGCTTTGTCTGCTAAGCAATTGTGTGACAATCAACAAGCCAGATGAAATTATGATTAAGACGGTCGATATTGCCGCAATAGTAGGATCAATCTGATCACGCAGTGCTAGGAACATGCTGCGGGTAATGGTCGAATTATCACCGCCCGCTACAAAAAGAGAAATAATAATTTCGTCAAACGAAGTGAGAAACGAAATCAGCGACGCGGAAATCAAAGAAAACTTGATTTGCGGCAGTGTGATCTCAATAAAGGCTCTAGGCCGGCTGGCGCCAAGTGAACGAGCAACCTTCTCTTGGTTCATGTCATAATTTTTCAACGCTGACATGACGATAATCAAAACAAGCGGCATAGCGACAAGTGAATGCCCTAAAACGAGGCCAATAATGCTATTCACCATTTTAAACTGAACGTAGAAATAGAAAAGCCCTATCGCCACCAAGATGATAGGCACCATCATCGGCGAGATCATGATCGGAAATAAAACAGCACGTAAGCGGCGTGTACTGTTGGTAAGCCCGTAGGCCGCTAATGTGCCAATAGGTGTCGCAACAAAAATTGTGAGAACAGCGACGAGCAAGGATGTTCGCGTTGCAGCCATCCAATCATTGAACCCGTTCTCCACCTTCCAAGAGAAAAAGTAATTTTCATACCACCGAAACGACCAGTCTTTGGGCGGAAATTCAAGATATTGACTGCTAGAGAAGGACATTGGTATCACAACCAGCGACGGTACAATCAATAGGAATAAAATTATTGCTGAAAGAATATAAAGCCAAAGACGATCTTTCAGCTTGATCTGCGTTTCTGAGACATTTTTGTTTAAAAATCCCATGGCCTAACTCCGCTGGCCAAACTGATCAAATGAGACCAGTTTTGATGCGATTAATAATATCAGCATGGTGACAACCAGAAGCACAACGCCAAGCGCGCTAGCCGCACCCCAGCTAAAATAAAGCTCAATATTGCTCGATATTTTCATCGCAGCCATTATGACTTTGCCACCCCCTAATACCGCAGGCGTAACATAGAAACCAAGACATAGAACAAAAACAATCAGCAGGCCCGCAAGCAAGCCGGGGATGCTGAGCGGAAAAAACACCGTCCAAAACGCACGTGTTGGCGTTGCACCAAGGCTAGACGCGGCCTTCACACAATGCGGATCAATCGCGCGCATATTGGCATAAAGTGGAAGAATCAGGAAAGGAAGCATGATATGAACCATACCAATAAGCGTACCAGAAGTGTTGTGCACAAATTTGATTGGTTCGCTTAGCAAGCCGAGATCAACAGCGACACTATTAACCAGCCCCTTTTTCTGAAGCAGAACAAGCCAAGCATAAGTTCTTACAAGAAGACTAGTCCAGAATGGGATCAACACGCCGATCATGCAAATATTGGCCCATTTTCGAGAAATCTGAGACATGAAATAGGCAAGCGGATAGCCAAAAAGTGCACAAAAGAAAGTGGTTAGAATACTGATTTTGAAAGTTGTTATAAAAATGCGCAAATACGCTTTGGAATTAATCATTCGTTCATAGTTTTCAAACGAAAATGACCCATCTCTGCCAACAAACGACAAAAAGAACAACCAGCCGATCGGAATGATAATCATCGCTCCAACCAAAACTAAATAGGGCAACGTCAGGCCAAAAAAGGTATAGTGCTCACGCCGCGCTAGTTGTGTCAGTGCAGCCTGATTGAGGTTCTGCTCAAGCTCCACCATTGGTCGCTTCCACAAAATAACTGTCGACAATTTTTAGTCCAAGAACAATTTTTTCATCAACGCCCGGTAGCTCTCCCAAATTGGTGCTTCCATTAGGTAGCCTAATGCGGAGCGAACGGTCACCGTAATTTTGTGGATCTAGCTTAATGACCATCAGTTGGCTTTCACCCTGAAAGATCGAGTCTTTTACCACACCCTCAAAATAATTAGCGTCACGCGCTCTTCTATTAGCAATAAATAGTTTTTCGGGTCGAACGACTAGCATAAAATCACCATCCTTCTTTAGTCTTTGGGTGCCCTTAAATTTTGCAGCACCGACCGTAGCGATTCCATTTTTGACTTTTGCTGGCAACAAGGTTGACTCACCGATAAAATCTGCAATGAACGCGTTGTTGGGTCGCCGATAAATCTCGTTTGGCGTGCCCAATTGCATCAGTTGCCCGTCATTAATGACAGCGATTCTATCTGACATTGTCAGCGCCTCTTTCTGGTCGTGGGTCACATAAACCGTTGTCATACTGAGACTGTCGTGAAGCTGGCGAAGTTCAATTTGCATTTCTTCGCGCAATTTTTTATCCAGAGCGGATAGAGGTTCGTCCATAAGCAAAATTTTTGGCTTAAAAACGATTGCCCGTGCAAGGGCAACACGCTGTTTCTGACCGCCAGACAATTCATCGATTCGACGATGTCCAAGCTCGTCAAGCTTTACAGTGGAAAGTGCATTTTCAACACTTATTCGCGTCTCTTCTTTGCTTACGCCGCGTAGTTTTTGAGGATAGCCAACATTCTCCGCAACATTCATGTGGGGGAATAGGGCATAATTCTGGAAAACCATACCAATACCACGCAGATGAGGTGGCTCAAAAACAACCTCTTTCTCACCAAATTTAACGCTGCCATAATCAGGGCTAGTAAAGCCGGCAAGTACCATAAGCAATGTCGTCTTGCCGGATCCAGACGGCCCGAGCAATGTAAGAAACTCACCCGACGTGACCTCGAGGCTAACCTCCTTGAGTGCGTGAAAATCTCCGTAGCTTTTTGTCACATCTTCGATGGAAATATTTAGTGAACTGTCGTTCATTGGTCACATCACCGCTTAAATTTTAAAGTCATATATAAGCTTTATACAAATCCTAAAAACAAAGGCATTGGAGGGCACATTTACCCTCCAACTCATAATGATCTATTCGGTCATCATTTCAGTATATTTCTCAGCTGCGATTGTTCTCCATTTAGCATACCAATCCGTCCTGAGTGTCATCTGATGCTTGGCGTTGTCTGGATGTGAGGGCATTTGACGTGCTCTAGAATCCTCCATTAAATTAAGTTCATAGACCAATTTGTTTGTTGGTCCATAGGTGATATATTTAGCAAACTCGGCCATGTATTCAGGCTTCATCATCTCGGCGATATATTTCATCGCTAGATCTTTGTTTTTTACACCCTTTGGAATTCCGTAGCCTTCCCAATCCATAATGCCTGTTTTCCAATCATAAGAAACCTTTGCACCGTCCAGTTTGGCGACGTCAAAACGCCCGTTCCATCCAGTTGTCATGTCAACCTCACCGTCTTTCATGAGCTGCGCATGCTGCGCACCAGATGTCCACCATACTGCTATGTGAGGTTTTATAGATCTGATTTTATCTAGGGCACGATCAATACCTTCTTCACTATCTAATACTTTATAAATGTCTTCTTTTGCAACACCGTCTGCAAGCAACGCTGCCTCAAGTTGAGAGTCTACCTTTGCGCGCATTGCGCGGGTGCCAGGAAATTTTTCAACATCGAAAAAATCAGCCCATGAACGTGGTCCATTATCTCCATAGGTTTCAGTGTTCCATGCCGCCACAACTGAAAAAATATCCGCGCCTGCACAATAGTCACTATACATCCCTGGTAGGTGATTACTTACGTCAATTACTGAGTAATCAAGTTTCTCCAGAATACCCTCTGCCCCACCAGAAGCACATCCTCCAGCGCCGCTGGAGAAAATGTCAAACTTGTCTGCGCCAGATTTAACCATTAACTTGACGTCAGAAATCCCGCCGTAGGTGTCTTCTTTTACGGTAATTCCCATAGCCTGCGCGGCAGGCTGAAAAATGCCAACCGATTGACCTTTTTGGTAAGCGCCACCCCAAGAAACTATGCGGAGCGTGTCCTCAGCGAGGCTAGCTGTTGAAAAACTTGCAAGACCGAACGATGCGGCTGCAATAACAGCTGTTTTAAACATAAAAATCGACTTCATTTTTTCCTCCATATCGGTAATTATGAAATTAACGGTAAACAGAGTCTATGCTTTTGGTAAAGGTTTCATTTAACTTAGGCCGCTACATTGAGTTTCTAATCTAACCAGTATCTGAGAGATTTTGGACTAAAAATTTATGCCAAAAAGTGTTGAAACTGGTGAAAAAAGCAAAAAACAAGCCGCGGGTAATGTCTACTGGCATGAGGGACTTGGTGCCCTAGCGCCGACAATTGAAGTTCCAATGAATAAGGTAGATGTAGCGGTGATTGGCGCTGGATACACCGGGCTTCAAGTGGCTATCGCTACCGCGCGTGCGGGTCGTTTAACTCAAGTTATCGACATGCACGAGTTAGGTTGGGGTTGTAGCACACGAAATGGTGGTCAAATCAGCCCAAGCATCAAACCCTCGCTCTCAGTCCTTGCCCGAAGACATGGTGCAGAAAAAGCCTCAGCGATTCGTAAAGAGGGGTATCGCTCACTCGACTGGATTGGCTCCTTCATCACGAAAGAAAGAATATTTTGCGACTATCAACGGTGTGGCAGATTTCATGCCGCGCACACACCTGCACATTTTGATACTCTCGTCAGTGACACAAGAAAACTTGCCCGTGAGGAAGGTCTAAATTTTGAGATAATATCCCGAGATACACAACATTCAGAACTAGGCACAGACGCGTACTTTGGAGGTGTTGTACTCAAACAGCACGCATCACTAAATCCCGCAAAATATTATAGAGGACTTCTTGCTCTTGCATCAAAAGTGGGGGTTGAAATCACGGATGTGTGCCCGGCTATTAACATAACACGCGAAGGCAGGGGGTTTGTTGTCTCCACGCCTAAAGGTGACATTTGGGCAGAAAATGTGGTAATAGCCACTAACGGATACTCAAGTGGTTTAGTGCCTTGGCTCCAGAGAAGAATTATCCCTATCGGCACATATATGATTGCGACTGACCTGCTACCGAAGGCCTTGATGGACAAATTGTTTCCCACGGATCGTGTAGTAAGTGACACCTGCAAAGTCGTTTATTACTATCGTCCGTCACCAGATCGTAGCCGCATTCTTTTTGGTGGTCGAGTGTCGGCAGATGAGACAGACCCTGCGATTAGCGCGCCACTGCTACATCGTGACATGTGTCGTATTTTCCCTGAGCTTGCGGATTATGGTTATACACACTCCTGGACAGGTACAGTTGCATTTACCTTCGACACTCATGCACATATTGGACAACATAATGGCCTTCATTATGCATTAGGCTACTGCGGGTCTGGAGTTGGCATGGCAAGCTACCTTGGGTATCGTCTCGGGCAACAGCTTGTGGGTGATCCAAAAGGCGCAACGGCGTTTGACAATTTGCCATTCCCAGCCCGCCCACTGTATTTTGGTAAACCTTGGTTTTTACCGTCCATCGTAAGATGGTATCGTTTCCGCGACCAATGGCAAATCCGCCGCGCAGCGACTTACATTTAGTTTTTTGAGTTGATGTGAAAAATTCAGTGCTTTAAAGGTTTTTTTACATTGCTTCTGGCATTAACATAGTTCTGCAAGGCAGAAGAATATCACTGACACACAGCGGCATATTCGTAAGTCAGGCTTGTTCAGACGATTTAAGAAAGGCCAAATTTGATTATTATATTTTATCATAATGCTCAATAATTTAGATCTCCTAATTATGACTGACAAGAAAATAACAATGAGGTTACCAATTTGCCTTTATATGGCACACCTATTGGATAGAAGATTGGGTCGGTATCAAAGTCTATGACTTTTGATATTTGTTGGCCAACGTTCTGCGTTGTTTATATGTGATTCAATGCAATTTATAACCAGAAGTACCAGTGTTGTAGAAAACTAATGTCTCAATAATTAAACCTAATACTAGCGCACTGAAAAACCTATTTCTGTCAGAAATGCCTCTACTAACGAAGAGTGGTTTGCCCAAGTAGTAAACGAACACGAAGGTCAAAGCTGTCATTGGATTGTCCCTCGAGTTAACGGTTAAGAATCAATAGCAGGCCAAACATAACAATCATAAGGCCAAAAAACCAATAACGACCTACAATATTTCTGGTCTGTGGTTTTGGTGCGATTGCATTTGTGAATAGGAACTTTAACTTCTCCCTAGTTTCTTCAGTCATTTCCGCTTTTTGCTCCTTGCGTTAACGATTACCCTATGTATGGGCCAAAAAGCATGATTACTCAGAGGTAAATTGACGCGTTTACAAATGTCCACTGTCGGTGTTTCCTCTCGACAAATGCTATGTTTATCAGCACACCTATAACATCTAACGCAAACTACATCGTGAATGATATAAACAAGTCATTATCGTACAAGAAGTGTGGCTAAGATGAAGTGCGGCATTACGCCTCGTGACATAACATCCTCATTCACACGCATATTGGAGACCGGTTTGTAGCAACTCACCTCCTTAATTCTTTATGGTGTTTGCTTAGTTTCGTCTCGTATTTTTTTAAAATGGGGATTTTCAAATGAGCGCGCCTCATCGGCGCAGCCATTATGCCGCATTGCTTGTTTGGTTTTTCAGGTTCAATGTTGTTTAGTCGGACAGCCGTAGAAAGACTGCGCTACCCTCCCCCTAGTTCAGTTGCTGTCCGACAGCCAAAACCACTATGTCGTTTTGTCACATGGTCAGATTAAAAATCGTCATGCATCTTCGTATCAGCCTTTCAGGTGTACGTTTTGTACGGGGGAGCCTGGAAGGTTTTTGATTCCTCTAGCTGGATGTCTATCGATAAAGCGCGTGATCGTATTCAGTCAGTCACCTAACCAAACCAGTTGACACCTCGGTTGTGGTAAGCTGTAAATCCATTGCCGGATGGACAGACTATGTCATCGGTCTGTTATGAGCTTTGTAAGACAGATGCTTTCTCAAATAAAAACCAAGACAACTGTGTCAACTGTGCCGCTTTCAATTTATTGTTTGAATGACCCTTACAAAAAAGGTTGGTCGGCGATGTGGCAAGATGCGTATTACCTCCCCAAACGTATGCAACTGATGTCCGATGAGTTTTTGGTGTTGAACTGAAAAAACAACCCAAATGGTTAAACCGACATAGTCGAAGTTTTCTTATCAGTGAAAGCGTGAGATGAGGTAAAAATTGTTGAGTTCAATAGACCTCTGTTGAACATATCCATGTGTTACCTAAGCAACTGCCATTTTATCCTTGACAGTAAAATGCTATCTAGCTTGCCAATCACCCCGTAAATGACTCTCTCATCCTAGATCTAGGAACGTAAAAGGGAGTTAGCTTTAACTTACAGGTCTCACGCTATAACCTAGTTTTCGGTATATGTTGTATCACAAACCATAAACAAAGATTATTTTTCCAGTGCCTTACATTAAGATAGAGTATAAGCGTATCAAATGTAGCTTGATAAAAAAGCTAGTCATCTGGTCTACTTTATATTTATTGGTTTGCTAAAATAACCGATGTCCTCGTCATCTTCTTTGGCGATGTCCAATCATCCAGTTGTGTCCTCCAGTAAGCTAAACTTGGACAAAGTCACGGTACTAAATGCCAGTGTGCTTAAGTTCCTAAGACACATTTATCCAACCACTTTTAATTTGCCATTGGACTCCATGCAGCGAATTAACAAAGTCAATCAAAATAGAACGTTCAACAGCAAAATCACCTTGCAACCAGTAATCCAAAACCAAACACAACTCCCAATCTCCTTTTAGCTTATCAAGTTTGAGGTTTATGCCCTCAATGGTTCGATCTATTGGCGTAAATAACGATACGTTGATGGCGCCACAATCAACAGGATTGCCATTTCTATCCAACGGGTAATTTTGTGCTATGAGTTCACGAAGATCAGCTCGCCTTAAATCAGACCCAGTTAGTCTGAAAAATACATTCACCTGGTATTTCCAGGACCAATTACCATCAGCTATGGCAGCCTCAGCTCCTTTTAATTGTGCTGGGTTAGGTCTAATTGGTGTCTTTTTGTAAAACGTAATAACCTTACCCATTTTTGTTCCAATTAAAGCAGACCAGCATAGCTAATAAATATTATCAAATGTTAAGTTTTGCGAAAACTAGTGAGTTAAATCTTTTTTTGCATGGATATGAAGGCAATCAAACGTTAACGATTTCCAATTTATGGTATTTGGACATGTAGATTAGTGATGCAAACTTTGCATCGCATTAAGCAAAAATAAGCATTAGCTACCATCTACTACAGCACCCATTTATCTTAAATAAATCCCATGAAGTGAGGATATAGTAATGTTTGTCGCTAGTTTAGTCATTTGTAGCATGATCGAGAGCCAATGTATGGCAATTTCAACAAAGGTACGATTTGAAGAAATTGTAGACTGCAAAATCGCAATGAATGAAATGATGGGTGGTGTTAGGAAGGAATTTCCTCAATTCCAAATTCACGATGCGCGTTGCGAGAGATTGCCAGGTTTATCGATTTAGATCATAATATTGACGATGGTGGCATTGTCATTTTGCCGGTCACAAAGTTACTATTTATGACGTTCTTCCACTGATCCACCCCAATGATCTATGAAAAGTAATGTTTGATTACTACGATGGTTTGGACAACCGAAATGTTCTATGTTTAAAGCCAGTTAACAGTATAGGATCCAGTTCAAAAAGATGCATAGATAAAAATTGCCGTGATTATTTATAAAATTCTCACTTAAGCACCAGTAAGTTTTTTAGACAGCTTTTCTTTTTTCTTATGCGAAATGGGCATTTTGGGTTTTACTAAGCTGCCCTACATTAACGCGTTTAATAAGGGTAACCCTCCTACATGGATTGCACTTTGCAATGCACTAACTTCAATTACTCGACGTATAAATACAAACGCTTGATTTAATCGTTCATCGTTCGTGACGTTTCCTTGTGTTGAGCTACGCATTGGATGGCTTTACGGCATTGTAAATTTTCAAAGAAAGCGGTAACTAATCTCTTCACCATAAACATTAATTTTCTGTCTGGTATGGCAATCCGGACTAGAATGCATCTCATTTGTGCCGAGACCATAACCCATATAAGCGTTAGAAGGTATTGTGGAATAAAGTCTCACATATTCATTAATCAACAAAGTTTCGGCGACGTTATCGATGCTTTGTTAGTAAATGATAGTTTTAGTATATCAAACAACTGGCAATTACTTAGTAATGAAGTCTAGAAGCACCTCACCAAACTGCTCATGCCTGCAACAGATGCTTACCTTGATAATCTCTTCTTGGACAGGGAATTGGTTAGACTTGCCAGGAAAATAAGTTAACGGGCCAAATTCTTGCTATGTTTTAGACTGCAATCTGACCACGTAACTTAGCAACTAAATCCCATAATTTGTTTTTGTAACGGCTCAACCTGAAAAAGGTTACTAAGTGCAAAAGAGAGCATCTATCGTAACAGCTTATACTTTGTTGCACTTTGCAAACGAGATTGCGCATTTTAGTGCAGCCTCACAAGTAAGCCTACACAAAGCTCTCGCATGGATATTTTGAGAAAGTTTAAGAACGTCGGCACAGGCGGTAAAAATTACTGCATAGTCGTATCTATTTTTTTCCAGGTAACCAATCCAAGTCGCATACCATAATTGTTTCAACCCTCTCGCCACTCCCAATCGGAAGCTTTTCTTCAGACAATTCGGTCTTCAAAATATCTATAGTCTCAACAATGCCTTTTCCTAATTCATCTCGCACAAATTGTGGAGTGCCATGCTTAATTGCGTCGATTACAATGCTTGGTGGTTGATCGATGCTCACAGTTTGTTGAGCATTTCCATCTTGCCTCATAAATTGAACAATTGTTCCAACCATTTTGCTTTCCTTTATCCTATATAATTACTTGTCAAACGTTAGGTGAATTCCATTTGAGAACACGCCAAAAAACCAATGCTCCAAGCAACGCACCAAGCAACAAGTTAGTAGTTGGCGATAATTGCTCTGGGAAAAGAAAATTTGCCCCAAAAGCAAAAAACAAGGTAACGATGCCACCTGCCCAGATAGCCAAGATTTTTCTAATCATGGTTCTCTCCTCCAATCATGAGAACAAAATATGTGTATGCCTAGAATATTATGGAATATGTAGAATCACCTAGGATTGTTCATTGGATCAACAGCAATGTAAATTAAACGATGTCTATCCGGAGGCACTGAATTTGTTTAACCCTCTAAACATCCAAAAAAGCATTGCCAAATTGCGTGTGCGCAATCCAATAATGAGGGCCTGTTTGAGCTCTTGAGGACAACTATTAAGTTTTACCGAGATAAATAGCTGATCCGTATTTATGATTAAGAATATTTACACAGACACTGTGGATAACACATGCGGTTAGGTTCACATATGAATGTTTTTGTTTGGCAAAATCACTGGATAGGTCATTGACGCGTCTTGACTGCACATGTGATGGATGAAATTCTCGAGGCATTTGGATTTACAATTTACGTGATGCTGTATGACGCTCTCAAAATATCAAGTTGTCACAAAAATTTATAACATTTCGACAGGTAATTATTAAAAAGGGCATAGTCTATGGAAGAAAGATCTGTTTCATCAAACTCAGAAAAGAAATCAGAAAACCGTTCATTGAATGTAGTTCGACCATTTGGGCCATCTATAGCATCGCTAAAAATGCCTGGAGATCTTATTGAAGCACTCAACCAAAGAATCGATGACGTTTGGAATGACAAAAACTTTCAAAAGCAAGCCAACCATGGTGATCGATTGATTGGAAATGTTACGCAAGAATTTAGGATAGATAAAGATACAGTTCAGTCCTCCGGCTTTCTTCAATTTCTTGCAGAAGCCGTTAAACAATGGATCCTAGCGACTAACAAAAAAACTATAACCACTTTCGAGGCGCTGGACGTATGGACTGTTCGCCAATTTGAGGGAGAATATAATCCCACGCATTGGCACTCAGGCCATATTTCTGGGGTCGGTTATCTGAAAGTTCCAACTGAAATGGGCTCAACTGTTCAAAGCAACAAGGCAACAAATCGCAATGGCTGCATAGATTTTATTTACGGAAATCGTACTTTTCTCTCGCCTTCTGTTGTGACTGTTAGACCTAAAATTGGAGACTTTTATTTGTTTCCCAATTATCTCATGCATACGGTGTATCCATTTTCAGGCGATGGAGAACGAAGATCGATTTCATTCAATGCTAAAATTGATGACGAGATTTATCATGACTTTGGATAGTCCTTAAAGTCAGATGACCTCAGTGGACACGCGCATGTTTCTAAGAAACCGCTTGTGAAGCAATGTCACTGTTACTGTTAGGCGGAGCCCAACTGCTCTTTACAGGGCTAATTCCTCTTGTGCATCGCTAATAAATATCGATTTTATCAAGCTAATGGATGTGATGATGTACAGAATGAACTAATCCGTCAAAGCTAGGCTATCCATTGTCAGCAACTACACCTATCTGAAGCCGCTTCGAATAAATGCCATCCACCAGAGAGAAACGTCAAAACTAATAATTGATGTGTCAAACCAAGCTGTTGGGTTAGATTATGACGCATATCATTCAAGCGGCGACATCGACACCCAAAAACCCTCCCGATTGCCTCCTCCAAAAGCCAGCGTAAACACCTTTTTTTCTTATTAATGAATGATGGGTTCCCTCTTCGACTATTCTCCCCTCCTCCATGACCACAATCCTGTCCATGTGAGCAATTGTGGAGAGACGGTGGGCTATCGCAAAAACAGTCTTCCCCTCCATGACAGTCCTCAGAGCTTCCTGTATCGAAGCCTCAACCTCACTGTCTAGAGCACTCGTAGCTTCGTCTAAGACCAGTATTGGCGCGTTTTTAATTATTGCACGGGCAAGAGCAATCCTTTGGCGTTGTCCTCCCGACAGTTTGACACCCCGCTCACCAAGAAAAGCATCGTAACCCTTTCGTCCCTGATTATCGACGAGCTTCAAGATAAAGTCGTGGGCTCCGGCTCTCTTGGCTGCATCTATGACATCGTCATCGCTTGCATCTAGCCGACCATAGATTATATTTTCTCGAGCTGTTCGATTGAACATTGAAGCTTCTTGGGTGACCATACTAATTTGTCTTCGTAAGCTATCCTGAGTAACTTGCCTAATGTTAGTATCATCGACAAAAACTGAGCCGTTTTCAGGATCGTGAAGCCTTAGTAGTGTCGCAACTAAAGTTGATTTTCCTGCGCCAGAAGCGCCCACCACACCAACTTTTTCTCCTGCTTTTATTTTGAGCGAAACATCACTCACTCCCCCTGTGTCTTGACCATAGCTATAAGAAACACCTTCAAACTCTATTTTTGCATTTTTCACAACCAGAGGTAACGCGCCATCTTCGTCGACCATCGCATACGGAACAGCGAGTGTTTTCATCGCATCTTCGACATCTCCAAGATTTGTATAGATTGTCATTAAAGAGAAACTAACCCATCCCGCCATCATCATCATGCGCATCGCAACCGAGCCAGCTGCAACAACTTGCCCTGCAGTGGCGCTACCCTCTATCCAAAGGTAAACGCAACTCACCATGACCCCAAAAAAAAGTATGCTAGCGTATAAAACCATCAAGGTTCTAAAGCGGATAAGTTCCCACCCATAAGAGCGAAGAGAACTTTTCAGAACTCTGAACGCCGCCAACGCTGCGTTGTCCTCTCGGCCGGAATTAGCAAAAAGTTTTACAATGCTGATATTACTTACAGTATCAACAATTTGGCCAGTTGCAGCAGCTTGAGCATTAGCACGATGAGCAGACCTAAGCTTAATCCTAGGAAGAAAGAAACTCATCATTAAGTAAAAACCAATAAACCAAAAAACCACTAGTAATCCAACGCGCCAATCAACGAGACTAATGATCAAAAAAGAGGTTGCGACGGTAGCTATGGCAAATAGAACTGTGTGGATAATCTCAACAACCGCGTCAGCTAATGCATTAGAGGCCTGCACCTCTTTTTGAGCGATCCTACCCGCAAAGTCATTGTCAAAATAACTCTTTGCATGACCCAAGGTCCAACGATGCAAACGTGCAGCTACTAGTGTTCTTAAGCCGGGGCTTAGAACCATTGACTGCAAATATGAGGATATGAAAAAAGTAACTGGTCTAAACAAAAATAAAAAAGTTATGACTGACAATATTACCGCCCAATTTTCAGCGAGAAGAGAAACGGCCTCTGATTCGATCATAATATCTAAAATGTAACCAATCAGTGCAGCGATGTAGGTTTCTACAACACCTAACGAAATACTCGCTAAAGCAGCAATTATCAGCGTGGGTAACGTGCCTTTTAAGCACCATTGAATGAATGGTATTAACGACATTGGTGGGGTCTCTACCACTTTGTCGTCTATATCAATCCAATTTCTCGGATGGCTAAATAGGGAGGACAATCTTAATGCTCACAAAATTTTTAGTTGTATCTGTGCTATTAATTGGTTTGTCACCAACCACGTTGCAATATCATAGGCTTGTAAAGAACAAATATTTGGGTTGGGTCTATGTGTTGCTTTAGAAAAGTTGATTCCCAGCCTATTTGTCGCGGGTCTTCTTATAATCATTCAGAAATTATTTAAATTTCTCTAGGGAACCCTTAAATGCGATTGCCAGGACAGAGCACTTCAAAAACGTAAAGGGGTTGCCTTACAAGCAAATAAAATGAGAGGTCAAGTTTCTGCTATTTTTTCGTAGCTACCGAACGTTGCAATCACATGTTTTAAAGCTCACCCGATCAAAGCTTTGCAACGGCAAAAAACTTTACCCAGCGTGCAACCCAGATTCCTTGTAAATCTGGTTAAATAGGTTTCACTAAGGTATATTAATCTGATGCTACCTTTTGTTAGATATTGCTTTCACGCATTCTTCGATCTGCCAAGACTATTTCGATGGTCCTACCTGCCGCCTCTGATGGTTTACGCAGCAGCAGGTATTTCTGGCCTGACTGCGATCGTTGGGACATTTTTCATCAAGGATTACCTAAATCTTTCAGCAGCATTTATTGCTGGCCTCGGCTTTTGGGCAGGACTTCCCTGGGCTCTAAAGATGCCATTGGGCCATCTTGTTGACCTAATTTGGAAACGTAAAAATTATATGGTATTCGCCGGTGCAGGCATAATTGCGTTAAGTCTACTGATCATGTATGGCCTTATTGGGCATACTCAGGCGATGTCGGACATCATGCCAGTTGAAACTTGGTATATCATAAGTGTCATACTCGCCCCAGTCGGTTTTGTAATCCAGGATGTCGTGGCAGATGCTATGACCATTGAGGCAGTGCCGAGATTCCACCAAGATGGAAGCCCTATTTCTGAGCATTTGATCAAAGACATGCACACAACTATGCAAACACTGGGGCGTTTCGCAATAATCGGTGGGACTGTATTGGTTGCGCTCGCGAACGTAATTTTTTTTAGGGATGTGGATGGCCTTAATGAGGGAGAAAAAATCGAGCTTTACGCGTCAATCTATGGCTACGCGCTAGTTATTCCAGCAGTCTCAATCCTCGGTGTTTTGCTAGCAATGGCCATGTCTCGATATCAAACCCTTGCTGCGTTAGCGAGAGGTGTTCCAATAAAAAATGAACCGGGTGCACCAACGCGTACAGAGGTTAATTGGACAATTCTTTTTGGTAGTTTGATTTTTGTAATATTCTCCGTCGGAATTGGCACGCTCAACGCACCTTTTTCTCAGGAAATTGTTTTTGCTGGTTCGGTAATCATCATTTTGTATTTGATGGGTCGGCTCGTTAAATTCCTGCCAGAAGCTCAACGCATGATGATAATTGGTACTGCAATCATCGTATTTGTGTTTCGCGCAATGCCAAGCCCAGGACCCGGGCTAACCTGGTTTGAAATTGATATTCTTCTATTCAATGAACAGTTTTTCTCCATTTTGTCCTTACTCGCGTCTGTTCTTACGCTCGCAGGTATCATCTTGCTACGGCCATTCATGGCAGAAAATTCAATTGCAAGCATTATGGTTGTCCTATCAATTGCGGGAGGTATATTGTTCTTACCAAGTATTGGGATGTATTACGGTGTGCATGTTTGGACGTCCGCAATGACTGGTGGCATGGTGGATGCCAAATTCATTGCGCTTGTCAATACAGCAATCGAGTCCCCTCTTGGTCAGGTGTCGATGATCCCGCTCTTAGCGTGGATAGCAAAAAATGCACCAGACAATATGAAAGCAACATTTTTTGCAGTCTTTGCCTCATTCACAAATCTTGCTTTGTCTGCCAGTTCTCTTGGCACGAAATACCTCAACAAAATATTTGTCGTGACGCGAGAAGTAAAAGACAAGATTACTAATCAGGTAGTGACCGTGGCTGATTATTCTGAACTAGGTATATTACTAATAACAGTAGCTATTGTTACCTTTGCGCTTCCAATCGGCGCAGTAATTGTTGTGCAAAACAGTCGATTTCGAACAGCTGATTAGATTGAAAATTAAGATCTACCTATTACTGCCATCTTTTCCTTAGGCTATTATTAAGAATATCGGGGATCCTTTTAAATTTGGCCAAATAGAATTCTGTCCCACCTTCATCCCGCTCGCATTAAAAATGCGAGCTCAAATACACAAACCTCTCATTCTGTTGAAATACTAGCACAATCTTAAAAGCGTTGTTGAGCAACATAGAAATCACGTATCGTAAGTGGCTGGATCTGTTTGCGCTTAGAAAGAAAGATTGCAGTCCTCATTGCAACCTGAAGAACAAACCTCATTCCTGATAGGCGACTCAACGCTAGCTTACCTCTCCAGTAGCCAGTCATCAATCAACCGCCTAGATATTGACAATTTGCGTGGTAATTGAAAATCGAACCTACCAAACTTACTGATTTCTTCGCGAGTAAACCAACTTGCCATTTCAATCTCATCTTTATTCACGGTGAGGTCAGGAGACTCAGCTTTGCCAGTGTAGCCAAGCATTAAAGAAGCAGGGAATGGCCAAGGTTGGGAATATCGATAAAGAATGTTTTTTGCCAGCACCCCAGCTTCTTCAAAAATCTCCCGGGCTACGGCATGTTCAGGTGTTTCGCCAGGTTCGACAAATCCAGCGAGAACAGACAACATTCCTGCCGGCCAACCCGCCTGGCGACCCAACAGAATTTTATCTTCAAAAGTAATTGCTGCAATGACCGCCGGATCAGTGCGAGGAAATTGTATGGTGCCACATCTACTGTTCTCACAGCTCCTTGTATGACCTGAATTATTTGAGATTGTATGGCTACCGCAAGATGCGCAGTACTTATTTTTTGAGTGCCAGTAACTCATAGCTCTCGCATATCCCAATATTGACCCTTCATCACCACCAATTGAACTGTCACACTCTCGGAGATCACCGAAAACTCCATACTCTGCCAAAGGCTCAAGCATAATTTCTTCATATTGTGACAAATCAATACAAACGTAAGGCTCTCTTTTCCTGTCAAAACCCAAGTAAATGATTTCAGCCTTGTCCAAATATCTGGCAACATTTTCCTTGCCAAGATAGCACATGGCCGAAAAGGGCTTTTCGCCCTTAGCAAAAAAATTCTGAGAACTCCACATTGGCAAAAATCTGGTTTTTGGATTGCGAAGCAATTGTCCAATCAAATTAGGTTTTTTACGGCTGTAGTCATCTCTATTTAATCCACTAAAGCAGAGGTGATACGGCACTAAGGGATGAATTTTAAATGGATCAAAAACTGTCATCTAAAACAAATACCTTTGACTTCAGACAAAAGATGCTATTAACAAAATCTAGTTAATAACAAAAAAAATTAACTCAGATATCTGTTTCCCAAACCACGTTTTTGGGTATTGGCCAGTTAGAAATCGGCTTATCTCCAAACTTAGCGTAAGCTTCCTCCAAACTAAGACTTTTTGCTAAAAACCTGCCATTGACCACTTTGAAATGTGGGTCCAACAGAATGCGCCCAAGCGATTTCGGACTTGGATTTATAAATAAATCAGTTTCAAAACCACGGACATTGCAATTCCACATAACTGCAGGTTTCTCGTTTGTTGCAGCAAACCAATGCACGTTCTTTGACCACTCATGTGCAAGAATTTCATCGTCAACAGTCATCAGTCGTTCTTGGACTGGAGCAATTAAAATTTTGTCTTCATCAATGCATTTGATCCTGTGGTACTCTCTAGCCCAAATTTGCCCAGCTACAACGGATTGAACAGATATTACATTATTGTGGTGATGCGGAGGATGCACCTCGCCAGGCTCTAAATAGAGAAGACTTACTGTTATATCTTTTCCACCAAAATCTTCACGCCAAAAGATATAGTCCGTTTTTTTATCCATACAAAATTTGAGCTTTTTAGCCCAAAAGTCATAATCGCTCTGATGTTTTCTCAGATTTTCAAGAAAAGCACACTGCATTTCATTGACAGATATTTTTGACTGCTGAAGCTCTTTCAAAAATGGATACATCGACTCCCTAACGCACTGGTCATGTAGAACGTCACACCTTTTCTGTGACATACGACTATTGATTTTTACCATCAGTGAACACCCATTTGTTTTGAAAAACTAACTTTTAGATAATTAGCGGTTTGAAATAATTTCATGATGCTAACTAGCCCCATTATTCCTAAGCAACCCATCGCCCGAAAGTACCGCTTCCTGATGTCCCTTTATTACAATCGGAAATCACTTTGACAACAACCTCCGAAAAATTTTAATCTTTCTAAATATTAGTAGTAAGGTGCATGATGAACAAAAAATTAAAGACTTCACTTCTGGCTATTTTTTGTTTTGGTCTAGTTTCTTCTCCAAGTGCTAACGAATTGGACAACGTTGCGGCTTGCTCCGGTGTTGTGATTGGCAACGCCTCAATTGATTTTAGTTTGGGTGATGAAAGCAGCTTCAATGAAGGGATTGAATTGGCAATTACAGCTTATTTAGGTGAAGTGCTAAGACAATCTAGCTCTGAAGAAGACGTAGCAATCGCTGACCAAATACTCGCAGCTAGCACCGATACGATTATTAATGCAGCTAATACTGAAACGTTTGATTCCGATGTCTATGAGCGAGTAGTACAATGTTATCGGAAAATAGGGATGCTTTTGCTAAAAAATTCAGAAACAATTTTACAAAACAAAGAAACAATAGATGCAGTTATTTTGCAGAGGGTTGAGTTACTCAAAAGGCTTCTTTCTGCTGGGTAGCATGTTTTCACACCCATGGCAGTTACGTAACTAGCGATTTTTGTCGGTTACCGTAGTTGACAAAAGCGCTTATTGTATGCGGTGGTAGAACATAAAAAATACTCTAAAACGATGTCCCCATCCACCCAGTCCTCCTCCACACGCCGTACCTTCATACCTCAGTTCAGTAACAACCTCATTGTCCATAATCGCTGTGGTTTTACACCAAAATCCATTGATACTACTTTTCCCAACGAGTTTTCTGGTTCCGTCAAACACTTGAACAAGTCTAGGTTGCCCAAAAGAATCAGCAATCTTTTGCTCACCTGCTAATATCCAGTCACTCGAGGATTGTTGAGAGTAATGGCAGGCAGAACGCAGGATGACGGCTACTAGCATTAAGTTGAAATGCGTTTATTATCCTAAAGATTTATTTGGATTAGATTGAAGAAGATTTGTACTTCAACTAAGCACCCCTGGAAGAATTCCAATGAAAAACTGCGTTCGAGGGTTCTTGCATTGTATGTCGCCAAACCAAAACCTAATGAAATTGTAGAGGTTTTGGACGGGCTATGCGGATTAAAACGAGGAGCGGTTAGAAAGCTTACTCAGAACTTCGATCGAAATAGTTCGTGTGCCAAGACATTTCAACACTTAATTGAACACTACCAGCGACTGGCAAAAGAAGACCCATTGAACTTTTTAGAATATTTTGACAATCCGTTACGGTTTTAACCTTTGTGGTTAAGGTACGCCGTTATGCCAGGGTTCCATGCCTATAGATTTTTCTTCGAAGAAATAGACAACTCTATATTCTCCAACAAGAATACTGCTTAATTCGACCCATCGTGTTTTGAGATACTCTTCTCTAGTGCCGGGTAGATACCAACAAGAACGTGCACTAGTCGTATAGCTACATGGTTGACCTCAGCGCCTACATTTGAGCATTCATAAAATCCCATTTTGTTAAAGACAATGGTATGACGGACGATGAGACAAAAGAACATCTCACCCTTGCCTCTCTGCGCAAATATTTACATGCACTCACGTTATGAAATCAAAATCGGTAGGTAATGATTTAGGTATAGTACAGCTTTACTTGCTTTTATATTTGCAGTCTGGGGCCTGAACAGCGGGTTCAAATCAATTCATCTTGGCGATCATCAGTTTCGCCAAAGCGTTTCAAAACAGCTGGTTTAGTGCCGTTGTAGGCAGCCTCAATATTAGCCGCTATTTTGGCATTCTCCCGCTCAAACAGGCTGTTGCCATGACGGTCACTCTCAACAATGAAAGGGCCAAAATTCTTCACCTCAATCACCCACATAGCCTGGGCAAGGCCAAGCTCCCTACGCCAATGCAACTCACACACCGCCTTAACACCGCGCCCCAACAGTGCACCAGTGCCATACCCGACGGTAGTTAGATAGATTGCACCATGTGGGACAAAATGATCGCGGTAATCCTCCGGGTTCATTCCACCTTTACCGATGATCAGTTTGGCACCCGACGCGGCCAACCAAGCACCAATCCATTTGGAAAAGCGAAATGATGCTGTCGCTGTCACGGCACCAAGAATGAAAGAGCCATCATCATGTTGCGTTGCCGCTGGTGAGCAATGGAAATTAGCAGCGGACGCCATCGGCAGATCGAGCGGCAAATCTACCCCATCCTCGATAACCCGCTTATACACGCCCTCACGTGCGGTGTAGACGACGCCATCCAAGTAAACGATGTCACCAATCTGCAATGCCGCCAGCGCTTCATCAGTTGGGCTAGTACTGAGCCGGATTTTTTTCAACTCTGTGGCCATTCAACAGTCTCCCGCCTTTGATAATCGGTGAACCATTCTGGATTAGTACGATATTCAACGCGGCCATCACCATAGATCCGGGCCACAGCCCGGCGCGAGGACAGACAAAATGCATGAACACTCATCTGCATCCCGCCCGTATGACAAAAGCCAATTTCAATGTTGCAGTCAATTACCATCGATTTGCCCACAAACCCCATGGCACCCATACCAATGCTGTTACCAAGCACCTTCATTTCATCCTCGAGCTCGGCTATTTTTGGATCTGGGTTACGATCACCAACAACCCGCAGACAGGCTGCACGTTTGCCAAGCACCATACAGGCATCCTTTGAGCCACCAAGGCCAATACCAATAATTGCTGGCTGGCAAGCAAGGCCGCGTTTGCCAAAAGCCACAAGTGAGTCAAGAAAGAAACGTTTGATCCCCTGAATACCATCACTTGGAAACAGCATCCTGTAATCAGTGCCAAACAACCCACCCTTGTGAACTGTTGTCAGGTCAATCCAATCACCTCCCGGCTCAAACCCATATTCGATTTCCGGTGCACCAATACCGACATTGTTGTCATAGTCGGTTCGCCATAGCGGATGCACACGGTTTGGGCGAAGTGGCACCGTTGATGTGGCTTTTGCCGTGGCCCGCCGCAATGCCGCCTCCAATGCAACGGGGCCACCGTCAACCCGCGCCTCATTGCCCATTTTGACATACCATCGTGGACACCCAGTATCGCCGCACATGGCCCGGCCATCCTCTTTGGCGGCATCGTAATTTTCTAGCATGGCCTCAAGCACAAAACTGGACAAGTCACTATCCTCAGCTGCCGCAGCAGTTTTTAGTCCGGTCAGATAATCTTCCGGAATTTCAATGGCTGCGCGTCTCATGAGCTCTTCTGCAGTCGCCTGTAAGCGTTCGATGGTGATCATCGTACAACCGCTTCCAGCGTTTCAGCTTCATCCACACCAAGTAGAGTATCGCCTGGCTTTACTATAGTAAACTGGACCGGTGCCCGTGTTACCGATAGGGTCTGTTCAGAGGCTTTCGCCACTGTAAAATAGGAGTCTTCCATAGCACCCGTTTCCTGAAAATCCTCACGGAAATGAGCGCCACGTGAATTTTCACGCGATAGTGCAGCGCTTGCAATCACCCTCGACATACAAATCAGATTGCGCAAATTCAGCCAGTCATGCCAAGATAAATTAAAAGCCAAATTATCGGGCGCAACACCTGTTACAGCCAACTCAACATCAATCTCATCAATGCGAAGCAAGCCACGCTGCAGGCCATCTGCATCACGCATAACTCCGACATCGTTCCACATCACATCCAACAATTGGTTGCGCAGCGATGTCAAATTACCAGGTGGCCTGCCCAATGGCGCAGTAGCCAGGGCTATTTCCGCATCAAGGACATCGCGGTCAACGACGTGCAGGCATGCACCGCACTGAATATCACCCCCCATTACATCACCGGCAATACCGCCATAAACGGTTGAATTGGCGACACCGTTGCCGCCAAGCCGGTTTGAACCATGCGCTCCACCCGCATCCTCCCCAGCGACATACAGACCAGGAAGGCTGGTACGAGTATCGGTGTCAACCACGATACCACCCATCAGATAATGCGCTGTTGGCACCACCTCGACTAAACCCCCGGCTAGGTCGAAACCACTATCCGCGCATCGTTTAACCATGCCCTTGAATTTGTCAGCCACAAGATCAGGGCCAAGGTGGGCCATCGAGATATAGACACCACCATGCGGTGAGGTACGCTGCTGCCTCATTTCCTCGTAGATGGCGCGGCTGACAATATCACGTGTCGCACGCTCTCCGTCGGCATCGTAGTCGAACATGAAACGGCGTCTTTCGCCGTTTATCAAGTAACCACCAGCCCCACGTAGGCCTTCCTCAAGAACAGTTCCAGTCATTTTTGTTCCAGCCCCGGCCAGCAGGCCGGTTGGATGAAATTGGACCATTTCCATGTCACGTAACGCCAGACCGCGACGCATAGCCATCGCCAGTCCATCCATGCTCTTGTCGCCAGAGGGGGTGTGATATCGATACATGGTAGGACCTCCACCTGTCGCCATCAACACGGCTTTTGCGCGAACCAGCCTAAACTTGCCCGTGCGCATGTCGATAAACAGCACCCCTGCCAGCGCCGATCCATCTCGAGAGGGGATCAACCCAATGGCTCGATGTTCCTGTAGTCTCTCGACGGGTAGTGCCAACACCTGCTCCATCAAGCGACTGATGATTTCAATTCCGGTCAAATCACCTTTATGCGCGGTGCGATCAAATGTCTGTCCAGCAAAAGCCTTTTGGTGCAGACTACCGTCGGGATTGCGGTCAAAAAAACAGCCAATTTCATTTTCCAGTTCATGAATTCTTTTGACGGCAGTACTGCACAATCGCCAGGCCATATCCTGATCCGGGAGCCATTTGCCGCCAATAATTGTATCCATGAAATGACGTTCCACCGAATCACCCGGTGCCAAAGCGACATTATAACCACCCTGAACCATGCGCGTGCAGCCACATTTGCCAATCAAGCCCTTTACGGCGATCGTCACCTTGGCATCCGGTGCCGCCTTCTGGGCATGTAGCGCGGCAAAAAGTCCAGCACCTCCACCGCCCAGGATCAGAATATCGGTATCATGCTGCTCAATAGAAGAATGCATTATCTAGATCGCCTGTAGGAAAAAGCCTGTTGACACAAAAAACGCCAGTGCTACTACCATCGCCGCATAGGTTTTCTGGCGAGGACTCCACGGCAGAAATTCCAAAGCCATCAGCCGCATCCCACCGAACATGTGAACAGCCAGTAAAAACACTAAGCCAAATTCAGCCCATTTGACGAGCAGTAGATCGGTAAAAGCCAGAAAGCCATCAAGCTGGCCAGGATCGGTTAGTGCTAGCGAGAGCATATAAAAATGGACCGGAAGGAACAGTGCTAGCCCAATTCCGGAAAGACGATGTAAAATGAAGGCGAACCATAACGAATGGCCACGATGCGATTCAATCACTGTAAACCTCCAGCTAAAGTAACCATCCAAACAGCCCGTCCACCAAGAAAAAGCAGTAGTACAAGAACGGCCCAACTGAAAAACGAAAGCATGACACCCCTGACGCCCAACCATTCAGATATTATAACGCGCAATCCGATCGCCGCATGCACCGCAACGGCCAGAACAAAACTGCCATAGAACAGAAACCAGGTGACAGAGCCCCGTGTCCGCGCCAAGATTTCAGCCACGCTCAGGCCGTCCTGGACCGCATAAATCATCACCACAAGATGCCCAAGAGTGAGTGGCGCCATTATTATAGCAGTCAGACGCTGTGCAAAATAGAGACGCAGAGTCAACATTTACCGGTCCCACCGCAAGAGTGATTTCAACGTCGCGCGCTTCAGGCCGGAGATTGACAAAGTCGGGTTAAGTTCGTTTGGACAAAATTTTGCGCAGCTCTGCTGGGAATGGCAATTGTGGCAACCTCCACCAGCGGAAACCGCATGCAACCGTTGGGCCTGTCCAGCATCACGGCTGTCATTGACCAGGCTCCATGATCTGTTAAGCGCCGCCGGACCAAGGTATTCCGGATTAGCGGCAACCACATCACAAGCTGCATAGCATACCGCACAATTGATGCATTCAATAGCACCATCAGCGACAATCCGCATTGGATCATCAGGCGTGATAGGTGCCATAGGATCATCACGGGTCCGGCTTGGCTCAAAAACCGCATTAGCAGCTACCCATTTATCAAAAAACGGATCCATGTCGACCACCAGATCCTTGATTACGGGCAGATTACGAAGCGGCGCTATTTCCAGACAGTCTTCAACAACCACCTTCTTAACATGTGTACGGCAGGTCCAGCGCGGCTCCCCATTGACCATCATTGCACAAGAACCACACATGCCGACACGACAAGCAAAACGATATGATAGCGTCGGGTCAATATGCTGCTGTACCCATGACACCACGTCAAGAATGGTCTGGTTGGCAAGCCGCGGCACCTGATAGGTCTCAAAATGGCCATCGCCACCCTGATCACGCCAAATTGACACATCGAGAAATGTCTCAGTATCAACCAAAATTTTACTCCATTAATTATCATATTCTAGTATAAATCAAAATTTTCTAACAAAAAGAAAATATTATTTACTTTTTATGTAAGTTTTATTTACATATTATTCGAGTATTTTTTGGTAAGTGAAAAAATGTCTATCCGTCATTTCCGTACCCTGCTGGCGATCCGTGACCACGGTTCGTTCGGCGCCGCCGCCGAAGCGGTCCTGATCACCCATGCCGCGGTGAGTCAGCAGATCAAGGCGCTCGAGTCACACTGGAATGTAGTGCTTTTTGACCGTGGAACGCGAAGCCCACAGCTTACACCTCTAGGCCATGCCTTTGCAGAAAGGGCTGAGGGCGTTGTCCAGGCCTATGACAATATGCTTGTCGAGATTTCGGATGAGGCTGGATTTGCGGGTGAAATTGGACTTGGTGCGGTACCGACAACTCTGACAGGTCTGGTGCCATTGGCCGTATCACATCTAAAACGCAAGCATGAGAAATTGCATGTGGTGATCCAACCCGGGCTATCGACCGCTCTCCTGTTGCAAGTTGAAAGGCGCCAAATTGACGCCGCGCTCATCACCCGCCCTGCCGGTCTGCCACGCAACTGTAACTTTTATGAAATTGCAACTGAGCCACTTGAGTTGCTGGCACCACCACAAACCAAAACTGACGATCCGATATTTTTGCTGCGCCAATTTCCATTTATCCGGTTTGATCGCAACGCGATTGTTGGACAGATGGTTGAGGCTTGGCTGCAGGAGCAGGATATTAGAGTTCAGGAGAGTATGGAACTGGAGGATCTGGAGGCGATCTCAAGCATGGTGATGGCCAATCTTGGAGTATCGATCGTGCCGCAGCGCTGTGTTCGAAATATGAACCCATTGCCAGTCAAACATATCACGCTTGGCGCCAACGCCCCCTCGCGCCAACTGGGTTTGACCTGTCGGCGTGATAGTGGCAAATCAAAGATAATCGAGGAAGTCCATAAAACGCTATGCAGTGCTGTGGCCGATGGCCGGTTCAATGTAGGCGTCTGAGTAGAAATGTAAAACGGGTAAGAAAAAACTGCAAAAATTTACTAAATCAACATATCCTGTAAGCCTAAGACATGTGTACTTATCTCAGTGGGATATACTTCAATATCTGCACGCTTCATAAAATTTAGAGAAATAATGTAGTAAAACTTAGTAGTGAAAAACTTATGGTGGTTGGCAGTTTTACATTATTTAAAACTTCGAAAGGAAACGATCCAATGGTAATCGTCAAGGTGACGTTTAAAATCCCAAACAACCAAGACTTGGACTCACTAAAAAAAAAATTTATGGAGAATGCAGAAATGTATAGATCAACAGAAGGTTTAGTAAGAAAGAATTACATTTGTGATATTGAAAACAGTCTTGCAGGAGGTATTTACTGCTTTGACACCCGAGTTTCAGCTGAAAAATGGTTTAATAATGAGCGAATTCAATGGCTTGAGGAGCGCTACTCCGAGCCGGAAATCCAGTATTTTGAAAACCCTATAATTGTAGATAACAAAAACGGCGAGATCATTCATTGATCGGTGATGATCCAATAATTTATCGCCTATTAATATACTTAAGATTATGTAACTTTTCTGTCAGCACCAAATAAAAAAGGGGGTAATGGACTTTTCCAAAAGTCCCAAGAGTGGAAAATCCAGATTTAAGTGACTTTTTGTGAACAAAAACCCAACCAAAATATTAGCTTTAATCCGTTTTGTTTTTCTTGCTGATGGGTTTAAATAGTTGCCAAACATCGTGCACATGGTAGCTGTTTATCTTTAAGCGAGCCGCCTCATTGGATGGGACGCGTATTATTTGGTAGAGGTTTTAGACACAAATCTGTTAATTGCGATCTTAATAGCGGTAACAGCTTCAACTCTGACTGCATATATAGGGTTTGGTGGAGCATTAATAATGGTTCCACTTTATACTTTGCTGTTCGGGCCAATAGAGGCAATTTCTATCACCACCATTTGCTCCGTTCTGGGATTATCATATGTCGTTTTTAAATTAATCAGTGAAGTTGATTGGTCAGAAATCTTACCACTCGGCATTGGAATTATAATCTCCAACTTTTTGGGTATTCAATTTTTAACCACAGCAGATGCGTCAACAATTACCTTAGGGATTGGCATCTTCGTAGTAATTTCTGGCCTGACCTTATTGCTTAATTTCAAGTATCGTGGAAAACGCGGATTTGGGATGAATGCTGGTGTTGGGCTTGCATGCGGTGGCATCATGGGGTCATTTGGGGTTCCGTCTGGACCTCTTTTGGTTGTTTATTTTCTCGCGGCCCCGATGTCACAAATAAAACAGAGGGCCCATATTCTTTTCCCTATTTGGCTAATGTGCTTTATGACATCCAGCACCCTGATTTTTGAGGGAATGGTTGAAAAAGAAACCTTTCTTCGTGCTTTCCTGATTATTCCAGGTTCACTTTTTGGTGCTTGGTTAGGTCTTTATATTTTCAGAAAAGCACCAGTTACTTGGTTTAAATCTGTTGCCAACTGGATATTGATCGCAATAGGTGCGTCATTACTGTTTGATTATTTTAAGACAGCGATCTTATAAACTATTTGCGAAGCTCTGCCAGCTTCGAGTTGGTTTATGATGCGCTTTTACATTGGTGCCAGAAGTTTAAGATTTTTCAAACTCATATCCTTCCACTCTTTGGTTAATCAATTTCAAGGAGGATTTGAAGAGGTCACTATTAGGATTGGCAAATTCCAAAACTATCGTAGCGTGATTTGTCGCATCAACCGGTAAAATTTCCACTTTTGAAGAATTGATCCTCCAAAGTTCAGCCTGGGAAAGACTTTGCCGTGCAAATTCGATCCCTTCATCCTTACCAAATGCGAACAAACTGTTACACCGACCCTTGGGTATAATAGAAGCGGAACCAAACGCTTCAGTCGTTTCATCATTCAAAAACCCAATATCATTCAAGAATGAGTTTTGAATAGGTTCAAGATCGTAAACCCCAGAAATACCGATGAAATTTGCATTCATTTCCAAAACCGCATGGGCGGCGAGATGTGCGCCCGCAGAATGCCCGCAAAGTGTCATGTTATTCGGGTCAATGTCAAATCCATCGGCATTTTTTGTCAGCCATTGCACTGCATCCTTTACATCTTCAACAATATCAGAAAGGCCTACGTTTGGAAGAAGTCTATAGTTGATGAGTGCTACAACGACCCCCAACGATAGGTATTCAGGTACTAGAAAGCTAAAGACTGATTTATCCAACATTCGCCAATATCCGCCGTGTATAAAAACCATAGCGGGTAATTTTTTTGTCTTTTGTTTATATGGCGGGAAAATATCAATTTTGTGACGATCATGCCACCCATAGGAGACGTCTGAATGGTAAGATAGTTGTTGCCTAACCTCAGCACTTTGAGCGGAAAAATCTTCTATGTGCTTCTCCCACTCAGGCAAACGCCCTCTCACAAAATAGTGGTAGTCAATTGAAGCCCGGTCGGTTGCGTCAGTATTTTTATCCATCCCTGACACTCACTGGCTTAATGCTTGTTTGAAAAGTTCCAAATAACCTGCTGCGTCAATTTTTATAGGATTTGTTGCTGCAGTATTATCTGTCACAGCGTGCTCTGACAACGAAGGTAGCATTTCAGAGCTTATCCCCATTTCTGAGAGATTGGATGGCATCCCAAGTTCCGCGTTAAGGTCAAGGAAATACCCGACTAGATCTTTATCTTTTGGCACGCCTACAGCATTTTTAATCAACAATAATTTTTCCCCAAGAAAATCACTATTAAATTTTAATACTGTTGGTAACAGTACCGCGTTTAGAGTTCCGTGATGTAGTCTCAAATCCTCATCTTTACCACAGGCATGACTCATAGCATGAACTGCACCCAAGCCTTTTGAAAATGCCATTCCCCCTCTTGTTGATACACTTAACATGGTTGAGCGCGCATCAAGATCCTCGCCGTTTTTTACTGCTTTTAGCAGCGCACCATCACCCAGGGCGTCTTTTAATGCACTTGCTCCTATTGCGTCTGCCGAGGCATTAATTCTAGGCGATGAAATCGCTTCAACGCAGTGTGTGATGGCATCCATACCAGTTGCTGCGGTGAGAAATGGCGGCAATCCAACAGTAAGTTCGGGATCTAAAATGGCAATGTCAGGAATTAGATTGGGGCTGAAAATTATTCGCTTCTCTCCAGAATCAAGAATAATAACAGCCGCACGAGATACTTCGCTGCCAGTTCCTGCTGTAGTTGGGATAGCTATTACTGGGGGCGTCTTTCCGATATGTTTAACGCCATTGTGATGAGTCGTGTATTTCCATAACGGTCCCTCATGACTAACCGACAAAGATACAGCTTTGGCGAGATCAAGAGGAGAGCCGCCACCAAACCCGATTATTCCATCTGCGCCGCTGTCCCGATATGCCTCAGAGGCGGCTCTAACAGACGCCTCGTTTGGATTTGCAGGGGTATCTAGGAAAACTCTATTATTACCAAGATTTGGCACTTGTTCTTTAAATTTTTCTAACAAGCCAGAATCGGCTATGCCTTGATCCGTGACTACAAACGGTTTTGTTACACCAAGTCCCTCTAGCTGAGCCGAAACCTCAGATACCGAGCCATTACCAAAGATTGTGTTTCCATTGTTAGCAATTGAAAGCGTGCCGATACTCATTTTTCTCTCCTCGGTTTAGTGTATGTGCTGTCGTTTCGGTTGCTTTGAACCAGATTAGTGAAGGCACCCTGAGTCACTATCTCTTCAGTTGTTTAACGCTAGCACAAAAATTATTTCGTACGCTTTAGGTTGACACTAGAGTTTTAAACTTGCCGACACCAAAAGAAATTTTAAGTCGGATTTGCTTTTGTATGAAATCTTTTATAGATAGTTTTAAGATCAGTAGATAGATCCATTATTTCACAGCTTGTAGGAGACAGTTCGTCAGATAAAAATCTCTTTCCAATTGCGAACGATGAAGGATCTGAAAAAGCCTCCACAGACCTAAGTTTTTCATCAACAAAACTCCAGACCGAAAACCCATCGCCTCTTTTTCCAGGTCTAAAAACCATTTTCTTATTAGCGTCAGTTATTGGGACTAATCCCGCAATTTGTAGTGTTTTATCGTATTGATCAGACCAAAACCATGGCACTCCTCTAGGCTGTTTGACTTCTTTCATGATATATGAAGCAGCCTCCTTTCCATCTTCCTGCGCATTATCAACAGATTCGATTCTTTTTTCTGTCCCAACCCTCTTAGCGACGTCACCTATAGCTAAAATATGGTGATCAGATGTTACGAAATTTTCATTTACACAAATAGAATTTTTATCATTTTCATTTTTAGCTAAAGAGGATTTGGACGCCAAAATACTATCAGGACTGACCCCAATACCAGTTATGATCATTTCTGCAATTTCATGACCGCCAGTTTGAAGTAGCACTCGAAATTCATTCTTGAGATTATCAATCCTGACTACCGAATTGCTAAACCTAAATTTGACCCCTTTTCTCTCATGAATTTCAACTAATTTTTCAGCTATAGCAGAGCTTGAAATTTTTGCCAAAGGCCTATCCTCGGTTTCCACCACTGTCACTTTGACGCCCCTTTCGGTTAAAGACGCTGCAACTTCCAGTCCAATGTAACCACATCCAATGATTAATGCGCTTTTCAAGGTTGAAGCGGCTCGACTAATTTCTTTTGCATCTTTTGAGTTTCGGAGGGTAAACGATTGGGGATGTTTTCGTGTAATTCCCAATTCTATTGGAATAGCACCGGTAGCAATGACAAGTGTCGTGTATGAGATTGTATTTTTGTTTGAAAGATTTATTTTCCGATTAATCCTATCAATGGACATGACTGTTATGCCAGTTTTAAGATCTATATTATTTTCAACGTACCAGTTTTCTGGCTTTAACAAGGGCACAGAATAATCCTCACTGGTTCCATTAACGATAGCACCTTTGGATAAGGGAGGTTTTTCTGTTGGAAAGCCTTTCTGGCCATCCACAACTGTCAAAGTTCCTTTGAAACCCTTTGTTCGCAATGCCTCCGCACAACTAATACCCGCGTGACCCGCACCAATGATAACAATATCTTTTTCCAACATCGCCCCCCTTTGCTCCACTTTATCTCAAGCACCCACAAATAAGGGTCCCTCCTCACCCATGCTGGCTTGAGTGGAAACAGATCATTTTGGAATTAACCAAAGCTGCCATTGAAATTTTTGAGAAAGATGTTAGGCATTCAATCCAACTGCAGGTTGAGAAAGATTAAGTGAAGCGTTCACGTGATCGAGCTTCTTTTGAGTGCTAAAACTATTTTTGTGTCTGGCACTCCTTTCCACTAACAAAGCGCGCGCCGTTTTGTAATCTTCCATACAAACCGCCGATTCAATAAGGAGTAAGTTGAAAACATCGCGTTGGGCATGGCTACCACCAATAGGCTGATAGTCATATCTTAGCGGCCATAGCAGATCTCTAGCTGTCTTATAATCCTGACGGAAAAAAGCATCAACGGCCATGCAAATTGGAACGGCTAACTCACTCGCAACCCTGCCTTCTCGTTTTTTCAAATTTTCACTTGCGAAGGTGCTTAACGACGAAATTTGCTTTTCAATTTGAGCTGAGTTGCCGACACTACCAAATGCCATGGTGTAATGAGGTTCTGTAAAAAGTAGCACATGGTCACCAATTCTTTCCTGGGCTGCCTCAGATAAAGATAACCAGCGTTTTCCAACATCAACTCCAGCAAATTCAAGTCTGATCAAAATTGAAGCAGCATTTTGGATGTCTAAATAGAAGTTGGATGTATCTGGCCATATCGAAGAATCGTACAAATCAAGCACTTTATCATAATGCCCCTTCTCATATGCAAAAAGTGCTGTGTGCCACCAAAGGTGCTCTCTAAAAGGGTTCCGATCCTGCCACATATCAACCGGTTGATTTAGCCATTCTATTCCTGCATCAAGGTTACTTTGCATCTCATAGACGTGAGCGACAGCATGGATAGCCCATAGATCATTTGGGTCCATTTCCACCGCAAGTCGGCCAATCTTCTCAGCTTCTTGATATTGCCCCATTTCTTCCAAGGCGAAAGATTCCATGCCTATCAAAGTTGGATACCCTTCCATATTCTTATCCCACTTGGGCTTTACGCGCGCTATCACGTCTCTCATATGATCCGGTCTGCCAAGCCAAAAAAGACTGAAATGCTGTAGCTTGATCGCTAATAAATCCTGCGGGTCATCGATTATTATATCATCCCAATGGTTGCAAGCATCCGTGCTGTTACCTCCTATCCAAGCCCTTAAAGCCTTCAAATGACCCTTTTCATTTTCTGTTAATCCCTCCGGGCAATCTGCCGCTCGGTTAGCAGCCTTTGTTGCTGCAGGTATAGTTCCTTGGGTTCCCATGGAGGTCAGGAGATATCCTTTCAATATGTGAGCCATTGCAAAGTCCGGTGAGTCCTCACAAAGCTTCTTCAACTTTGGAAAAGTACTCAGTCTGTATGCAAAATAGTCAGCAATGATATTTTTTAGAACCTTATGGTCTTCTGGGGTGGCACCACTCCAATGTACTTCACGTTGCGCAAATTTTGTCACAATAATCTCCTTCGGCTAGGCGGGGGTTAGATGGATGGAATACTTCATCCATAAGTCTCGCTTGAGTATCGAGTGGCAAGAAAAACTTCGAGGCCCTCAATTCCACCCTCATAGCCATACCCACTAAATTTCAATCCACCAAAAGGCGTCTCTACCGAATGCACATGAAGGGAATTAATCGCTAGCATACCAGTCTCGATTTCCTGCTTCAGCACACCTGCCGTCTTTGCACTTCCAGTAAAGGCATATGCGGCTAATCCAAATGGCAAGCTATTTGCTCGTTCAACAACTTCGTCAAGCGAGGTGAATCGTGCAGTCGGCGCAATTGGGCCAAAAGGCTCCTCTATCATAACCTTTGCTGTGTCGGGGACCTCTTGCAACAAAGTTGGAGCAAAGAATGATCCTTCCCTCTGAATCGGTTCACCACCAACCAGCAGTTCAGCGCCCTTGGAAATGGCGTCTGAGATAAATCCATCCATGACATTGATCCGGCGCTCGGCCACCAGCGGACCCATACTCATCTGCTCGTCCAGTCCATTACCCACTTTCATGTCCTCAACATGTTCCTTAAAAAGCTTCAGGAATTTGTCATGGATGTTTTCCTGAACGAAAAAACGCGTAGGAGAGATACAAACTTGACCTGCGTTGCGGAACTTACCCGCCACACAAAGTTTTGCCGCCGTTTCGATGTCACAATCTTCAAAGATCATCACAGGGGAGTGACCACCAAGCTCCATGGTACAGCGGATCATGTTCTTCGCTGCCAACTGCTGGAGATGAATGCCAACTGGCACACTGCCGGTGAAGCTCAACTTGCGAGGTATAGTTGATGACAGAAGATGTTCTGAGACTTGTGGTGGAACTCCAAAAACAATGTTAAGCACACCTGCTGGGAGGCCAGCGTCTTTGAGAGCTCTGCCAATCGCAATGGCTGTCGCCGGTGTTTCCTCACTTGGCTTAATGGTTATGGAGCATCCAGCAGCCAACGCGCCTGCAACTTTGCGCATGACATTTACTGCAGGAAAATTCCAAGCAACGAATGCCACCACGGGTCCCACCGGCTGTTTGCGAGCCTCATGCTGCATATTTGGAAGACGCGAAGGAATTATCCTGCCGTAAACCCTCTTACCTTCCTCGCCGTACCAGCGCAGTAAGTCGATGGCGACGCGTAGCTCTATACGTGCCTCAGCTATGGGTTTGCCCATTTCACGCGTTAAGTTGGCACTAATAGTTTCAAAACTATCCTCAAGCTGGCAAGCAGCTTTTTCCAGCACTGACTGTCGTTCGTGCGGCGTTTTCTTGCGCCAGATATTAAATCCCTCGAGACTACTTTGGAGTGCCATATCCAGATCAGCAGGGCTGGCATGGGGCAGCGTGCCGATAATGCTACCATCGGCGGGGCAAAAAACTGGCTCGGTATTGCCTGAACTTCCATCGGTCCAATCGCCACCGATAAGCATCTTCAGCTCTGGATATGACATTAACTCTCCCAATAGACTTTTTGCACTATACTCACCAATGAAAAGTTTAACAGGAACATCACATCTAGCGAACTAAAAATCATCGGGCACGTTGATTTTTCAAAAGTCATTGAGGTTAGCCAACTTTCACAAAAACTTTGCCGTTTTCAACTTTCACCTCAAAAGTCTCAATTGGGATCGACGCAGGCGCGCTCAGTGCCTTGCCTGTCTTAATGCAAAAGCGGCCCTGGTGGAGTGGACATTCAATCACGTCTCCAACAACGATGCCGTCTGATAGGAAGGCATTCCCATGCGTACATTTATCCACAGAAGCATAAAACCGACCGTTATTTCGGTAAATCGCTACCTCTTTACCTTCGATCTCAATTGGCGCGACATCTTCTTCGTCAATTTCGTCGGCGTCGATCGCAAACAACCAATCATTTGCCATCAAAATTTGACCTAATCTTGCACGACTGACTCATGGGGTTTCTTCCGCCAAAGTCCGCTCATATGCTTTGTTAAAACCTCCCATTGCACCCCAATATATCCTTTATCCACAGTGTTAAGTTCGTGCCCCACCTCTTCGTGGAGTCCTTTTAGATTGTGG
>CACNSW010000015.1 GCA_902623185.1 uncultured SAR116 cluster alpha proteobacterium
CAAGGTGTTGCGGTAATAATAGAGGCTTGCTGAGTTCCTGTTTTCATCGACCTTTAAATTGAGGTGAGCGCTTCTCTAAAAACGCCGAAACACCCTCGAAGTAGTCTTCAGATCTGCCGCATTCAAACTGAGCCTGTGCCTCCAGGTCCAGCTGATCATGTAAATTTTGTTTTGCTGAATTTCTCATCAAGAATTTAGTTTTTGCGTAGGCTAATGTTGGCCCCTGAGCCATGCTGTCCATTAACTCGTGAGCCTTTGGCATCAATAGATGGTCATCATAACTTTTCCAAATTAAACCCCAATTGGCGGCGTCACTCGCAGAGAGTGGTTCGCCACTAAACGCCAGACCCATTGCTCTGGATAGACCTATTTTTGTGGGTATAGACCAGCTTCCTCCCGCATCAGGAGCAAGCCCAATTTTGGAAAAACTTTGAATAAATGTTGCTGAGTTTGAAGCAATTACCATATCGCATGCTAAGGCCAAGTTTGCGCCGGCACCAGCAGCAACTCCATTGACTGCAGACACCACGGGAAGCGGCAATTTGCTTATCAATTTAACGATTGGGTTTAAACCCTCCCTCAAAATTTTATTAAGATCGGGTAGCGAATTGTTTTTGCTTGGGTCCCGTTCTGATAAATCCTGCCCAGTGCAGAAGGCCCTTCCATGACCTGTAATAAGTATTGCGCGTTTATTTGACTCGCTGATTTCGACCAAGGCACTATATAAAAGTTTGAGCATCTGAGCGTTGAAGCAATTTAGTTTTTTGGGCCTATTAAGTATAATTTTTGTCCAGTTGCCGTAGTCTTCCACTAAAATTGATTTGGTCATATTACATTCCCGAAACAAGTTCATTTAAATTTTTTTTGGGTTAATGTTCTATATATAAACTTTTTATAATTTTATTACAGAGCGAAGTAGACGGTCGGTATTAATGGAAGTGAAAATGTGTAAAACAAAAAAAAGCGTCCCAAATTAAATAGTTAAGCGAGGTTCCAAAATGATTCGCAGGAAAACTGAAGGCGTTGGGGGTGCAATTGGAAATGCCGCGACATTTTTTGTTGACTTGCACCTGTCAGAGGGCCGAGGCGATAAAATTGCTTTCAGGGAATTTGATGGTCAAAAGCGTGAAATTAGCTACTCAGAATTAGCTCGCAACTCCTCCGTTGTTGCGGCTGCGTTGAGAGCGGCGGGGATTTGTTCTGAACAACGAGCTGCCATGCTTTTGCTTGATACCATTGAATATCCTCAATTGTTTTGGGGTGCTCTTAAAGCTGGTGTTGTGGCGGTTCCACTAAATACTTTGCTGGCAGCCAACGTATACGCAAAAATTTTGAGGGACAGTAGAGCCACCGCACTTTTCGTTTCCTCAGATTTATACTCTACAATTGAGCCAGCATTGGTTGGTAATGAGTTTATTAAACTTATTGTCTTGGTGGGCCATAATAGTGCCACTGGAATAGTCAGATTTGATGAGTTTATCCGATGCCACGAGCCAGCTGAAACATTTGATACGAGTCCGGACGATATTGCGTTTTGGCTTTATTCATCAGGCTCAACTGGAGAGCCCAAGGGCGTAAAACATATACACAGCAGCCTCAGATCTACTTATGATACTTATGGCAGAAATGTTCTTGATATAAATGATAGAGATGTTGTTTATTCTGCGGCAAAGATTTTTTTTGCATATGGTCTAGGAAACTCTATGACTTTTCCCATGGCTGTGGGTGCCACTACGCTGTTATATTCAGGGCGCCCAACGCCAAACTCGGTGCTTGAAATAATTACACAAGCTAACCCATCCCTATTTTTTGGCGTCCCCACGTTGTACTCCGCTCTGCTAAATGCCGCCCCTAAAAAGGAGAAATTGGAAACGGCATTGCGGTTGTGTATTTCAGCTGGAGAAGCACTGCCCGCCCCAGTTGGAGTTGGTTGGCTAGAAAAAACTGGTGTTGATATTCTTGACGGAGTTGGTTCCACAGAGATGCTTCATATCTATCTGTCCAATCACCAAAATGATGTTGTCTATGGTACGAGCGGTGTCGCTGTTTCAGGGTATGAATTGCGCCTTGTGAACGAGGCCGGTGAAGAGGTGGGCGTCGACGAAGTTGGAGAGTTGTTAGTTTCGGGGTCATCTGCATCGGATGGTTACTGGAATCAACGTGATAAAAGCAGAAATACTTTCACGGGTGTTTGGACGAGAACCGGTGATAAATACGAACAAACCCCAGAGGGAAGACTGGTTTATTGCGGTAGAAACGATGATATGTTCAAAGTGTCTGGTATCTGGGTTGCCCCTTTCGAGGTCGAACAGTCAATATCCGCTCACCATTCAGTGGTTGAGTCTGCTGTAGTTCCAAAAAAAGATGATGACGGCCTGCTAAAGCCGAAAGCCTACGTGGTGTTAAAAGATAAGACAGACCCTAAGGGTCTTGCCGAGTTGCTTAAGGAACACGTGAAAAGCCAAATTGGAAAATGGAAGTATCCTAGGTGGATTGAATTTGTGAGTGATTTGCCCAAGACCGCAACCGGAAAGATTCAGCGGTTTAAATTGCGTGAGAGATAGCAGTGTCCAATTTTAATTGGAGTGATGATGAAAGGGGTTCATTGACGGTTGATGGCATGACGCTGGAGTATCAATGCCACGGTCCATCACCCAGAGCAATGCCTACAATCGTTATGCTCCACGAAGGCCTTGGATGTATTGAGTTGTGGCGTGATTTTCCGAAAAAAATCTCTGAAGCAACAGGTTACGGGGTTTTCGTTTACTCAAGACCGGGATATGGGAAGTCAGATTGTGAAAATTCTCCTTGGAGCTTAGACTATATGGCTTACCATGCCAAATTTGTTCTGCCGAAAGTATTGAATGAACTATCCCTTAAAAAATTCTTGCTATTAGGCCACAGTGATGGAGCGAGCATTTCAGCTTTATATGCTGGAAATATAGAGGATCACCGTTTGTTGGGTATTATTCTTCTGGCACCCCATTTTTTTGCTGAAGACATTTGTATTGCATCAATCGAAGAAGCAACAATTTCTTTTAACGAGGGTGGGCTGAAAGAAAAACTCGAAAAGTATCACATTAATGCTTCATACTGTTTTACCGGATGGAGCCAAACCTGGCTAGATCCTTCGTTTCGATCTTGGGATATAACGGATTGCATCGATTATTTTAGGGTCCCAGTCTTGGCAATCCAGGGAGAAGACGATCAATATGGCACCATGAGACAACTAGATGAGATTGCTGCCCGTTGTTATTCCCCCCTTATTCAGCTGCGTTTAAAAAATTGTAGGCATTCCCCACAATTCGATCAGTCCTATAAGACTGTTTCTGCTATCTCCTCGTTTTGTGAACGCTTGTCATCGTTTGAATCATAATGCTTGTGTATTTTGGCTTTGACAAATTTTGCATTATGATCTGAGCAATATATTTCATAATTTCTATCAATAATGTTATGATATCCAATGTTTCACCGGTAATAGGCAATATAATGCTACCAGAAAGCGCAATGTTTTTACTGCATGTGAGGCATCAAAAGGAGTAAAGTGATGGGTAATAATAGTCCGATACTAATTGATGGGATTATAAATTTTCAAATTACCCCGTCAGAATACCGTCATTGGCGCGTGGAATATGATGAGGATGTTGCCACCATTTATATGGATGTCACTGAAACCGCTGGGTTATATGAAGACTATGAATTGAAGTTAAATTCGTATGATCTCAGCGTGGATATCGAATTATCAGATATAGTGCAACGCATGAGATTTGAGCATCCTGACGTCAAAGTGGTAATAATCAAATCTGGCAAAGAGCGTGTTTTTTGTGCTGGCGCAAATATTAGAATGCTGGCTTCTGCAGACCATGTGCACAAGGTCAATTTTTGCAAATTTACAAATGAAACACGGAACGCAATAGAGGCCGCGGAATGTGAGTCAGACCAGCAATATATTTGTGCGATCCGTGGTGTTTGTGCTGGTGGTGGGTATGAATTAGCCCTTGCATGCAATCACATTATGTTAGTAGACGACGGTTCGTCTGCTGTAGCTCTTCCCGAAGTGCCCCTCCTTGCGGTGCTGCCTGGCACTGGAGGTCTAACAAGGTTAACAGACAAACGCGGCGTACGCCGTGATTTATGTGATGTTTTCTGCGCCATGGAAGAGGGAGTAAAGGGACAACGTGCCAAAAATTGGCGATTAGTCGATGAAGTTGTAATGAACTCAAAATTCGATGATTTTGTAGAAAAGAAAGCGCGTGAGCTTGCTGAAAGAAAAACCAGTAATGATGAGAAAAACGGTATCTCGTTAAAACCGCTCGTGAAGACATTTTTTAATAATGGCTCGATAGGGTATTCCACAATTTTGGTAGAAATTGACCGAGAAAGAAGTTGTGCAACAATTCGTATTGATGGGCCCAAAACCCCTCCTCCTAATAATATGGAGGAGCTTGTAGACATTGGTTCAGATGCATATTTGCTCGGCTTAGCACGTGAACTTGATGACGCAATTTTGCACCTGCGATTTAACGAGCCGGAGATAGGGCTACTGATTTTCTGCTCTGCGGGAAATGCTGAGGTGTTACTTGCACATGAAAAATTGTTGTTACAAAACCAAGATCATTGGTTAGCCAGGGAGGTATGTTTTTTATGGAAAAGGGTTCTGAAAAGAATTGATCTCACATCGAGGTCCATGATCGCGCTTGTAGAACATGGCTCGTGTTTTGTAGGCACCGTCGCTGAGTTGCTGTTTGCTGTGGATCGCTCGTATATGATGCAAGGTGAGTTTGAAGGTGACAATCGTAGTTTAGCACGGATTGCTTTGTCTGATGCTAATTTTGGGCTTTACCCGATGTCAAATGGACTCAGCCGTCTCGGCACCAGGTTTCTTGGAGAGGAGAGTAGTGTCACTATCGCCAGGGGCTTTTTAGGCAAACTTATAGATGCCAACGAAGCTGAAGAACTTGGGCTAATCACCTTTTCCTATGATGATGTAGACTGGGAAGACGAGGTGCGCATTTTCACTGAAGAACGGGTAAGCTTTTCGCCAGATGCAATGACTGGGATGGAGGCGAATCTTCGTTTTGCGGGTCCGGAGACGATGGAAACGAAGATCTTTGGTAGGCTCACGGCCTGGCAAAACTGGATTTTTCAAAGACCAAATGCTGCCGGTGAAAAAGGTGCTCTACAGCGATATGGTTCAGGGATAAGAGGGGATTATGAGAAGTCTCGTGTTTAGAATTTACTGCAATTCGGCAAACACACATCCCTATCCCATTTTATTAAATGTGACTTATAAATTGTGATGAGTATGTAATTATGAATGATATGATTAACGTGAGCTATGACTCCCAAATCCCAAACAATGTTGGTTTGTCCTCAGACAGGCGTGTCCTTAAAGCTTTGAAGAAATGGCATCCAGGTTACATAAATTGGTGGAGTGGGACCATCCCAAAGCAATTCCAAGATGCGAATGTATATCTCCGAACAGCCGTTAGCGTCGATAGTGGTGGTTGGGCTAAGTTTGATTATGTAAAAATGCCTGACTATAAATGGGGGGTTTTGCTTGCACCACAAGTTGAAGATAGGCGGATTTGCTTTGGCGAGCATGCTGGTGAGAAAGCGTGGCAAGAGGTGCCAGGTGAATATCGAGCAATGCTCCGAAGATTGATTGTCATTCAAGGCGACACGGAACCGGGTTCTGTTGAGCAACAGAAATTCCTTGGCTTAACGGCACCCTCATTATACGACATGAGAAACTTATTCCAGGTTAACGTTGAAGAGGGCCGCCATTTGTGGGCAATGGTTTATCTCCTTCATAAGTATTTTGGTGCCGATGGTCGCGAGGAAGCAGATTTGTTGCTTCGGAGAAGCTCAGGATCAGAGGAAGCGCCCAGAATGCTTGGGGCGTTTAACGAAGAGACGCCAGATTGGCTATCATTTTTTATGTTCACCTATTTTACTGATCGTGATGGAAAAATGCAGTTAGAAAGCCTGGCGCAGTCAGGTTTTGATCCTCTTAGTCGGACTTGCCGATTTATGCTTACTGAGGAGGCTCATCATATGTTTGTCGGTGAAACCGGGGTGGGCCGCACTATACAGGCCACTCTAAATGCGATGAGCAAGGCTGGTATAACAGATCCATATGATATAAACGGGATTAGGGATCTTGGGGTAATTGATTTGCCAACCATTCAGAAAAAATTGAACCTACACTACTCTTTATCGTTGGATTTGTTTGGACAAGAGGTCTCAACCAACGCTGCAAATTCCTTCAACGCCGGGATAAAGGGGCGTTATATGGAACATCGCCTGAAAGATGATCATCGTCTATCTGATCAGACATATACAATAAAAACGCTAGAAGATGGTCTCATTGTCCCCAAAATTGTACCGGCTTTGAGTGCTATTAATATGCGACTTCGCGATGACTACGTTGTTGATGCAATGGGAGGAATAAATCGCTGGAATAGGTCCATAAAGCGAGAAAAAATCGACTTCACTTTAAGACTTCCGCATGAAGGCTTTAACAGATCTATTGGATTGTTTGCGGGACATTCTGTTACTCCAAATGGCGAAGTGATCAGCAAGTCCAGTTGGGATACACAATCAGTTGACTGGCTTCCATCAAGTGATGACGCAAGCTTCATAGTCTCCCTTATGAAGCCATGCCACGAGGTTGGCAAATTTGCGAGTTGGATTGCGCCACCAAAGGTTGGAATTAATAATCAAGCGGGGGATTTCGAGTACGTGCAACTTCATATGGCGTAACCCACTCAGCTCAATTTCTAATACAGGGATTGGAAACTGGACCTGCCCGGGATCGACTCCTTTTAGGGATTTAGCTCAGCAGATTAAAATAATGCATAGAGGGAAAATAAACTCTGATGAAAATAAAGTTGTATTACGCCACAATTTTAGGCACCTCACAAATGGTTTGTGAAGACATCGTAGAAGCGATGGGTGAAGATTATGATTTTTCACTATCTGATATTATGCACCTCAGTGTTGATGATTTAAACCAAGATGCTTTTTTTGTCTTTGTATCCTCGACAACGGGTCATGGTGAAATGCCTGACTCGGCTTTAGATTTTGTTGAAGAGGTCCGGGAGCGGCAGCCGAATTTATCAGGGTTAAGGTTTGCTATTTTTGGATTAGGAGATCAGGGCTATGCGGATACGTTCAATATGGGTAGCCAACGACTTTTAGAACTACTGAAAGAACATGGTGCTATTCAAATAGGAGAAAGAGGAATTTTTGATGCCTCGTCAGGGGAGATGCCTGAAGATATAGCAATCCCATGGCTTGGCGAAACGTTGAAAGCCTATGAAAATGAATATGTTGTGGGTAATGTCTGATCTCAAAGATAGCGAAGCTTTTTCGGATATACCTCTTAAATTAGGCCATCAGGATTTTAGCATATTCGCGTGCGAACTGGGGCGGCGCCTTCGCAATGCCAGGCTAAATAAAAATTTTTCTAGGCGAGAACTCTCCAAGTTATCAAACGTTTCAACCAGACATCTGGCTCATCTCGAGCTCGGTTCTGCGAACATTTCTATTGCGTTGTTGTATCGCGTAGCTCTTGCACTCGAGCTTGATATAAATCGAATGTTGTCTTTTTTAGGATACACCGACTCCGTTGTAAACGAAGTAGCAGAACGCTTTTCAAATGCGAGTCAAGAGCAACAATCTGATGTCTTGACTGCTTTGGGTATTAACCAAATTAAAGATGCCTCTAAGTCTAGTCGCGTTGCATTAGTCGGTGTAAGGGGGGGAGGTAAAACCACTCTTGGAAACGCTTTAGCAAGTCATTTCGACGTCCCATTCGTTGAAGTCTCAAATGAGATCAAGGCTTTGAGCGGTATCTCAGTGTCCGAGGTCATAGAATTATATGGTATGGATGGATTTCGTCGGTATGAACATAAGGCAATTACAAATAATAAAAATATCTACAGTTCGGTAGTGCTGGCTGTTGGTGGCGGTATCGTCGAGTCGAGTTTGAACCTCAGACTATTATTGAAGAATTACACCACGGTTTGGGTGAAGGCTAGGGCGGATGAACATATTTCTAGGGTCCGCGCCCAAGGAGACGAGCGTCCAATGCAGGGTTTCTTGGCTGCGCGAGAGCACTTGCAGTCTCTCTTAGAAATGCGCCGGCAATATTTTGATTATACCGACTTTGTTTTGGATACCTCGATGAAGTCAGTTCGAGAATCAATCGAAGAGGTGATTGAATTAGCGTCCGTTGAAAAATTTTTTGATGAGTAGAGTTTAATCTACGATGTTTTGGTTTAAACTCTTTGATCAATTTAATTTAGCTCTGATGGAATTTCCGGTCTAATCTTATGAGAAGCAATTGCGAAACTTTTACGCATTCAATGAATTTCAACTGTAATGAGTAACTTATCCTCTGCTCAATGGAGTGTCAGACCTCACCAATGTCAACACCGCTGGAAATTATAGTCAAAGACGCCAATGGCTGGGTCTTTCTAATTGAGAAAGATGCGCTAGAGTGTGATCGTCCATTAATACCTGTGAAAATTGGTGGAGATAAATACATTCTGTTTAAAGATGGAGAAGGCCGGATTGGTCTAATTGCGAGAAACTGTCCTCATAGAGGCGCTGATCTTTGTTTTGGACGGCTTGAAAAAGGTGGTATACGCTGTCCTTTTCATGGGTGGTATTTTGATAAAAATGGTCAATGTTTAGAACAGCCAGCCGAGCCACCTGATTCCAAAATGTTCAATGCGATTAAATTGCCAAACCTACAAGTTAAATTAGAGAAAAAGGGTGTTTATGCTTATATTGACGCACAGGATAGATAAACTCTTCAGAACGTTGGAGATGATTAGTTGATACCCAAAGAGTTGAATGAAAAATTAACAAAAGTCGGACGAGAAACTTCGGCCGGTGCTTTGCTGAGGCAGTATTGGCAACCTGCAGCGTTGTTAGATGAGCTTGAAGAAAAACTCATTTTACCAGTGAATTTGCTTGGCGAACGCCTCGCGTTAAGCAAAGACAATTCTGGCAATCATTTTTTGGCCACGAGAATTTCCTGTCCAGACGAGAGACCATCATTCCATCCAAACAATGTGAAGCTAGATCCAAAAGGCTCAAGCTATCCGGCTATCGAAAAGAATGGTGTAATATTTGCATTTTTGGGTGAAGGGGTTCCTCCACTATTTCCAAACTTTGACTGTTTCCGTGCCCCCAAAAGCCATTCTTTCGCTTTCAAGGGTTTTTGGGAATGTAATTGGCTTCAGGCATTAGAGGTTGGCATTGATCCAGCGCACGCAAGTTTTCTTCATCGCTTCTTAAAAGATGAAGATCCAAAAGATAGTTATGGAAAGCAATTTAGGGATAGCACCTCGGGAACCCAAATACCCATGACTAAAATATTAAGAGATTATCCGCGCCCTGCAATTTCTGTCGAAGAGACAGATTATGGATTGAAAATAATTGCACTACGGCATATGGCGGATAATCTGACACATGTTCGTATTACAAATTCGATTTTCCCTTCTGCAATTTGTATCCCAATGTCTAAAGAAATGACAATTACTCAATGGCATGTGCCGGTAGATGATGAGCATTGCTATTGGTACACAATGTTTACCAGTTTCGACGAACCGATTGACCAAAAAAAGATGAGGTCACAACGCTTAGCGGAGCACACCTTGCCAGAATACTTGCCGGTCCGTAATAAACAAAATAATTACAAGTATGATAGTGAAGAGCAAAAAAATCTTACATACACAGGTATGGGATTGGACATAAATGTCCATGATCAATGGGCTGTCGAGATGATGGGAAAGGTTCAAGATAGAACAAAGGAACACCTTGGAAGGAGCGATGTAGCTATTGTGCGTTACCGAAGAATGCTGAGAAAAGCGATGGCGGCACTCGAATCTGGTAACATTCAAGAGCTTCCGATGCAGACATCCTCGACAGACAAAATTGCTGGGCCGTTATCAAATGATGCAATAGCGCCAACTGAGAATTGGAAGCATAAAAGTGAATCAGAAGATCAAAATCGTAGGTCCAGATGTCCGTGGGATGCTTTGGTAGAAATATGAGTGAAGCTATTGAAAACGCTGTAAATAATGGGAGGTTGCGGCGGTTAGGGATATGGGATGATGAAAAAGCTAAATTGGCGATAGCGTTTTTTGGCGATTTCGACAAAACCAAAGCTGAATTAGTTAGGCTTGTTTTTCCGGATCAACACGGGGTATTGAGAGGAAAAGCAGTTTTGGCAAATTGTTTTTTATCTATTTTGTCAAATGGCCTAGGTTTGCCATCAACACTTTTATTAAAAGACACCGCTCAAAAAACTGTTTTCCCAGTCTGGGCGCCGGACCAAGATTTTGTTGCAAATCAATTTTTTGGCGCCGCTGACATGATTGCAGTACCTGACTTCAGCGCCCTAGCGAAATTAGAAGGGTCGAAAGGCACCATAATGGTGTTGTGTGACTTGTATGACACCAGTGGGAATGAGGTTTCTTTTTCATCCCGTCAAGTGCTGAAAGATGCAGTCAAGAAATTAAGTGACAGCGGTTATGAAATGATTGTGGGATTGGAGGTTGAATTCCAAATTTATGAAAAATTGGACTCTTCCCTCGGGCACAATCAAGTTTCCATGCCTCCTAAACCATTCGTTGTAAAGAATTTGACTCAAGGATGGCAATTTCTGTCTGATAACCGGTTTGGTGAGACTGAATTTATTTTGAATGAAATCAAAAATGCATGTGACTTCATGGATTTGGGACTTTGCACCATGGAAATAGAGATGGGGCCAAGTCAATTTGAATTTACTTTTTCACCTTCCGCTCCAACAGTACAGGCAGACCGCTTTGTATTATTTAAAAACTTAGTGAAAGAAATTTGCGGCAAGCACAATCTACATGCAACCTTTATGTCAAAACCTAATTTTCCAAACGCCGTTGCAAATGGTTGGCATATCCATCAGTCAATTATAGATACCAAAAGTCGGAAAAACGTTTTTACACCATCCAGTGGACAAACCCTGACCCCACTCGCCGGCAATTGGATCGCAGGGCTTTTGCAACATGCGGGTCCCGCGTGTTTGCTCACAACTCCTACCGTCAATGGTTATAAGAGATTCCAGCCATTCCAACTCGCTCCCAATAAAGTAAACTGGGGCTATGACAATCGAGGAGCCATGATTAGGGCTCTGGTTTATGAAGGCGAAGAGTCAAGTCGTGTTGAAAATAGAGTAGCAGAGTCTGCAGCAAATCCATACTTGGCTCTTGCTTCCCAAATTGCGTGCGGTTTGGATGGTTTTGTTCAAAAATTGTCTCCACCAAGCCTAACAACGGCACCGTATGAAAAGGCATCTAGTGATTTGCCGAGAAGTCTGATTGAAGCGACAGATGCATTTAAAAATAGTACGATGTTCCGGCAGTTTTTCGGCCACCTTTTTGTTGATTACATGGTGACACTCAAAAGTGCGGAATGGGAAAGATATTCGATGTGGGTTTCAGACTGGGAACAAATTGAGTATTTTAACAATTATTAGATTGAGAAATAAGTGGATGATGATTGTTCGTTTTTAGGCGTCTTCTTTGAGGATATAATCGAAGGCTATTTTCCACTTAGGGAATCACTGACACAGCTATTGATCAGGCAGAGTTTTGATTTTGCTTTTGTGAGCTTCATTTTTGCACCTACTTTTAAGAACAACCAAGTCAGAAAAAATTCTACCGTTTCATACCATGTAGAGACCATAAATAGTGGTATGCTAACTTATTTTACGGCACTTGCTGAATTGCGTAACACAGAGATAGACGCCACGGGAGTAGCAAGTTGGTGTTGGAAAAAGAATTACCCAACTGGGGTTTATCATTTTTTAACGTCTGATCGGTTGGCTGAACCAGCTTTTGTAAGGGGCTTCGGATTAATACCAAAAAATGGTGATGAGACAGTTAGTTATAATCAAGAGAAGTCCTCAGGCTCAAATATAGCACTTAGGACCCCCTCTCTAAAACCGAGACCATTGAACTCAAGTCACAATCATTTGCGCCTAAATATCAAACATTCAGTTATAAACGGGAAAATTGTCAGGGGGGACATATTGCAAAATGGAAATAATATCATCCTTGTACCAAAGCGTCTTGAAGACGAGGTCAATCAACAGAATTATGTTGTTAACTTTGAGAACGATAGTTCAAATCGAGCCAAGTTAAATAAAATCCTACAGGAAATTAAAATTTAATTTTTTGGAAATGTTATTAGCCATGAGGCGCATCAACTATGAGTGTGAGTCATAAGATTTACGGAAGTTCTGGTGTAATTTGCATAAACCGACCTCGGGTGAACGCCATTGACAAAGTCGTACGCAGTGAAATCTGCAAGCAGATGATGGAATTATCAGCTAACCCGTTCATTGGTAGAATTTTTTTAACAGGTAGCAATAGCATTTTTTCGGCAGGTGCTGATACCAATGAATTTGACCTTCCTCAAACTTATCCCACACTTCCGGATGTAATCCAGATAATCGAAAATACACGAGTTCCAGTTATTGCGGTAATTAATGGACCGTGTCTGGGAGGTGGTTTGGAACTGGCGTTAAGTTGTTCTGGGCGCATTGCAGATGAAAAAGCGACCATGGGTTTTCCAGAGGTTGTTCTAGGTGTTGTGCCCGGATCTGGAGGAACTCAGCGGTTGCCGCGGTTAATTGGAATTGAGCACGCGTTTTCCATGATCCCAGATGGTAGAATAATCAATGCCGAAGAAGCACTTGAAATTGGGCTTATTGATAAGATTTGCGGCGACGCTTTGATTGGTGACCGCTTGAGGGATCTAGAGGATTATGACGACCTTTCTTCCGGTATCTCACCCGATCCTATTGCCTTTTCAGAGGAGCACATAGAAAAACTTGTTAAGGCAGCAAGTGAGAAGGCAAACCGAAAATTTCGAGGTCAAAAAGCGCCTCATGTAGCGATTTCACTAATGGCACTAACAAATAAAACTTCAATGAAAAGTGGTTTAAAAGCCGAACGGGACGCGTTTCTTAACCTAAAAGTGTCGAATGAATGTAAAGCCTTAAGACACATCTTTTTTGCTGAACGTGCGAGTAGACGTCATTTAAACAACAAATATAAAAAGAAAAATAGCATTGAAGAAATAGTGGTGATTGGCGGCGGTACGATGGGTGTTTCAATTACTTATGGCGTTTCAAGACTTGGAAAAAAAATAACCCTTGTAGAGGAGAGTCCTAACGCGGTGGGTGAAGCCCTTGAACGCCTTAAGGTAATTTTTTCTGATGCCGTGGAACGTAGGTTACTTCAACGAGAAGAGGCGCTGAGCCAATTAGAGGGGATTAAAATCCAAGTTGGATACAGAGGACTTGAGCAAGCAAACCTGGCGATAGAAGCGGTTTATGAGGATTTAAGAACAAAAGAAAAAGTATTGAAATCTATTGAAAGGGCTATGCCTGAAGCAACGATAGCCACTAACACCTCGTATTTGGATATAGATCAGTTAGCTAAATTCCTTTCTAATCCGTCTAGGTTTGTAGGGCTGCATTTCTTTGCACCCGCACATGTGATGAAACTCGTTGAAATTGTTAAAGGCCAGAATACAAGTCAATCCGCCGTTGCAACCGCTTATCAACTTGGAAAGTCTTTGAAAAAAATTCCCGTTTTATTAAATAGTTGTGAGGGGTTTGTTGGAAATCGGCTTTTGCGCCGAGTTAGAGAGGTCGCTGATTTCTTACTACTTGATGGCGCACAAATTGATCAAATCGATGAGGCAATGACAAATTTTGGATACGCAATGGGTATTTATATGACGCAAGATGTGTCCGGCCTTGATATAGCTTGGGCCGACAGAAAAAGAACTAGGGTCACCCGAGATCCAGATCGGCGTTATAGCCCAATTCAAGACAAAATGTGTGAGGCAGGATATTTGGGTAAAAAGTCTGGGTTGGGATGGTATCAATACGAGAACAATATTGCCTCCAATTTAAATCCGGCAGCTGTAGAACTGGTGTTGGCGGAATCTAAACTTAAAGGAATAAAGAGGAGAAAATTTTGTGAAAAAGAGATTTTGGACACGCTAATGGCTGCGCTGATAAATGAGGCCGCCAATATATTAGAAGAAGGGGTCGCCGAGGATGCTTCCGCTGTTGATTTAGTGCTGGTCCATGGATACGGTTTTCCTCGGCATCTTGGAGGCCCACTTTTTTATGCAGACAAATTGGGCATCGAAAAGATTTATGATTATCTGAAAAGATTGGAAAAAGATGACCCGGTGGTCTGGGAGATATCTCCCAGAATCAAGAAAATGTATGGTAATAAAAAAAGATTTCACGAAGTTGTCGAAACTGCGAATAAGGAACAATAGTTTAGCGTTGAATTGCGTGATTTTTTAAAGTGAGAAATTTTTCATACTTTCGGCTAAAACAACACTGAAGTAATTGGCAAATATTGAGATAAATCCTGAAAACCCTGAAGCCCTAATCACCATTATTATTGCCGGAGTCGGCTATGGTATTTATATCGGTGGCGAGGCGTTGCAGAAACGGCGGCTATCCAAGCTGGATCATTTTCATGCGCTAAAGATTATAATATTGCTTGCCAGATATGGTGGTGGGGTTTTGATGATCCTACCTGTGATGCTGTATGTTTTTTCTTGGGCGGCAAGCAAACTTTAGAATTTTTCTTGGTTGCGGGGTGAGACCAAAGCCAGGCCAATCATCATCAGCACCAGCGAGGCCCAAACCCAGGCAGAATGCACCTCTCCAAAGATTGCAATCCCCCATATCACACCGGAAATCGTAACGAGATAACCAACCTGACTGGCAAACACAGGCCCAGAATTTTTGACTGTCAAAACATAAAGAGTATAGGCGATGGCAGTTATGCTACCAAGGCCGATCACTGACCACTCCAACGTGGAAAAAGGCAAAACTGGCAGAAACATCTGATCAAACGCCAGAGCCAACGGTCCGAGCAGCACTATCGCCATTAAATTCATGCCACAGGCAATCCGGATAGGCCCAATATCGCTGATAGTCCGACGGGCCAGATATATGTTCTCGGCGGCATAGCATAATGAACTTAAACAAGCCAGGAGCACCCAAGGTGTTGCGTTCACATCTGGCAGGCTATTGGTTGGCAGGACAAGAAGTAGAATGGCTACGGTACCAGAGAATACACCGCCAATGCGTAGCATGGAGAACGACTCAATCCGTAGGCTAAGTGCCATACAATAGGTCAATATTGGTACCAGAGTGACTGTGATAGCAAGAACACCGGATTGCACACGGGACGCAGCAATATAGAAGGCCACGCTTGGTAGTGCTACTCCTAGAAGCGCGATGATAATGAACGGAGTGATATGGTGGGAGTGTAGGGTAAAGTGGCGACCGCGCAGACTTGTGAATGATAGAAGAATGGCGCTTGAGACGATCGTCTGCCAAAAAGCGATTCCGATCGGTGTACCTCCGTTTTCAACTGCCAGTTTGGTAAAGGTAAAGGACAGGCCCCACAACACGCCCATTAAAGCCAAGCCAAGCCAAGGCATTACACGTGAAAGTAAGTTCACCGGGTCTCCGCGGCTTTCGCAGCCGACAATTCGTTGGGTATTAAATAAGATGTGAGTTGTCCAAGACATCCCTCAACCAGCGAAAGGTTGGCAGCGAGGGAAAGAGCGGCATAGAGTGCCGTATCGGCGCCAAGCACGGGCATACCAACGGTGGTCTCGAGCTCAAGTGTCAGGTTCAATGTGCGGGCACCCATGCCGGTAACGACGATTGCGTCGCTGTCTGGCGCACTTGCTGCGATGCCAAGAACAGCCTCTTTGATCAGTTTGGGAGAGGGATTGCGTAAAGCGACTGGTAGCGATGCTGGACCAACAATCCCTGCATCCCGAAAATTTTGCGCAACTGTAACATCAAAACCAGTGTTGAAAACATAGTGGTGCCAGGCGTTTTTCCAGTCAGCCGGATGATATGTACAAGCAAGTGCTGGCCGCCGCGCCCCTAGCAATCCCAACATGTCAATGATGGCCGTACCAGTCATGATTAAAGGCACGCCAGCTTTGGCGGCGATGCGGCGTGCGCGTAGTCGGGCAGCATTGGTGTTTGGTTGGCCCGCCCATCCAAGAGATGTGCCAACACAGGCAACTATATCGCACCCGTTTTGGGCAAGTCGTGCTGCCGCCTCCATCAAAGCGCCGTCAGAACTTGCCATCCCGTCCAACGTGTAGTTGGCAACGCTCTCAGCGAGCATCACGCTTTGCACCTCTATTTTATCATGTGAGATGTCTGAGAGTTCCTGGGCGGTGGGATCATCCCATCCGGGAAGCGAGATTAGCCCTATCGTTTTAGTCATTTTGTCTAGCTCGCCGGCGTGTATATTTCTGTGTAAGAAGATGATTCCCTTAATGCTACATCTTGTAATTATTGTGTCACCATTTATTTTCCATAACATCAATGGAAACTAAAAAATTCTCTTTTTTGTTTTCAGAGGGCCAGAGGTGGTGATGAATGAAACCCATTTTCGTGCCAGAATTGAAGCGGAACAAAATGAGTTGAGGATACTAAGTAAAACTGGAAGGGAGTCTCGCGCATCGTTCTGCTGGCTGCGGCGCTACCCCGAATTGATGTGGGTGAATTTGGCTTCTGTTTTACCTGTGGTGAGAAAATTTCTGTGATACGTCTGGAAGTTGAATTTACTATTACCTTGTGTATTGATTGTAAATATTAATTGGATGTCGAATGGATCGTTTTATTTTCCTAATATCGCAATTAAGCGCAATTCAGTGGCTGTAAAATATTATTTTGAAGGCTGTATTATCTACAAGCTCTTCATGCCTGTCCAACAACAGGATTGATATGTTTTTCCTAAACACGCAAGGTCGATGGTCTGCATGACGTCATTACTTTGATAAAGGTTAGGAAAAACCATCCGCTCGGCACGCGCATCCGCAAAGATTGTATGAAGCGGCGTGGTAAAGTTGTTGTCGGGAGGATCAATCGACCATTTTGCAAAGACGCCCTTTTAAGCAAGGTGTGGTTTGAGTCAGGTGGGTCCTGCAGTGTTATGAAAGCCTGCATTTTTGGTTATCAAATGAAAATTGGGTGTGTAGTCAATATCGATCAGGATGGCGTCAAAGAGCCGGTTTGGCTGGGCGGAATCAGAGCAAATTCCGATCCTCGTGCAGAGGAAAAAATCGCTACACGCAAGCTGGCATTGAGGGTCGGCACGCAGAGTTTTGCCAACTGGCAAAAGACCTTTTTTATGCCAGTCGACGATCGCCTGAAGTGCCTCAAAAGCCCAAAGACTGCCGAACGATTTGTCGCACAGCACCGCCTTGGCGGTTTAGCCAAGTCCAAGGCCGCCAACCACGACGTCCAGCTGGCGCTTGTTGTCATCCTGCTCACGGTGATAGGCAAGGCCAAGCGTGGCAAGGGCAATTTCCGATGTGGTGAAAAGATCAGACGCCAGGTGCTCATCACCAAGCATAATATCAAGGGTACCCGTTTTCAGGCTAAAATCATGGCGGTGGCGCAGTGATATCAGGCCGATTGGCGTTGGCTGATAGTCAATCTCTTCAAAAAATGCCGACATTTTATCTTTGCCTTCTGGCTTGTGGAAACAATGTCACCGTGTGGGTTGTCTAAATTGATGTCGCCGATTGCAAATCTGCGGCATCCGAATTGTTACACCGCCATTCATGGCCATTTCGACTGAGTTAGGCAAGGGTGGCGATCGTGAAATGAATGCCTTGTCATCGCTGATTTCCAATAAGGGATCACACAATCATGTCAGATTATTCGCCTATGCAAGCACCGGAACGCCTCATCTTTGTCTCGCTGATGCGTGGATTGCGTCGCTGTCGTCCGCAATGCGGGGACGGTACCCTGCTCGCCAGGTATCTGACGCCTGTTGAGAACTGCAATATTTGTGGTGAGGATTTCTCGGCAATCAGCATTTTGATGATGGTGATGCTGGCAGGCGTCATTGACTTGCTGCCGCGCGCCAAGGGTCTGTTCATTGCGTTGATCTGGGCAACAGGTGCCACTGGTGAGGATTACACTGTTGGAAAGACGCACCATAATCGCCGTGGCAAGACATCACGTTTCAGCGAAAAGGCATAAACGCTAACTTAAAGTGTTTGCTTTATTTTATGCTACAATGAAAAATTTCTTGATTTTTTCATTTAGAGCAAGCAGCGTTTACAGATGGGGAAAGCGTTATGCTTGTCGACTTTGAAAATGCGGGCAGACCAGTTACTACGGTGGAGGGTGGTAACAACTCATCAGTTAAATCAACGGGACAGATCGGTGCTGATTTTCGGGCATTGCGTCGGGCTCGTGGCTGGACCCTGAGCGAGCTTGCCGAACAGCTGAATCGTTCGGTTGGCTGGCTATCTCAGGTGGAGCGCGGTGTCTCGGAGCCGACGCTCGATGATGTGCGCATAGTGGCGGCACTTTTCTCTTTGCCAGTCAGTTTTTTCTTCAGCCACAGCCCCGACACGCCAGAGAGCCAGTATGTCGTGCGCGCAGACAGCCGTCGGGCAATGGGTGATAACAGCAAGGGATTGGTCGACAGCCTGTTGTCACCTGATCTGGGTGGTGCCTTTGAAATCTTGCATTCGGTATTCGCTGTCGGGGCGAAATGCCCGCAGCCATTTGTCCGGCCTACCGAGGAGGCCGGCTACGTCATTGATGGCAGTCTGACTTTAATCATTGATGGCAGGGAATTTGCGCTGAACACCGGGGATAGCTTCCGCTTCGCGGGTGAAACGGTGTCATGGATAAATCAGGGAATAAAACCGGCGGTGCTAATCTGGGTGATTGCACCACCTGTCTATTAGCCGGTTTTACGGATGGGAAATGGGCCAATGTTGCTGGCCGACGATTGGGGGACGAGAATAAGATGAATGATATGGTAAACAAAGATCAGACCAAGCAACCAACGGCGAAACTGCCTGCGTCAGCGCGGGTTGTTGTCATTGGTGGAGGTGCGGTTGGCGCCTCGGTACTCTATCATCTGGCTGAACTCGGATGGACGGATTGCGTTCTAGTCGAAAAGAACGAACTGACCTCAGGGTCGACGTGGCATGCGGCTGGCAATTGCCCCAATTATGTGGGTTCCTGGACAATTATGAAGATCCAGTCCTACTCAACAAGTCTGTATCGCAGACTTGGTGAACTTGTCGATTATCCGATGAATTACCATGTCACCGGTGCCATTCGGCTTGCCCATTCGCGCCAGCGCATGGAGGAATTCCGCCATGTTGAGCGTATGGGTCGGCAAATGGGTGTGGATTTCACCGAAATGTCGAATGAGGAGATGCGTGATATCTATCCGTTTCTTGAGACGCACGACCTCTATGGTGGCCAGTGGGACCCTCTTGATGGCGACATTGATCCCGCGCAATTGACGCAGGCGCTTGCCAAGGGTGCCCGTGACATGGGACAAATAATTGTTCGCTTCTGTCCGGTGACCGCTGTCCGCCGGGAAAATGGTGAATGGGTTCTGAACACGCCTGCCGGTGAAATCCGATGTGAATATGTTGTCAATGCTGCCGGCTATCGGGCGGCTGAACTCGGCCGCATGTTTGGTCGCAATGTGCCATGTGTCTCGTTGGCGCATCAATATTTGATTACCGAGGCCATTCCAGAATTGACGGCACGCAATGAAAAGCTGCCTCTGCTGCGCGACCCCGATAGCTCATACTATCTGCGTCAGGAAAAGGATGGGCTGCTGCTCGGGCCTTATGAAAAAAATTGCCGTGCGCATTGGATAGACCCTTCGGATCCGATGCCGGAGGATTTCTCGTTCCAGCTTTACAATGATGATCTGGAACGCCTTGAATGGTACATTGAGGACGCCTGTGCACGTGTGCCAATTCTCGGTACCGGTGGCATTACCCGGGTGGTGAATGGCCCCATTCCCTATACACCTGACGGCTTGCCCCTGATTGGCCAGATGCCCGGAGTGCCGAATGCCTTTGAGGCCTGTGTGTTCACCTTTGGTATTGTCCAGGCAGGTGGGGCCGGCAAGCTGTTATCGGAAATCATCGTCGAGGGTGAGGCGGAAACAGACAGTTGGGCCGTTGATCCGCGCCGCTTTACAGATCATGTCAATGACGCCTATACCGCCGCCAAGGCCATCGAGACCTACAGCCATGAATATGCGATGCATTTTCCGCAGATTCAGTGGCCAGCCGGTCGCAAGGCCAAGGTCACGCCGCTATATGGAAGGCTGGAAGCCGCTGGGGCGGAATTTGGCGCCTATGGGGGCTGGGAACGCGCTGATTGGTTCCCGCAGACCGCTGCGGACCGACACCCCGCCGATAGCTATGACCGCCAGCATTGGTTCGACGCGGTGGCGGCTGAGTGTCGGCACGTTGCTGAACATGTCGGCATCCTCGAACTTACAGGCTTTTCCCGCTTCATGCTTGAGGGCGATGGTGCTGCCGACTGGTTGCGACGCCAGATCACGGGTGGCTTGCCTAAGATAGGTCGGATCGGACTTGTCTATTTTGCCTCTGCCAAGGGCAGAATTCTGAGCGAGATGACAGCCACCCGTCTGGCTGAGGACAAGATCCTGTTGATGACCAGTGCTGGTGCCTATTGGCATGATCGTGATCTGCTACAATTTGAATTGCCACATGATGGGAGCATCAGCCTGACGGATGTTACCGCAGAAATGGCTACATTGCTGGTGACCGGGCCGAAAGCGCCGGCGCTGTTGAGTGAGGTTGCGGGTGCCGCGATGAGTCATGCTGATTTTGCCTGGCTCTCGCACCAGCCACTCTCGATTGCCGGTGTCACTGTGACGGCCATTCGTGTCTCCTTCGCTGGTGAGGCTGGCTGGGAACTTCACTGTCCAATGGGCGATGTTGCGGCAGTTTATGATGCAATCATCGAAGGGGGCGTAGCTCACCAGCTTGGCCATTTTGGCATGCTGGCGCTGGATTCCATGCGGCTTGAAAAAGGCTACCGGTCATGGAAATCTGATCTGACATCTGACTATACGATGTTGGAGAGCGGGCTTGAGCGCTGGGTGAATTTCGGAAAAGAGGAGTTTGTTGGCAGGGCAAGGCTGTTGGCCGAACATCAGGCTGGTGCCAAGCGCCAATTTGTGACACTGACGGTTGATGATCCCAAAGACGATGAGCCATTTGGCGAGGCGGTATATCTCAGCACGGTCAATGTCGATGGCAGGGCTGCCGGTCTTGTGGTCTCGGCTGGTTACGGTCACCGTATCGGCAAATCAATTGCCATGGCTGTTCTCGACAAGGATGCACTCACCACTGATTCTGCGATTAGTATTACAATTCTTGGACGTGAGCGTGCGGCGCATCTCGTCGATGGCGGGGTTCTTTATGATCCGGAAAATGCAAGGATGCAGGTGTAGTCTCATGAGCATTCCCGCAAAGGCGCGCGCTGTAATTATTGGTGGTGGTGTGATTGGATGTTCGGTCGCCTATCACCTCGGAAAACTTGGCTGGAAGGATGTTGTGTTGCTTGAGCGCAAACAACTTACCTGTGGCACGACATGGCATGCTGCCGGCCTGATTGCGCAACTTCGGGCAACGCAGAATATGACGCGGCTGGCGAAGTATTCACAGGAGCTGTATTTTGGGCTGGAAGCGGAAACTGGCGTTGCCACCGGTTTCAAGCGAAACGGATCAATTACGGTGGCACTAAGTGATGAGCGTATGGAAGAACTGCGCCGGTCAGCGGCCATGGCCCGCGCTTTTGGGGTTGAGATTGATGAAATCGGCCCCTCAGAAATTATTGACCGTTATCCACATCTGAATGTCGAGGATGCCGTTGGTGGCGTATGGTTGCCAAAAGATGGCCAGGCTGATCCCGTTAATATCACGCAGGCGCTAGCCAGGGGGGCCCGCAATTACGGGGTCAACATCATTCAGGGTGTCAAGGTCACTGATATTCACCATTGTGATGGCCGTGTCAATGGCGTCATGACGGATCAGGGGCCGATTGAAGTGGATTATGTAGTCAACGCAGGTGGTATGTGGGCGCGTGAAATCGGTGCGATGGCAGGCGTTGCGGTGCCGCTCCATGCCTGTGAGCATTTTTACATTGTCACTGAGGGCATTGCCAACCTGACACAGAATCTACCTGTGCTGCGCGTACCCGACGAATGCGCCTATTACAAGGAGGATGCCGGCAAGATTCTGCTTGGTGCCTTCGAGCCAAATTCCAAGCCGTGGGGTATGGGTGGCATTCCCGAGGATTTCGAGTTTGATTCACTGCCTGAGGATTTCGACCATTTTGAACCGATACTTGAACGCGCGGTGGAGCGGATGCCGATTCTTGCTGACGCAGGCATCCAGACCTTTTTCAATGGCCCGGAGAGTTTTACGCCTGATGACCGGTATATTCTTGGTGAAGCACCCGAATTGATGAATTTCTTTGTTGCTGCCGGGTTTAACTCGGTGGGCATCCAATCGGCTGGTGGCGCCGGCATGGTCCTTGCTGAATGGATGGAAACTGGCAATGCACCTATGGATCTGTGGGATGTCGACATACGCCGCATGCAGCCGTTTCAGGCGAACCGACGCTATCTTGAGACTCGCGTCTCTGAAACGCTTGGCCTGCTTTACGCTGATCATTTCCCCTATCGTCAGGTTGAAACGGCACGCGATGTGCGCCAATCCCCCGTGCATGATCGGCTAAAGTCGGCAGGCGCCTGTTTCGGCGAGGTTAGCGGGTTGGAGCGTGCAAACTGGTTCCTGCCGCGAGCGGAGCAGGAGAGGGGACTTGAACCCCGTTACGAATATAGCTGGAAGCGGCAGAACTGGTTCGACTACAGCGCCAAGGAACATCTGGCTGTGCGTGAGCGTGTGGGCATGTTCGATATGTCGAGCTTTGGTAAAATCCGTGTCGTAGGCCGCGATGCCGAGGCTGTGCTGCAGCGGATCGCGGCAAATGATGTCGCCGTTAAACCTGGAAAAATCGTCTATACACAATTCCTCAACGAGGCCGGTAGAATTGAGGCTGACGTCACCGTAAGCCGGCTGTCGTCAGACGAGTTTCTGGTGGTAACGCCTGCGGCAACCGTGCGGCGTGACCTGCATTGGATCACCGGCCACATCCCGGATGATGCACATGCCTTTGCCATGGATGTTACCGCGGGTGAGGCTGTTTTGGTTGTTATGGGGCCACAGGCACGGGATTTTCTGTCTCCCTTGATACCGCAGAGTCTAACGAATGAGGCGTTCCCTTTTGGGACCATGCAGACCATTGAAATTGGATATGCGGTGGCGCGTGCGCACCGGGTGACATATGTCGGTGAACTCGGCTGGGAACTCTATGTGCCAGCTGATATGGCAAATCATGTTTTTGACACGATCGCGGCGCGTGCTGAGGATCATCCGCTTCAGTTGTGTGGCCTCCACGCTCTAGATAGCTGCAGGATTGAAAAGGCATTCCGGCATTTCGGCCATGATATTTCAAATGAAGATCATGTTCTTGAAGCTGGGCTTGGCTTTGCAGTAAACGAAACAAAACCGGAAGGACGTTTCGGCCCCATGATCGGCTGTGATGCGGTGAAAAAGAAACGGAATGACGGCCTATCGCAACGTTTGATGCAATTTCGTCTCAAAGACCCTGATCCGCTTCTCTATCACAATGAGGCCATTTTGCGTGACGGTGAGCTTGTTGGCTATCTGACAAGCGGCAATTATGGTCATCATCTTGCTGGTGCCATTGGCCTTGGCTATGTCAAGTGCGGGGTGGCTGGCGAGAGCGCGCAAGATCAGTTGAATTCCAGTTACTCGATTGATGTTGCCGGTAAAATTATTGAGGCTGAGGTTAGCTTCAAACCCATGTACGACCCCACGGCCGCACAGGTGCGGCTCTAGAATACGGAGGCCAAAATGACTATTTGGCGGAGTAGAAACATTCCCCGATCAAATCGCCGTAGTGGTGGGCGCGAAGCCAGGCGAACAGTCCGCGCAGCTCCTCTGGCTGATGAATTACGTCCAGTCAGAGCTGGCATGACTGGCGGCACATTTCGCCCTCTTGATAGCGCTTCGGTGGATACCATTGAGGATGCCGTCTTTCAGATTCTTGAAGAGATTGGCCTCAGCCAGGCACCAGAAAGTGGCGTTGCCTATATGACAGATGTCGGGGCGATTGCTGGCGATGATGGGCGGATTAGGTTCCCCCGTCCGGTCGTCCGTAAGGTGCTGGCCATTGCGGCACGAAACATCACGCTGAACGCACAGAATCCTAAACATGATCTGCTTCTGTCTGGATCGCGTGTTCATTTTGGCACTGCCGGTGCTGCTGTGCATGTTGTGGATGTGAAGCACAATGCCTATCGCGAGTCATATCTTGCCGATATCTATGATGCGGCGCGGATCGTGGAAAATATGGACAATATTCATTTTTTCCAACGTCCCATGGTGGCGCGCGATATCGAGGATCCGGCGGCCCTTGATCTCAACACGCTCTATGCTGCTCTTAAGGGTACGACAAAACATGTGGGTGTTAGTTTTACAGAAGCCCCCTTCATTGCTCCCTGCATTTCGATGCTGCATGACATCGCTGGCAGCGAGGATAAATGGCGTGAGCGGCCCTTTGTATCGAACAGCAATTGTTTTGTTGTCCCGCCTTTGCGTTTTGCCACTGAGTCCTGCCTTGTCATGGAAGAAGCGGTAAGGGCGGGCATGCCGGTGCTGCTATTGTCTGCTGGCCAGGCTGGCGCCACTGCCCCTGCCAGCATTGCCGGCGCCGTTGCGCAGGCTCTTTCAGAGGTTTTGGCAGGCCTGATCTATGTCAACGCAATGATCCCGGGACATCCCTGCATTGTGGGTACCTGGCCATTTGTTTCTGACCTGCGAACCGGTGCCATGTCCGGTGGTTCAGGTGAACAGGGTCTGCTTACCGCAGCCTGCGCTCAGATGTTGCGTCATTTTGATTTGCCAGGCGGTGCTGCATCAGGGATGGCCGATTCAAAGATGCCGGATGCGCAGTCAGGCTATGAAAAAGGAAGCACGGCTGTCCTGGCAGGACTGGCCGGTCTCAATATGGTCTATGAGGCTGCTGGCATGCATGCCTCGCTTCTCGGGTTCTGTCTGGAGAGCCTTATTATCGACAATGATATGCTGGGTCAATGCATGCGCTGTGTTAGGGGCGTTGAAGTTAATGAACAGACGCTTGGGATTGACGTCATGAAGGATGTCTGCATGGGTGGCCCGGGTCATTACCTCGGCCATGATCAGACGATTGGCCTGATGCAGACCGAATATGTCTATCCAGCGCTAGGCGACAGATCCAGTCCAAAGGAATGGGAAGAGCTGGGCAAGCCGGTTCTTGTTGAAGAGGCAACCAAGCGTAAGGAGCAAATTCTCTCCGAATTTCATCCCCAGCACATTTCGGTCGATCTCGACCAGATATTGCGCAGCCGTTACGACATTAGGCTTGGCTGAGACACGCCCTGCCACTAGGCTGGCACGAGATCTGTGACACCAACAAGGCCCGATTGACAGGAGACAGTGGAAGTGAGTGAGACGGTTCGCAATGTGCTGTGGATCATGGCAGACCAACTGCGATTTGACTATCTGTCCTGCTACGGCCACCCACATCTTCATACCCCCAACATTGATGCGCTTGCGGCGCGGGGTGTGCGTTTTGACCAGACCTACGTCCAATCGCCGGTATGTGGCTCATCCCGGATGAGCTATTACACCGGCCGTTATTGCCGTTCAACTGGTGCCGTGTGGAACAATGTGCCGCTGCGCGTTGATGAATTGACGCTTGGTGATTATCTAGGCGAGCTTGGCATGCGAACGGTTCTTGTTGGCAAGACGCATATGCAGCCAGACAGGGAGGCGATGGATCGGCTTGGCATTGACGCTAACTCCAACATCGGTGTCCATGTTTCGCAATGTGGGTTTGAACCCTATGAGCGTGACGACGGTCTCAATCCCCATGAAAAGCCATCCACACGTGATCTCGCTTATAACAAATATATGGCAGAAAGAGGCTATGGTGGTGAAAATCCATGGCATGATTGGGCCAACGCCGCCGAGGATGATACTGGAAACATCCTTTCTGGTTGGCTTTTGGCGCATGCCGACAAGCCTGCACGCACCGCAGAGGAAGACAGCGAAACGCCATATATGACACGACGTGCAATGCAGTTCATCAATGAAGCTGAGACTGCAAATCAACGCTGGTGTTGCCATCTGTCCTTCGTCAAACCGCATTGGCCCTATATTGTCCCAGCACCCTATCACGCGATGTACGACGATAAACATCTGCTGCCGGTGATGCGCCATGACATTGAGCGCCAGAACCCCCATCCGGTCTATGAGGCATTCATGAACCAGCGTTCATCAAAGGTGTTTTCGCGTGATGGTGTGCGCGAACATGTCCTGCCAGCCTATATGGGTTTGATCAAACAGATTGATGATCAGATAGGTCTTTTGATGGCCTTTCTCGAGGCAAAGGGGTTGCTGGATAATACGATGATTGTTTTTTCTTCTGATCATGGTGATTATCTTGGTGATCATTGGATGGGGGAAAAAGACATGTTCCACCAGCAATCGGTCAAGGTGCCGCTGATCATCTATGATCCACGTGACAGCGCTGATGCCACGCGGAGCCTGGTAAATAGGCATCTCGTCGAGGGCATTGACCTGCTTCCAACCTTCGTGGAGGCGTGTGGTGGCGAAATTAGGGAGCACGTCGTTGAGGGGCGTTCACTTGCGCCATTGCTTGCCGGTGAGACGCCTACAGGTTGGCGAGAGGCGGTTTTCAGTGAATATGATTATGCGCATCAGCCTATGATCAGTGCATTGGCGAAGAAACCCGGTGAAACTGGCATGACCATGATCTTTGACGGGCGACTAAAGCTGGTTCAAATTGATGGATACCGGCCAATTCTTTACAATCTGGCGGATGACCCAGAAGAGTTTTTTGATCACGGCGGTGATCCGGACTATGACAGTGAGATACAACGTTTGCAAAAAATGCTGCTCGACTGGGCCTTGTCCCGAAAGCACCGCATCACCAAATCGAACAAGGCGATAGAGGACTATAATGAAAGTCATCTACAACTAAAAGCCGGCATCTATATCGGTTATTGGGATGAGGAAGAAGTGCATTTGGCAAGGCGGCGGGCCGGGTTGCTGGATTAATGTGACTTAGCGAAGGATGGTTGGAATGTATCAGGCACCTGTTGAGGATATGAAATTTACCTTGCGTTATCTTGTGGGCCTTGAACGGGTCGCAGCGATCCCCGGAATGGATATGGTCTCGGAGGATTTGGTTGATGCCGTGCTCGAAGAAGCAGGCAAGCTGGCAGTAGATGTTCTAGCACCACTTAATCATTCGGGGGATATAGCAGGATCTCGTCGCAATGACGACGGCACGGTGTCCGTTCCAGACGGTTTTGTCGATGCATGGAAAGCAATGGCTGAGGGTGGATGGATTGGCCTAAACTCTTCGCCTGATTACGGAGGGCAGGGCTTGCCTCAATGTGTCAGCGCAGCAGTTAATGAAATGTGGAACGCATCAAACATGAGTTTTGCCTTGTGTCAGCTTTTGACCCAGGGCGCCATTCATGCACTCGAGGTCGTGGGCAATGAGGAGCAGAAGTTAACCTATCTACCGAAGCTGAACAGTGGTGAATGGACAGGCACGATGAATTTGACCGAACCCCAAGCTGGTACTGATCTCGCGTCACTGCGTACCATGGCCACCCCTAATGGAGATCATTACCGCATCAAGGGTCAGAAAATATATATTACTTATGGTGAACATGAGATGAGCGAGAATATCATTCATCTAGTTTTGGCCCGAACCCCTGATGCTCCAGCCGGCGTAAAGGGTATTTCCTTGTTTATTGTCCCTAAGTATTTGGCAAATCCAGATGGTAGCCGAGGTGTTCGCAATGATGTGCAGTGTCTCTCGATCGAAAAGAAACTTGGTATCAAGGCCTCACCAACCGCTGTTTTGCAATATGGCCAGAATGATGGTGCAATCGGATATCTGCTGGGAGAGGAACACAAAGGTCTGGACTGTATGTTCTTGATGATGAACAGCGCACGGTATGATGTTGGCTTGCAGGGGCTAGCTATTTCGGACCGTGCCTATCAGCATGCGCTTGCCTACACCCGCGATCGGGTTCAGGGAACGCCACTGCAGGGCGAGAAGGGTCAACCGATTTTGAATCATCCAGATGTTTTGCGGTTGATGACGACCATGAAGGCCGAAATTGAGGCGATGCGCGCGTTGCTGCTTGTTGGTGGTGGCGCGCTTGATCTGGCGCATGGTAGCGCAGGAGATGATGATGGTTTCTGGCAGGAGCGCGCAAATCTGCTGATCCCGATTATCAAAGGCTGGATGACCGAACGTTCACTTGTTTTGACTTCTGATGCGGTGCAGGTGCATGGTGGCATGGGCTTCATTGAGGAAACCGGTGCTGCCCAACACTATCGTGATGCGCGCATTCTACCAATCTATGAAGGCACGACGGCAATACAGGCAAATGATCTGGTTTTTCGCAAGACATTACGTGACAACGGCAAGGCGGTCCGCAGGCTATTGACCGACATCCGGAAAGATATGGATGATGTTGCCTCTGCCGGTGAGAATTTGGTGACAGTTGCAACAGAAATGAATGAGGCGACAAAAACTGCGGAAGCTGCACTTGAAGCTCTGCTTGCGCGGGCAAATTCACCGCGTGATGCAGCGTCTGTCGGGGTTGATTTTACCATGCTGCTTGGCTATCTGACTGGTGGTTGGCAAATGGCGCGGGCTAGTGCCGCGGCAGGCAGGGCGCTGGCCGTTGGCGAAGGTGCACCCGACTTTTTGCGCGCAAAACAGGCGACAACAAACGCCTACATGGCCTATTGCCTTCCTGAGGTCGACAAGTTGGCAGCAAAAGTGTGGAAAGGTCCAGACGCTCTGTCGACAATGGACCCTGACTGGCTGTAAATAAAGCGTTTGCTTGGTCGGGTGTAATAGGTGAGATTAATTGCGTACAGCAGCGCCGTCATCAAGCATCGACCTAATCCGGGCATGCGTTTCAGGGGTTTTTGCTAATGTGATGAAGGCACGTCGCTCACGGGCATAGAGTGCCTGCTCATCAACGCTCTGTGGATCATCATCGGCGCGTAACATCACACTGGCGATTGTCATGGCTACGGTTCGGTCATGTGGCATGAAATCACCTCTTTTGACACCTTCTTTCATGAATCTGTCCATCTTTTCATGCAATCTCCAGTCTGCAAGTTTTGCAACTGGAGGTGTGGGTGCGACATAACTGTCCTGCATTTCTCCAACTAATTCAATTGCTCGGGTCAACAATCTATCACGATTCATAATGGCCTCATCGCGTCCCTCAAGAAAATATTGTAAGCGTGCTGACATCTGAGGTGATGAACCGGTCAATCCATACCCAAGGTTCATCCATGTCTGCCATGCTGCTTCCTCCCAGGACTCCTTTGCGCGTCGCCATCGCAAAAAAGTTTCTTTAATGCCACCACCGCCGGGCACAACTCCAACACCAGACTCAACCAGGCCCATAACAGAATTTGTGTGGACCACTAGCTTGTCGCAATGCGCCAGAACTTCGTATCCACCGCCAGCCGCAAGGCCAGAAGGTGCTCCAACAACTGGGACTGGTGTGTATTTCAGCTTACAAACCGCAGTCTGAAAACGCGATAAAAAACGGTCAATACCATCCCAATCATCAGCCTCGATGAATTTACGAAAAGCGTTTAAATCAACTCCTGCAGAAAAATGCTGAGCATCATTGTGGATTATTATTCCACTACCATGATCCTTCGCTGCCGCAGCGACAATTTCCATTGAGGCATCTGTGAGGGCATTAGCTTTCGAATGGAATTCAACAAGGCGCAAATCGTTCACACCTTGAGCAAAACCATCAAGCACAAAAAGACTTGCATCATGATTTTCTATAATTGGTGAAAGTGACTTACGTTTCAAATGAAAACGGATTACACCTTTTGGGAGGTTAATTGGGCTGTAGGTATCGTCAGCTTGTCTAACTGTCAAACTACTACCTGACAGCTTATAAATGGGCTGGTTGTTCTTCAAAAATGGTGGGACTGGAATGTCTAAATCACCAAGAAGTTCAAGGAACTTGGCCTGTCCGATAGCATCAATTAATTCGAAGGGCCCCCGCTGCCAGTTGAAACCTAGTTTCATGGCGTCATCGATGTCTTGAGGCGAAGATGTAACATCTGGTATTAGGTTGGCAGCGTAGGCAAGCACGCGAGCAAGGACATGGCGGCTGAACCTTGCGCATGCGTCATCACCGGCAAGGATGGCATCAAGGGGCTCCTCACGCTTTGCTGTCGCGCTGGCTGCACTTAACGCGGCTTGGGGCAGGGTTTTAGCCGCAACATAGTACTCTGCAAGTGGCTCATCAATCCCGGTCAGCGGGCGCGCCATACGCACATTATCTGAACCACTAAGGTAAAAACCACCCTTGCCTTTGTCGCCAGTATAGCCATCCGCAATCATTTTGGTGATCATTGCATTTTCAACACCAACCGCGTGAAAGGCATCACCCTTGGGTAAAATTGAGCGAAGCGAAGCCACCACATCAACCATCAAGTCGATACCTATTAAATCGTAAAGGCCAAAAACACCAGTCTTAGGGATACCCATGGGGCGTCCCATCAAAGCATCGGCCTCCTCAACTTTAAGACCGCATTTAAAGGCTTCATCAATGCCAACTTGCAAAGCAAAAACACCAACCCTGTTGCCAAGAAAACCGGGGGTGTCAGCGCATTTGACAACACCTTTACCTAGGACGCGATCATTGAAATCTGCAAGCTCATTAATCACACGAATACTTGTTTCCTCACCCTTTACTAGTTCAAGAAGACGCATATAACGAACTGGGTTAAAATAATGCGTGATCGCAAAGCGCCTGCGAAAATCAGGCGGCATATCCTCGACTAGTAGGCTGATTGGAATTGTCGATGTATTGGAACTGACGATACAATCAGCGCTAATGGTTTCGTGTAGGCGCTGATAAAGTGCCTTTTTGACATCAAGACGTTCGACAACCGCTTCTATAACCCAGTCATATTCTGCAAGTTTGTCAAAATCACTATCAATCGTGCCAGTGGTGATCAGTGCTGTGTTTTTTTTGTGCATTAGTTGCGGTGGGTCTGAGGCTAGCAACCTATCAATCGCAATTTCAGCAGGATGCTTTGTTTCCAAGTCTCCTGCGGCAAGGTCAAGTAGCAAGACTTCTTTTCCCGAATTAGAAATTTGTGCTGCAATCCCGCTACCCATGGTGCCGGCACCAATCACTGCTATTTTTTCAATCAACAGTCCTCTCCGTGGATACAATTGAGTAATATAAATTTTAGGAAGTTTAGGCCAAGATTTTATTCAAGAATGAGTGTAATGCTTTATTCACCTCAAGTGGTTTCTCTGCTGGTAATATGTGACCAGCTTTCTCAACCACTACGACTTCTGAGTTTTTAATTTTTCTAGCCATAGCCTTGCCATGCTTCACCGGGGTCATTCTATCCTCCTCGGCGAGAATGCAAAGTGTGGGGTGATGAATTTGAGTTACAGCATACTCACCATTTTTATAATTGTTACAAGCATTCAAATCGGTTAGGAGCGCGCCTCGATTGTTGGAGTCCATGATACGCCTTCCATATTCAAGGAATGAGTGGCCCGGCATCGTATTGTCGTACATATGCGCGCCACTTCCGTGACCCCAACTAGTCATCAAATTGACAGCCTTTTGCAAAGCTTTTTCGGACGCGTCAAGTAAATAATCATTCACTGGAATTGACATAGCAGCGGCAATCAAGCAAATAGCCTGGACCTTTTCTGGTTCGAGAATAGTAGCTTCGAGGGACACGAGTGCTCCTTGAGAATGGCCTACCAAAGAATATTGATTTACTGATAAGGTCTCTAGCAATTCCACAATCCACTCGGCTTGATCCTCGACCGACGTCAATGGGCTTCCCGAAGACAGCCCGTGACCGGGAAAATCAGGTGCCAATATAGAAAAACCCCTGTGTGCTAAATATCGGCTTTGCAATATCCAAGTAAGGTGATTTTGACCACCTCCATGCAAGAGCGTCACGACTTTACCGTTTGCATCAAAGTCACGGCCACCAGTAGCGATGTGGATCGTCTCACCGCGGAGTTGATGTTTCATCGCCGGCACTCCCGTACACTATCAGTTAAGATTGGATAGTTTGATTTGCTGCTTTAAAGCCTTTTTCAAAGTCTGCCATTATGTCGTTTACGTCCTCAAGGCCAACCGACAATCTAATCATGTCATCCGAAAGGCCACCCTCGATCATTGCCTCGGCTGAGATATGCGAATGAGTGGTACTGGCAGGATGTATGACTAGAGTTTTCGCATCACCGACATTGGCCAAGTGTGAAGCCAAGTCAACAGTTTCGATGAAAGCTTTACCGGCATCGCGTCCTCCTTTAAGTCCAAAAACGATTATTGAGCCCGCCCCACGAGGCATCATTCGCTTCACCAGTTCATTACTCGGATGACTGGCAAGGGTTGGATGTCTTATCCAGGCAACTGCGTCATGATTAGTTAAAAAATTAAGCAATGCAGCCGTGTTTTCCATATGTTTTTGCATACGCAATGGCAGGGTTTCAATGCCCTGCAGGATATGAAAGGCGTTAGTTGGCGACATTGAGGGGCCAAAATTATACATGCCTTCAGCACGAAATTTTGCGGTAAAGGCTGCTGGACCAAATTCCTCAAAAAAATTGATTTTGTTCATCGCATAATGTGGGCCAGCAATCGTGGGAAATTTGTCGTTCTGATCCCAGTTGAAATTGCCACCATCAACGACAGCGCCGCCAATTGCAATGCCATGCCCTCCCATCCATTTGGTCAAGGAGTGGATAATGATATTCGCGCCGAGTTCAATAGGTTTTAACAGCCATGGCGTGTTGAACGTACAATCAAGCATCAGTGGCACACCAGCGTTGGCGGTAATTCTTGCTACTGCCTCAACATCCATCACATCAAGGTTTGGGTTGCCTATAACTTCACCAAAGACAACTTTTGTGGTTGGCTTAATGGCTTTTTTGATCGATTCGAGGTCATCTGGCGCCACAAAAGTTGAGGTGATACCGAATCTTGGCAGTGTATTTTCTAGCAGATTGATATTTGCCCCATACATGCGTGAGGAAGCAACAATATGGTCTCCGGCAGAGCAGATGGTCATCAAGGCTGTCGTCACCGCTGCCATGCCAGATGCCGTGGCTGTTGCAGCGACCCCTCCGTCAAGAGCGGCGATACGCTGTTCTAGCACGGCAACTGTCGGGTTGGAAATTCGTGTGTACAGGTGTCCACCCAGTTCCATGTTATAAAGAGAGGCAGCATGTTCACTGTCGTTGAATACATAAGATGTTGTCTGGTGAATTGGTACAGCCCTTGAGCCATGCACCGGATCTGGCACATGCCCTGCATGAAGGCTAAGCGTATCGAATTTATAGTCGCCACTCATCTAATTTATCTTTCCGTGTAAAGAGCAGGAAATTATTGTGTTTTGTGCCGTTTTGCTGCCATTAAGTCAATCACTGCTACGTTTATTGTTTAGAGAAAAAGACAACGCCGTTTTTTATTAATCTTTCCATTTTGTTACGAGTCACCAAATGGTTTAAATGTGCTCTCGCCTCACAACTAGCAAAATATATCTCATGATCATTTAATTCAAATGGGAATAATATTGCCATTGCGTCACCTGTAGTCAGTTCTGAACCAGCATCTAGCAGTTTTTTGAGACGGTTTTCATGATGTTTGATTAGCTGAAGTGCGCGCGCTCCGCCGCCATAAAAAGGCCACTCATGGCCTGGAATAATCAACCAGTCATCATCAAGCTTTTGCATTTCTTCGAGATAAAAAAAATAGTTGGCCAAGACATCATGATCAGGATCGCGCAGAGCAACTGAGATATTTGGTGATATCCGTGGCAAAAGAAAATCGACACCGATGTAGAGTTGGCGCGCATGATCCATAAGGCTCATTTGGCCAGGCGAGTGCCCAGCATCAAATCGGACCTCCCATGCTCCAACTGTAGTCGTAAAAACATGTCCTGGTTCCACTATGAGTACCTCCGGCAAATCTCCAACTAACGTACGAAAATAATTGCTGCGGTTCCGGCGGTGGCCGACGCAGATGTCACCAAGCCCAAAATTGACGTAAGCGCCATTCCCGATATCCGCTGCTTCCTTGTCACTGTATCTAAGTAGCAAAGCTGTTTCCTCGTATTCTCTAGCACCCATGAAAATAGGTGTGCTCGTGATTGCAGCCAATGCGCCAGCATATCCAACATGATCAGGGTGATGATGTGATACAATGATGCCAGCAATTGATTTTTTTGCCTCAAGTTGGGCAAGAATGGCGGACCATTGTGAAGCACTACTCTCGGTATTGATTCCGCAATCAAGCAGCAACCATCCATCCATTGTATCAAGGGCAAATAAATTGATGTGATTAAGCCGGAACGGAAGGGAAAAGCGGAACCAAAAAAGATCGTCGGCCAGTTTCCTGATCTCACCGTCCCGTGGCGCTATTATATCAAGCGGGCTCATGTCGTTGCTCATTTGTTTCCCTCCGCTGGGGTGGGTGGATATAACGCTGGTGCGCCGCTCCCAATAAACTTACATTGCCGCCAAGCCTCATAAATGACAATGGACACAGCATTGCTCAAATTGAGACTGCGACTGCCCATCAACATTGGCAGGCGAATTTTTCTGTCATCAGTAAACATGTTGTGAATTTTTTTTGGTAGTCCGGTCGTTTCTGCTCCGAAGAGAAAGGCGGTGCGCTGGCCATAGCGGGGGTAATCATATGGTTGGTTGGCAAATTTGGTAACCGCATAAATATCTGACTGATCCAATAGGGCAATACATTCATCAAGGCTGTCATATTCATTTACCAGCGTTACCTCGTGATAATCGAGCCCAGATCGTCGAACGGCTTTTTCATCAAGGTCAAAACCAAGAGGGCGAATAAGATGTAGGCTTGCGCCTGTATTAGCGCAGAGCCGAATGATATTGCCTGTATTTGGTGGAATCTTTGGTGTGAATAGAATTATATCAAACATGTCGAAAACAATCGGTCCAATCTTATCTAACAGGGAATGGTGCGAGGCCATCAAAGAAGCGCCACTTTTGCAAAAAGAAGTGGATGGTTCAGCGCATTATAGCTGTCTTGAAGTTGCGATACAGTGCTTTTGATTTAAAGATTATCAATTTTTAAAAAGGGACACCTTTGCCATCTAAAGATGAACCGACGACTATCTGGATGAGAGACAAACGTTCATGAATTACATCACGAAACCAATAAAGAAATCACTTTATGTTGTATTGCGCGAGAAATTTAAATTGCGAACCGAGTGTTTTACCAAAGCGTTACTTTGTATACATCCTGAAAGAGGCCATTGCGTTGCGGGTCATAATTCGGCACAAAAGTCTTATGTCAAAAAATCCTGAAGATTCGTTCCGCTTTTCAACTGCCGTAATTCTAGTTGGCGCCTCGCCGGTGGCACTCGAACCTATTTTAGCGAAGCTTCCTGATGGTTTACCCCTCATTGCGGCTGACGGTGGAGCCTCTAAGTTGCTGGACCTGGGTAGAGTGCCTAACATGATAATTGGTGATATGGATTCGCTTATTTCCCCAGATACGCTGCCATCTTCAGTGAAGATCATTCATCTTAGCGGACAGGATGATACCGATTTTGAGAAATGCCTTGCCCGTATTGAGGCACCGTTAATCATTGGTCTTGGCTTTCTCGAGGCGCGTTTTGACCACTCCCTGGCAGCCATACATGCATTAATGTGTTTGCGCCATGACCATCCGGTGTTGTTGGTGGGCGATACAGACGCACTTTTGCGCCTCACTGGAGATGTTGAGATGACGATGCCGGTTGGCAGCCGAATTTCAATCTGGCCACTTGGCCGTCAATCTTTTGAGGCTTCGGCAGGCCTTCGATGGCCCTTGACGGGACTGGAAATGGCTCCTGGCGAGATGATCGGCATATCCAATGAGGTTATTGCAACGCCAGTAAGCATAGTCGCCACTAGTGGTGGTGATGGCTATGCAGTAATTGCGCCAATAAAGATGATGGCTGAACTAATAACCGCCGTTATTGGCGAAAGCCTCGTCTAAACAAAAGATGTTGCTAGCCATAGACACCCAAAGCCTGTGATAACATAGGTGCCAGCATTGATGCTTTTTGTCCTCCCGGCGAGCACGTGGATGAGTACATAGGCGAGAAAGCCAATCGCAATGCCAGCAGCAATCGAAAATGTTAGAGGCATTAAAACTGCCATTAACATAACTGGTATCGCAATAGCTATATCTCCCCAATCCAGATCTCGAAGTGGTGTCAAAAAGTTAGCAGCAACAAAAACCAACGCAGGCGCGGTTGCAAAAGTTGGAATCGATGCAAACAGGGGTTCCAGAAACAAACAGCATAGGAATAGTGCAGCAACGGTGAGCGCCGTCAAGCCGGTGCGTCCGCCCTCACGAATGCCAGTGGCGCTTTCCAGATAGCTAGTCAAACTAGAGGTGCCCAGCAGACTACCTACAACACTCGCACTCGTATCTGCTAAAATCGCCCGGTCAAGATTCTCGATACTACCATCCGACCTGCGCTTGCCAGCGATTGTGGCGATACCTGTTAGCGTTCCGGTTGTGTCAAAGAAATCAAGAAAGAACAGCACAAACACTATTGAAAGAAAGCTAAAGCTAGCAAGTTGTGAAAAATCTAGCTCAAAGGCAGCACTTGCTAGAGGGAGTGAACCAAAAACACCGCCAAACTCGGCAATTCCGGTGATCCAACCGATTAGGCTGAGAGCCAAAATTGTCAATAAAACCCCCCCTCTAATGCCGCGCGCTGCCAATCCAGCCATTACCAGCAATCCAGCAAGAGACAGCAGCAGTTCAGGGGAATTCATGACACCGAGGCGCAGCAATGTGTCTGGATCATCAACAACTAAACCCATGCCCTGCAGACCAATCATTGACAGAAACAGGCCAATGCCAGCTGTAATGCCAGCCTGAAGTTCTTTTGGGATGGCACCAATCAACCAGCTGCGTAAACGACTGAGGGAAAAAAGCAAAAACAGCAACGAGCTCAAAAACACTGCCGCTAGTGCTTGTTGCCAGCTAAAATTCTGGCCAACCACAAGCCCATACGCAAAATAGGCGTTCAAACCCATTCCTGGGGCAACGGCGACCGGCCAGTTGGCCCACATGCCCATAATCAAGGTGCCGAGCACTGTTGCTAGGATTGTTGCAACAAAAGCAGCCGCATAAGGAATTCCAGCATCTGCAAGAAACATTGGATTAACGGCAACAATGAATGACATCGTAAGAAATGTGCTTAGTCCAGCTGTGAGTTCCTTGCGATATGTGCTACCGTTACGGGTAATGCCAAAAAATTGGTCCATGATGTGACTTCCAATCTAAATAACTACCAAATAGGGATATAGCTTTTTACAAGTGTTCCGCGTGATAACCTGGACCTGCGCGAGAGCCGTTCAAATTATTGGGAGCAGCAGCGTTCGGGAGTCACTAATTTCGGTTGAGTAGCTTGTAAACGGTTTTTTGGTCAGTTATCTAGCAAAATGCAAGGGAAATTGTTATTTTCTTGTCTCTTTTGTGGATTTCCGTAAATTGACAGAAAGATGCCGGGGCAGCCCCACTTTGAAATAATGATAAGAACAGGAGTCCTTGACATGAAAACCCATGAACAATTGGTAGAAACCAGAGAGCCTGTAGAGACGCTTGCTTCATTTGCTATTTCACAGCAATTTGCAGATGACCCTTTCATGGCAATTCTATCTAGGTTGTTTTTGGTTGTTGCAGGCTCCGCGTTAATCGGTGTTGCGGCGCAGTTTGAGGTTCCATGGTATCCCGTTCCCGTCACCGGCCAGACACTCATGGTGCTGCTCATTGGAATGGCATATGGTCCGGTTCTTGGGGCAACAACAATTATTGCTTATCTACTTGAAGGAGGAATAGGACTACCAGTTTTTGCTGGTGGGGCAGCAGGCTGGCCAGTTCTCGCGGGTTTTACCGGCGGTTACCTGATCGGCTTTGTCCCAGCCGCATTTCTCGTGGGCTTACTGGCATTGCGGGGAATGGGTCATACGATTTTGGGTACTGTCATGGCTATGATACTTGGTAATCTAGTCATCTACGGCTTTGGTGTTGCTTGGCTTCAAGGATTTATTGGGTTCGAAAAAGCAGTTGTTGGTGGTTTGTTGCCTTTCATCTATGGCGATTTGCTGAAGATTGTGATTGCCGCTGTGGCCATGCCGACGGCGTGGCGAGCAGTGCAAAAGTTTCAGGGTAAATAGTATTTTGATTGCTATCGCTGACTTCTGCTGAAGCGCCATGCCAAATATTTGGGTCACTGAATATATCGGTAAATAAGTAGCGAATCATATAGTTACTTATCGGTTGACCATTGCTATGCTGTTGTCATTGCTTGCGATGGGAAATAAATCATTCCCAAAAGGTTCAAACTCAGCTTCGGCTTCTTCAGCGTCCAAAACCTCTGCCTCACTGCTGGCTTCAATGATTTCAAGTAACTTGTCTTCAGGAGAAACATTCTTGGAGTGCAAAATTGTAACCGCGATGACAGCGGCAATGCTCGAAGTTATAAGGTTCTCTGATTGGGTTTCTGGGCGTTGGAATGGAATAATGCTGCATTTTGGACGTGTTTCACGATCTTTCAAACGCATTGTGTACTCCTTCGGAAAGTTGGAACCGAGTTTTGGATGAAAGGTATGGTAGCGACCGTAAACCGGTCACTGCTCTCGGCAAGTTATCAACACTTAGATGTAACAACCACTGTCCCATACGAAATATAGTTTGTACTGAATGAAGCTTGCTGAAAAGTAAAAAACGCGGTAGCCGATAAATAATAAAAAAGAGGCTGAACGCCTCTTTTTGTTTTTTGTGATGTCGTTTGGCGATCTACCTTTGATTAGCTTCCAACACGCCGAACGAAAATTGTTCCAGCAGGTTTGTTATTGACATTTCTTACAGTGTTGGTTGCCTGACTGAAAATAACAGTTTCAACTCCAAAAACATCTACCACAGCCACCCTCGCGCGAACCTTTTTATTCACCAATGCCTGGGGGAGCGCCAATTGAGGGACACCAACAGTATCTATCGCCTTCCAATTTCTACCGTCAACTGAGGACTCCCAGCCTACCGACATGCTCGCTATCCCATCCTCATCTGATAATCTGTCTGTGCTCGCATAGATAGTTTGCCCCTCGGCTGCTTCCCCAGTTAAAATTATTTCACCTTGCACGGGATCGTCGACGTTAATCACGGTCTCGGAGGGACTAGTTACTAGAATTTCTTTAGTGCCATGGCTATCAACATATGAGACCACTGCTCGATATGAATAGCCTACGTGTCTCTGTTCGAGCTGCATCAGTTCCCCAGTAACGCCAGGAAAAGCTTGCCAGTCTGTTTTTGTCGATGAACGCTGCCAAATAATTGATAGGCTTCCCAATCCATCTTCGTCTGCTATCATACTTGTGTCAACTACAAGCGCGTCACCTTCTTGGGCCGGCCCGATTAATTGAGCGGCTCCTGTTGGCTTGTCATTGACATTCTGAACAGGGCTTGATGTTGGGCTTAAAATAGTTTCCAGATTTCCTTGTCCATCCACATAAGAGAGCTCAACCCTCAACCTTTTCCCAACATGAGCTTCTCTTGGGGTAAACGATTGGCGCGTTTCCCCTGTCAAATTATACCATTCTTTCCCTGTTTCCGAAATTTGCCACTGCACCTGAATTTTGCCCACGCCGTCGCCGTCCATCACAGCAGACGCGTCAATAATTAGCGGATCATCTTCAATCGCGACGAATGCACCTGTGTCAATATCCCCCTGCTCAACGCCGCCACCTGCGACCTCCTGCTTGAACGTATTTGAACCGTCCAATTCACTTTCAGCCACAGTGGTCATCCCACTTGACTCCATCGAATTAGCCGAAGACCCAGTGTTTTTGGCGGTTGCATCAGAGCTGGTTGCACTAGTTGTGGATGATACAGCATCGGTCGTTTCCGAAGCGTCTCCATTGGCCTTCGTTTCTGGAAGGCCTCCAGCAAAGCTCTGTGCAGAGGCCACTACCACAGAGCCTGCAATCATAAACTTAATTAGCCGGCGCATGAAAAATGCTCCCCAGTTAACTGCTTTGTTTCAACAGTAATGTTTTATTCGCGCGCGCACAACGACACACATCACCAATAAATCAATAGAAAGTCGCCTAAAATTAGGCGGTTGTCTAGGTTTTATGTGCACAAAATGTGCGTTTTGGTGATTTGGTGTCGCTAAAAGGCCCATTTATGCGGCAAAAAACCCCAGTATTTGTGTGGTATCACACCATTAGAGGTGCTGCTCACTAACCACTTTCTGCGCAACTCGAAAGCACTCCATTGCTTGTGGTACCCCGCAATAGATTGCTATGATATGCAAAATGGCCCGTAG
>CACNSW010000016.1 GCA_902623185.1 uncultured SAR116 cluster alpha proteobacterium
CCGATATGCTTGTGGTCAACAAGATCGAACTGGCGCTGCATGTCGAGGTTGATCTTGCGCAAATGCGCGCCGATACCAAAACAAGCCGGGGTGATCTACCTTTTATTTTTGGGTCAATGCGCAAGAATGACGGCGTTAACGAGCTGGTTTCTTTTCTGTGTGAGGCAGGAGGTTTAGTGATCACAGCGGATGAAACTGGCTGATCACCCACTGGCACTGGCCTCTAAAGGTCGGTCTCTGGGATATGGCAATTGATCTGGTGGCCATTGTCAAAAATTCGCCCTGGCGGGACGTCTGTGTCACAGATTTTTCCAAGTTTTCGCGGGCATCGGCGCTGGAACGGGCATCCTGTTTTGGGCGGTGACAGCTCAACCACATCATCGGCGCTCAATTTTGGCATAAAATTTGGGTCAGGCTCGAGAACAGCACCAAGTAGAACATCGGTATAGGGGTGGAATGGTTTGGAATAAACTGCTTCAACTGGGCCAATCTCGCATAGCCGACCCTGATATAAAACGGCTACCCGATTTGAGATGGCCTTAACTACAGCCAGATCATGCGACACGAAGATATAGGTTGTTCCCCGCTGGGCTTTCAACTCGTTCAGCAAATCAAGCACCGCTGCCTGAACTGAAACATCGAGTGCCGAAGTCACCTCGTCACATAGCACGATTGCGGGTTCTGCGGCAAAGGCGCGGGCCACTGCCACACGCTGTTTTTCGCCGCCCGAAAGCTGGCTCGGTCGGCGGTCAAGATAATGGCTGCCGAGCCGCACCCTTTCAAGCAGCTCAATACTGCGCTGGCGCAATTCCTCGCCAGTCAGGCTAAAATAGAGCCGCAGGGGCTGGGCTAGGATCTGGGCGATGTTATGCCGTGGGTTGAGACTGTCATCAGGGTTTTGAAATATCATCTGAATTTGACGCAGGTGCAGGGCCGACCGGTTTTCAACCTTTGGCGTCAATCTGCCCTCGCCATTAAGGACAAGATGGCCGGTTTTTGGCGAAATCAACCCGGCGATGGCTTTCAGAATGGTTGATTTGCCGCTGCCACTTTCACCGACAAGGCCAAGTGTCTCGCCAGTCCTAATCAAAATGTTGATATTGTCAACGGTGGCAGGCGGCATGCTGGCGTTGCTAAAGAGCTGGTTCCACAAGCTTGGCTTGGCATAGCTGATGGCGAGCTGGTTCAGGCCAAGCGCATCACCGCCGTGGTCCGCAGACACATTACCTTTCTGCGTTACCGTCTTATTTACCACCGGCAATTGGTCAATCCTGTCAGGGTGGAAACAACGCACCTTTTCACCGCTCTCAAGCTGTTTCAGCGTTGGCGGGGTTGACCGACATCTCTCGTCGGCAAGGGCGCAGCGATCAGCGAAGGCGCAGCCAGTGATGGTCTCGCTGGGCATTGGTGGGCGTCCATCTAGTGCCAGTGGCAGGCTAGTCTGGGTTAACCGGGGGATGGAGGAAAGCAACCCATGCGCATAGGGATGGCGCGGAGAGAGCAGAACCTGTTTGGTCGAGCCTTTTAAAACAATTTCGCCAGCATACATCACCGCAACCCGGTCGCAAACCCGTGAAATTGCGCCGAGATCATGGCTGACATACAGCATTGCCATATTGCGCTCGCTTGCCAGATCACGCAGCAGCTCAAGAATATGTGCTTGCGTCGTCACATCAAGCCCTGTTGTTGGCTCGTCAAGCAGAAGCGCATCAGGCTCTCCAGCAAGCGCCATGGCGACGGCGACACGCTGTTGCTGGCCACCTGACAGCTCATGCGGGAAGCGTGATAACAGTGTGGCTGGTTCGGGCAGACGAACCTGGGTGAGGAGTTCGACAACGCGCGCCTCGAAATCGCTCTCATTAAGCTGGCTATGAAGGCGCAGTGCCTCTGCAACCTGCAAGCCGATGCGCAGGGTTGGAGTCAGAGATTGCCCGGAATTTTGCGGGATTAATGCAAGACGCCCACCCCTGATTGCCTGTAAATCATCCCGCTCAAGGGCCAGCATATCAATGCCGTCAAATTCCACATCCCCCTCGAGGGCGCGTAGACCACGCTTGAAAAAACCGAGTGCCGCAAGTGCCAGCGTGCTTTTTCCGGATCCACTCTCACCAACAAGTCCGATGCTCTCACCACGGTTGATCGACAGGCTGACGTTGCGCAGCACGCGAATGATCTCACCGCTCTGGCTGGTATAGCCAACAGAAAGGTTCTGGATGTTGATAAAAGTGGCCGCGCTCATCCTACATCGGTGCTTTCTGCGCACGGTCGATGCCAAGTGCCTTGGCCAGAGCGTCGGCAGTCAGATTGATACCGATGATCAGCGAGGATAGCGCGACGACCGGACCGATGACGCCCCACGGCGCAAAGGACATGTATCCTCTGGCATCCGAAATCATCAATCCCCAGTCAGGTGTTGGTGGCGATACGCCAAACCCAAGGAATGAGAGCGAGGAAAAGGCCAGCAGCATCCATGACCAGCGCATCGCTCCCTCGACCATTAGCGTATCTAGAACATTGGGCAACAATTCCCGCCAGATGATGCTGATCCGGCTGTGGCCACGCGCCTTTGCCGCCCAGACAAAATCACGTGCAATCACATCATGTGTGGCGGCGCGGGCAATGCGAATGACCGGAATGCCATAGAAAAAGGCCAGTGTTGGTATCAGCACCTCCAGCCCGGTGCCAAAAGTGACAATCAGCACTAGCATTTTCAAAATCCAGGGAAGGGAGAGAAAGGCATCCACGATCCGCATCAAAATCTCATCAAGCCGGCCTCCGGTGAGGCCGAATAGGATACCGACAAAGCCACCCCACAGAACGGCAAGAGGCGTTGCAATGCCGGTCACCAGCAGAGCCTCACGCCCCCCAAGCATCGTGCGTGAAAAGATATCCCGGCCAAGATGATCGGCGCCAAGCCAATGCGCGTTGCTTGGCTGACTGAGCATCAGCGAGGCGTCCTGGAGTTTGAAATCATAGGGCACAATCACCGGGCTGATGATAGCGAGACACAAATGGAACAGGACAAGCGACAGCCCGATTGCGCCTGACGGGCGATTCATCATATCAAGCAACACCGCAACATACCGCTGCCTTTTTGCCGGATTTTTTGTTAGAGCTGCTGTTGACATCATTTTCTCAGATACATTGTGCGCAGTTTCGGATTAGCGATCATCGTCATCAAATCTGCGGTCAGATTGATGCAGACATAGATCGAGGCAACGATAAGGGCGATCGCCTGAACCACCGGCAGGTCACGGTCGGAAATCGCATCAATCATCATCCGACCAAGCCCTGGATAGTTGAACACAACCTCGATGACAACGACGCCACCAAGCAGCCAGGCAATCGTCAGGGCAACAACATTGATGGCTGGCAGCAGCGCATTCGGCAGCGCATGGCGGAACACCATTTGCCAATAGGGCACCCCTTTGAGCGTGGCCATCTGTACATAGTCACTTGCCATCACCTCGATCACCGAGGAACGGACCATGCGCATCACATGCGCTGTCATGACCAGCGAAAGGACAATCACCGGCAATAAAATTTCGGGAAAAAATTCGCTGATTGGCGACCCGGCAGATGTCAGGACAATCCCCGGCAGCCAGCCAAGCCAAACGCTAAAAACAAGGATCAGCAACGTTGCCGAGACGAATTCGGGAATGGTCATCGCAAAAATGGCGATTGTCGAGAAAATGATGTCGGGCTTTCGGTCACGCCAGAGACCGGTGATCACGCCAAGTAGCATGGCCAGCGGCACGCCGACAAGCAGGGCAAAGAAAGCGAGAAGCAAGGAGTTTGCAAACCGTGCACCGACAAGGTCGCTGATTTTCGCCTCGCCATTTACCGACATGCCCAAATCACCGGTGAGGGCGCCTAGCGCCCATTCTGTATAGCGCTCGTGGGCCGGTCTGTTAAGATTCAGATCATCACGGCATTTCTCCAGAAGCTCCACATCGGCCTGGTCTTGTTCCAGATATTGTGTGCAGGCATCTCCCGGCAGAATTTCAACGCCAGCAAAAATGATCAGTGAAACGATGGAGATTGTCGCCAGTCCCAGAAAAATACGCCGAAGTATCATGGTCAACATGGGCAGTCTCGAAAGTGTTTTTCTAACGCGGTGGCCTTAAAGTGGCGCGCTGGATTGGTGGTTTTAAAGGGACTAAAACGGAAATGCTCGACAGACTACAGGAAAACCGACTGGCTAGAGTAAAATAAGTCAAATTGGTGAAATTACCGCTGTGTATCTGACGCATTGGAGAAATGACAAGGGTGGCCAGCATGCGCGAAAAAACATGCTGGCCAGTTATTTGCAGAGTGCCTACTCGACGGTGATTTTGTGCCAGCGAATGGCCTCATTGACCACCATGTCAAAATTCTTCACCCGTGAATTCAGCGCATAAAGTTTGGTGACATGATAGGGGATAAGCGTGCCGGCGGTCTGGTGTAGATGCTCTTGCGCCTGCACATAGAGCGCTTTGCGCTTGTCGAAATCAAGCTCCCGTCTGGCCTTGCCAAGCAGGGCGTCAAACCCCTCATCTTTATAGAAGGATTCGTTCCATTTTGCAGTCGAGAGGTAAATCTCATGCAAGGCCTGATCGGCGGGACGCTCGTTCCATCTAGTTGCGGCAACGGTTTTCTTCATCCATGCCTCTTTCCAGAAACCGTCTGAAGGCACCTGCTTGATCGTCACCCGAATGCCGGCTCTAGCGGCTTGCTGCTGATAGGCCTCGGCCAGCTTTGGCCAAGTTGGCTCTAGCGTTGCGACGTAGACTTCGACATCAATGCCGTTTGGATAACCGGCGTCAGCTAACAGCTTTTTGGCGCCCTCAATATCCTGCGGACACTCAATGGCCGCCCGATACTGATCATCAGGTTTGACTGGCGTATCGCAGGCCACGACACCGCCACCGCCCATGACAAGTTGGACAAGCTCATTCCTGTCAGCGGCCATGCGAACGGCCTGGCGAACACGAACATCGGTGAACGGCTCCTGATCCGTCCTGAAAACGAGGCCACGCCAGTTGCCTGTTGGCACCGCGGTCAAGGTGAATTTAGGGCTGTTCTCAAACATTGGACGCTGCAGGTTGGTTACCGTATTCTCGAAATCGATCTGGCCACCAAGAAGCGCCTGAACACGTGCCTGACCATCGCCGATACCTATAATTTCCATCTCGGCAACACCCGGCGCACCCTCATAGTAATCCATGTTGGCGACTAGCTTGGTTACACCTTCGGCATCGAACTTGACCAGTTTGAAGGGGCCCGTGCCAATACCTGTCATTGCGATCGTATCACCAGAGCCCTCGGGGATCATCCGTATCCGGTAATCCATAAGCTGTAATGGCATATCGGCGAACGGTGTGGACAGGGAGAATTTCACAGTCGATTCGTCAACAGCCTCAACCTTGTCAATCATCTTCAGCGCTGAGCGCGCAGGTGATTTAATCTCTGGATCAAGCACACGGTTGATCGAATACAGCACATCCTCAGATCCAAAAGAGCTTCCATCGTGAAATTTCACCCCCTCACGGAGCTTGAAAGTCCATTCTGTCGCGTCGCTGTTTGCTGACCAGGATACGGCCAGATCAGCGCTTGGTTTGCCGGTTGTGTCGGGACGAACGAGCCTGCTCATGATCTTTTCGGTGATTTGAAAGACCCGGCCCTTTGAGATCGGGTCAAGGCTTGATGAGCTTCCAAAACCAAGCTCATGCGCCTGCCGGAATGTTCCGCTTGGCGCTGCCATGACGCTTGTCACTGTCATGGCCAGTATGACGCCAGTTGCTGTTAGCAATTTTTTCATTGAAGTTCCTCCTCTGGTCGATTGCTCCTTACCATTCCGGGGGACCCGGCTGGCTGCATTATCGAATTTCGCGGGAGATAGACCGGATTAAACCTCGTAACTCTCCCCTAATTCCTGTTTTTATTGCGCCAAAGTATGGATTTGCACGTGGCTGATAACAAATAAAATTTGTGAATAGATTGATACATAAAATGTATGAATTGCTTTTTTATATTCGAATTGCTTATTCTAATGCCACCCTACGGTAACTGCCAACTATGGCTAGATCCTGCTTTAAACGGAAAAAATGATGATGGCAGCACCCAGACCGGATATAACGAGCATAAGGGTTTACGCGATCGGTGGGGGTGGTTTCACCCATGCCGATACCGCGCCAAAGGAGGACCTCTTGCTAGAGGACAGGCTTTTGGCACTCGCCCCAAAAATGCCGAAAATTGGCTATGTTGGGCACGCCAATGATGACAATTCTGACCGGATCACAGCCTTCTATTCCCGGTTTTCAGGCCATGCAGAGGCCTGCCATCTGCCCCATGACGCAGACGCGTTGGCAGCCAGAGATTTTGCCGCCGGGCTTGATATTATCTATGTTGGTGGTGGATCGACAAAGCATATGCTGCAACGCTGGCAAAAGACCGGCCTTGATGATGTGTTCAGCGAGGCGGGCCGGCGCGGTGCGATCCTCGCCGGGGTCAGCGCTGGCGCGATCTGCTGGTTCAGCGAACTGCTCCTTGGCACTGTTGATGACGGCTTTGAGCTGTTGCCGGGATTGGGGCTGGTTGCTGGCAGCGCCTGTCCGCATTATAACAGTGAACCGGTGCGAAGAGCTGCCTATGATGATGCCATTGCGGCGGGCAGGCTGGCGCCTGGCCTTGCCATTGATGATGGCGTAGCCGTTTACATCGTGGCCGGTTATATCCGTCAAATCATAAGGGCACGGCAGGGACAGGCGGTCTTTGTCGGCGCAGAACAGAATGGAAAAATCGTTCGGGCGGCGATGAAACCCGGCTTTGATTTGGGTAGCGGCGCGGCGGTGCAGGCGGTTATGGGACATGTCAACAAGGCCCAATAGATGACAGATAACAAGCTACAGTCAGCGTACCCGCGCAAATCCAGACGGCGGCGCAGCACAAAACCATTGATCGAGCCATTCAAATCGCTTACTGGTCAACGCATCATCGGCACCGGCGGCAATCTTAACCCATTGGATGAGCGCGGCATTGCGGCAATTCACGCCGCCGCCTTGGAGCTCTTGGCCAGCACCGGTGTCAGCGAGGCACCATCATCAGCTGTGAAACTTGTCGCTGATGCCGGTGGGCGGCTGGATGATTCTGGTCGCTTGCTGTTTCCGGAAAAACTGGTAGAGGCCGCCCTTACTGGTCTGCAGCGCGATTTTACTCTGTTTGGCCGCGCGGCGGATAAAGATCTAGTCCTAGCGCCTGGGGCAGTTCACGTTGGCACAGGCGGTGCCTCGCCGCAACTCTTTGACATGCAGCTTGGCCAGTATCGTGACTCCTGCCTGGCTGACCTTTATGACGCGGCCCGGCTGGTCGACAGGCTGACCCATATTCATTTTTTCAGCCGGCCTCTGGTTGCCCGTGATATGCCTGACCAACAGCGTCTTGACGTTAATACGGCCTATGCCAGCCTTGCTGGAACGACCAAACATGTGTTCGTGAGTTCAGGAAACGCGCAATCAGTTGCCGATATTGCCTGCCTCTGTTACCAGTTGGCTGGATCGGAGGCCGCATTCAGGGAACGACCCTTTCTCTCGCTATTGGTCAATCACGCTGTCCCACCTATGCGCTTTGATACCGAGTCAGTTGAAATTCTGCAGGCCGCGGTGCGCCATGGCATCCCAATGTCGATCAACACTTTTGGCCAGCTTGGCGCGTCCAGCCCAGTGACCATTGCTGGTTGTGTTGCCCAGACAACGGCAGAAACACTTGCTGGTATGGTGATCGCATGGCTTGTCGATGAAGAGGCCAGGGCGGTATTTGGGCCGCGCCCGATGATCACCGATTTGCGCACCGGTGCGATGGCAGGCGGTAGTGGTGAGCAGGCATTATTAACCGCAACAGCAATGCAGATGGCGCGGCATTACGGCTTGCCGTCCTCAACCATCGCCGGCGCAACCGAGAGCAAACTGCCTGATGCGCAAAGTGGTTATGAAAAATGTCTGACAGTTGGCCTGAGTGTTCAGGCCGGTGCTAACATTATTACCCAGGCATGTGGTGCCCAGGCCAGTTTGATGGGAATATCCTTTGAGGCCATGGTCGTTGACAATGACATGCTTGGCTGTATTTTGCGTGCGACCAATCCGGTTGAGGTCAGTCCCCAAACCTTGTCTGCTCCGGCAATCGGCGCGGTGGTCAAAGAAGCCGGTCATTTTCTTGGTGAAGCTGATACTTTCGCTCGAATGCACTCGGATTTTCTCTATCCCGAAATTGCCGATCGGACTGTCATTGATGTTTGGGAGGCCGCGGGCAGTATTGACATAAGGCAGGCGGCCGCGCGTCGAGCACAGGAAATCCTCGCCGAGCATCGTCCCCGCTATATCGAACCTGCGATCGACCGGGGTGTGCGCGACCTGCTGCCCATTGAGCTACCACCGCTCGCCTGAGACCACGAATCATCTTGGAACAAATCTCTCTGGCAATCCTTCAATTTGCCGCGGCGATGATGATTGGATCAGCTTGGAAGCCCGTGATAAGCGCCTCGGCAAGCTGGCGCGTCTCCTGTGTCATCGTATCGACACCCCGCGCGATGATGGCGATGTGATAACGCAAATTCTGCTGTAGTGAACGGATGACGACGCCGCCTTGATCCAGTGTCATCCGTGCCGAAAACGGGTCAACAATCGCCGGAATTCCCGTTTCGCGAACAAGCGAGCTTGCGGTCAAAACATTTGCCACACTAAAGCGGGCATTTTGCTGCAGATGCTCTGACAGATTTTCCTCCATGCCTTGCATCTCCAGCGGATAGACATTGCCAAAGGTCACAAACTCATGCTGCGTCGCGACCCGGTCGAGGTCAATTTCCCCGGTGGATGCGGCAAGCTCATGCTCGGAGGGGATCAGCGCCACATAATTGACCGAGGTGTGATAGAGAATATGCACACCCTCGTAGGGTGGTGAGCGTGAGACAATGCCAAGGTCAAATTGCTGAAGCTGGATGGCATCGACAATGCCCGGCGTATTGCGCGTGTGAATAACCGTGTGCGTTTTGGTGGCATTACCTTGTATCTGCCCCAAAATCCGGGGCAGGACCGTGACTGAGAATGTCGGGATCACACCAATGGAAATCTTGCCAATCGTGTCCTGACGAATGGCGGTGGCAAGCTCTTCAAGCCGTTCAATATTGATGAAGGCGCTCTCGACAGCCTTATGGAAGCGCCGTGCCTCCATTGTCGCCAGCACACCGCGTCCCTGGCGTACAAACAGCGAAAATCCAAGCGCAGATTCCAGCTCGTGAATCAGGCGGGTAACGCTTGGTTGTGAGACACGCAATTCGCGTGCGGCGGCGGTGATTGTGCCGTGCCGCATAACCACAATGAATGCCTTTAATTGTCGGAAATTCATCAAAAATCCTCCATATAAAATCATAACAAATTTGTATCAATCAATCTAACAATTATATTTGTAGAATGAATTGGAAATTTGTTACGTTTTCAAAATCGGTTATGAGGTGGATTAAATTGAACAAATGTTTTTCAGTCGCTGAAGCACGTTTACGCGCGAGAAAACGCTTGCCCCGCATGATGTTTGACTTTGTTGACGGTGCATCAGGCGATGAAAGCCTTAGCCAGCTCAACAGCTCGGCACTTGATGCAATTCGGCTGATGCCACGGGTTCTGCGGGATGTGGCGGATCGTGACCTTTCCACCGAAATTCTGGGCGAGCAGATGGGCTTGCCCTTTGGCATTGCCCCGATGGGGATGTGTGCGCTGTCTTGGCCGAATGCTGACCAGCATATGGCACGCGCTGCGGCGTCCTGCAAAATGCCACTTTGTGTTTCGACAGCCTCGTCTGCGACGCTTGAGACAATCATCGAGGCTGCCGAGGGTTATGCTTGGTTTCAACTTTATGCCGACCAGTCCGCTGAATTCGTTGATGAGCTGGTCCAACGTGCAAAGGTGAGCGGGTACAGGGTGTTAATCCTAACCGTCGATGTGCCAATCCCATCGGTGCGCACGCGTGATCTACGCAATGGTTTTACCTTCCCCTTGCATTTGGGGCCGCGACAGATCTGGGATTTTGCCTCACACCCGCATTGGTCGTTGGCCTCATTGATTCACGGTCTTGGCGCCGGCATGCCGCGTCCGATGAATTACGCTACCTCATCGCAGGGAACTAAATTTGTGCGCAACGCCAGCCGTGGTCGCGCCACCTGGGAATTTCTGCAGAGGCTACGTGATCGGTGGCCAGCAAAACTGGTAGTTAAGGGGGTGCAATGCCCAGATGATGCGGCACGTATTTGTGCTTTGGGAGCTGACGCGATTTATGTGTCCAACCATGGGGGTCGGCAGTTGAACGGCGCCCCAACGAGCATCGAGTCACTCGCGGTGATCAGACAGGCTGTCGGCAATGCGACGCCGCTGATCTATGATGGTGGTATCCGCAATGGTGAGCATGTGATCAAAGCGCTTGCATCAGGCGCTGATTTTGCCATGGTTGGAAGAAGCGTACTCTATGGGCTGGGCGCCGGCGGGGCACGGGGGCTGTCCGATATTCTGGGCCTTATCAGCACCGAGGCAAGCGCTGTCATGGGGCTGGCTGGTCATCGGCAGATAACCGATATCGGCGCTGACAATCTTGCCAGCGCGCATCATCACACAGATAAGGGAAAAGGCTAGACGATGGGTGAGGTCAGAAAAATCCGAGGGGGCGCTTTGCTTGCACGGGCGCTTCAGGAAAAAGGTGTTGAGCATGTCTTCACCCTTTCGGGCGGATTTTGCAATCCGGCACTTGAGGGCTTTATGGAATGCCAAATGAAGGTAATCAACTGCCCGCATGAGCAGGTAGCCGGCCATTTTGCCGATGGCCATACCCGTATTACCCGTAAACCAGCGGTCTGTCTTGTTGGTCCGGAGGGCTTTGCCAATGCGGTTCCAGCGATGATGGAGGCCTGGGGTGAGCGCTCGCCGGTGATCTTCGTTACTGGGTCCAGTACGCTCAAACGCCAGGGCTCTGGTGGTTTTAAAGAAATTGATGATGTTGCCATTGCCGAACCGCTGACCAAATACAGCGCCAGTATCACTGATGGTGACCGCATCAGTGAATTTGTTGATCGGGCCTACAAGATTGCGATGAACGGTTATCCCGGTGCTGTCCATCTCAGCCTACCAGTCGACATAATGTTTTCTTCCTTCGCCGAAAACAGCGGGGGGGAGGAGCGCCCGTTTAACAGGACGGCACAGCTGCCGGCAAAAGCATGGCCTGAACCAGCGCGTCTTAAGTTGGTGATGGACAAGCTTGCCGCAGCTAGACGGCCGGTGCTGATTGGTGGGCATGGCGTCTGGTGGTCAGGTGCGGAAGGATATCTGGAGGAGGCCGGGCGCAAACTTGGCATTCCAGTGTTCAACATCCCCTATCATCAGAAATTGCTTAGCGAGGAATGTGAGGCCTACATGGGGTTGGCCGACATTCATCAATATCACCCGTCAAAGGACGCGTTTGCCGAAGCCGATCTTGTTTTGATGGTGGGCGCGCGGCTGGATAATCAGATGAATTTTGGCAACCCGCCGTTATTTCCCGAGAGCGTTGATCTTGTCTGCATAAATGGTTCGCATGAGGAGGTTGATTTTAACAGGGCCGCCGATTTCACGCTGCTTTCAGATCCGGGCGCCTTCCTGCAGGCAGTGATTGCCTTCGGAGAGAGCGCTGAATTCACGCTGGCGCGTGACTGGTTCAATCTGAACCGCCAGCGCCGCGCCGCCTGGGTGGCAAAGATGATGACCGATGTTGATGCAGAGGTCGACCAGCCGGAATTTGCCGGGCGCATTCATCCACTGCATCTGGCGATGGATGTTCAGGCGGCGATGACGGATGGTGATTGGTTGGTCATTGACGGCGGCAACACCCATTTCTGGTCTGAAATTGCCGTCAATCTTGCCGGGTTTGCTGGTCGAAAACTGGGTGGCATCCTTCACCCAGGTACCTTTAGTCTGCTTGGGGTTGGTGTTTCCTTCGCGATCTCGGCCAAAAATCTGCATCAGGACAGTAATGTCGTTCTGATCAGTGGTGATGGTGCGTTTTTATCGGGTGGGTTGTCGATCGAGGCAGCTTTCCAGGAAAAAAGGCCGATAACCGTTGTCATCGATAATAATGGTGGCCTTGACTGCATCTCGCAGCAGCAGGAACGTTTGTTTAAAAATGGCATGCATTATGCCACTGATTTTCGCGATATCCCTTTTCACAAGATGTTTGAAGGACTCGGCGGGTATGGCGAGCTAGTTACCCGCCGCGAGGATATTATTCCGGCAGTAAGACGAGCAATGGCAAGCGGCAAGACGTCGTGCGTTAATGTGAAGGTGAAGGGCGTGATCTCGCCAATCGTGCTGGCCACAACGTCAAAGCGCGACAAGGCATCCATCGAATAGATCAGGGTATTTGGGATTTATGGGGGAAAAGAAATGGCAGTTCTATCATCGCATTTGCTCAATGGCGTCGACGGCACTCATGCCAGCGAGGTCGCTGTCACCCTGATGCGGATTGCCGCTGACGGTCAAAGATCTGTTGTTTTTGAGGGCCAGAGCGATCAGGCTGGGCGCTTCCAGTGGGAGGTAAAGGTTGCCATTGATGCTGGCTATGAGATGTTGATTGCCAGCGGTGCCTATTTTGCCGGGCACGACATCTCCGTGACTAACAAGCAGATTCTGAGCGAGATTGTCATCCGGTTTTCCATGCCGGACCCCGACGGCCGGTATCACATTCCGATAATCATGTCGCCAAACAGCTATTCATGCTGGTGGTCAAGCTAATTATGTTCGCTTTAAATCTCTTAAATGGGTAAATGTTATGTCTACTGCTGGCTTAAATATGTCACGTCGAATCCGGCGTACTCCATACACTGACAGAGTTGAATATCATGGTGTAAAAGGCTTTAGCGTTGTTAACCATATGCTGTTGCCAAAAGCCTATAAAACAAGTGTCGAGGACGATTATTGGCATTTAAGGTCACAGGTTCAGCTTTGGGATGTTGCTGTTCAACGGCAAATCCAAATTAGCGGTAAAGACGCTTATCGATTAGTTCAATTTATGACCCCAAGAGATCTTAGTGACGTGAAGATAGGAGAATGCCGTTACATTCCCGTCATTGATGAAAATGCTGGGATGCTTAATGATCCAGTTTTGCTCAAACTTGCTGACGATAAATACTGGCTATCGATCGCAGACTCAGATCTGTTGCTTTGGGCTAAAGGCCTAAAAGTTGGGATGAACTTAGAGGTCCAGGTAGATGAACCAGATGTTTCACCCTTGGCGGTACAGGGCCCATTATCATTTGGCCTCATGTCTGATCTCTTTGGAAGTAATATTGGTAAATTGGGTTACTTCGAATTTGGCAAATTTGAAATTTTTGGTAAAAAACAAATCATTGCACGTTCTGGTTACAGCAAACAGGGTGGTTTTGAGATTTATTTAGAGGGTTCCTCCTATGGTGGCAGCTTATGGGATTTAATCTGGAATGCAGGCCAGGAATACGATATCCGGCCTGGCTGCCCAAATTTGATCGAGCGCATTGAAGGGGGATTAATGTCTTACGGCAATGAATTTACACGCTCAAATAATCCCTTGGAATGTGGATTTAATTCTCTCTGCCATTTCGGTAAAAATTTTGATTACGTTGGTAAATCTGCATTGATAGAAATCGCAAAAAAGGGACCACGAAAAAAGTTATGTGGAGTGAAATTCGGCGGAGGCAAGACCCCTCCATGCGGGCAGCCTTTTCCTGTAACCTCTAAAGAGGGGCTTCCGATTGGCAGCGTAACGTCAGGAATTTATTCACCGAGATTGAAAGTTAACGTGGGCATGTCAATGATAAAACGAGGTTATTGGGGCAATGGCACACAACTTGTCGTGCATACACCAGATGGGATGGCTCGAGAGGGTGTTGTTTCAAAATTCCCCCTTTAATCGTTGCCTTTTCTGATTGAGCTAATTTTGGATCAGCGTGGCATCCAATTTGAACAGGGAGATATGTCGCTTTAAGCGATTCATAAATACCAGCAACGCTGATCCAAGCCGAATGGATTTCCGGTTTGCAAGCTGCTTGATCAGATTGTAGCGTACGCTGGACTATGCTGTTCACTTATACCTGGAGCTGTATCCCGGTCTTGTCCGAGCTAGGAATAGCGCTGCAAAAGACAGCGCTGCCGTAAGCAAGATGCCAATCATCACGCTGAAGAATAGGCCCGTTCCATTGGCAAACAGCATGCCGCCCATGATTGGCCCGATGGCGGTGCCAATTGCGCGTGGTGTTGTAATCCACCCTTTTGCTCGGCCATAGACTTCCGCCCGAAAATAGATATTGGTGACATAGCCGAATGAGACGGTCAGCACTCCATGACCCATACCGAAAATAATCATCGCGGCAATGGCAAGGCCAAGGTTGTCAGCCTGAACAAGCAGCATGGCAATTGGGCCAAACAGAAAGGCGATCATGCCAGTGACCCGCGCATCAAAGCGATGTCCAAAGTGCATTTCAATGGCCCGCCCGACCACCTGGAATGGTCCATAGAGAGCCGCCAGCATCACCGCCAGAGCCGGATCATTGAACTGGACCTGAAACCAGTTGATCCACAACAGCGTTGTCGAGGCAAAAACCAGATACTCAAGCCCGCCGGCGCTGCCAAGCATTACCAGGGCGAGGCGCTCTGATCGGTTCAGCAACTGCCATCTGAAGGGGGCAGGGGCCTGTCCCTTACCAGCTGCGCCGCCACCATACGCTCGGTGGAGAAAGAAAAAACGTATAGCAGTGATCGCCAGAATACCCGCGACAATGAAACAGGTGATGTGCAGGCCAAAATAAACGAGAAGCGGGGCGACAGATAGCCAGGTTACCGAGCTGGCAACGCCTCCGTAAAACGTTATAAACGAAATGTTACGCCGCGCATTCGCCTCGTCAAGCTGGACAGCGCTATTGAAGGCCAGCTCATAGGATGACATGGCAAATCCCGTGCCGATGGGAACCATGCAAAGCCACAGCCACCACAAAGAAGCGTTCAGTGGCAGCATCGCTAGCCCAACAGCGCCCAGCGCCAGCCCGCGTGTCATCACCCACAATGCGCCAAAACGATCGCTCCAGCCGCCTATGATCGGGGCAAGTAGCGCATGAATGATCAGTGCACCTGATACGGCGGCAAGTATCTGGTCTTCGGCAACGCCTATGGCAAGTGCGAGGGGTGTTTTAAGCTGCGCAAAAATATAAAACATCAGCCCATAGCTGATGATCTGGCTCAGACCGAGCAGGTTAAATGGCACGCGTGCAGATTGTGCTGACAATAATTGACCTATTAGGGGCTGTTGTAATTAACTCAACAACCGTAAACCTGTTTGTTCTGCGTGCCAATCATCGCTAGGCTTACGTGTAGCGGGTTCTAAACTTTTTTAGGAATATTCAATGCCCCTTTTTGAAGATCATTTTATTTCGGCCCATCGTGGTGCCAGCGGTGCCTTTCCTGAAAACACCTTTTTGGCCTTTGAGGCGGCTGCGAGGGCTGGCGTGCGGTCAATTGAGACCGATCTTAGCCTACTTGCCGACGGCAGTTTTGCTGTGTTCCATGACGCCACGCTTGGCCGCACCGTTACGGGTGATGCCCCGATCGGGTCATTTGATAGAGCCAGTCTGGCGAAACTTGACGCTGGCGCCTGGCGTGATGCGGCTTTTGCGAGCACGCCGGTTCCCGCCCTTGCCGATCTTCTATCCTGGCAGAAAGAGACCAGCATTGGCCTCAACCTTGAAATTAAATGTCATCATCAGGATTACCGACGTCACGCTGCTGCATTGACCTGCGCGCTAGCAGAGGTTGATCCTGAAATGACGCTGATCAGCAGCTTTGATGCGGGATGTCTTGCTGCCATCATGCCGGAACTTCCAGAATTCGCTCGGGCGCTAATCGCCGAGGAGACGCCTGATGACTGGCGCGATATTGCTGACCGGTTACAACTGGATGGATTTCATCTGAACCATGAAAATCTTACTTCCGACCAGGTGGCTGCCATTCACGATGGTGGTCTGGCGGTTCGCTGCTATACCGTCAATGATGCTGCGGATGTCAAAAAAATGCGTGGGTATGGTGTTGATCTGGTGATGACTGACTGGCCTGGTAAGTTTATCAAGTTCGATAACAGTTTCGAGCAGGCGGAATTGTGAACATAGCGTGGCAAGCTGAGATTGCGGCGGCTGATCATCGGATCAGGCCCCATATCCGCCGGAAACCCGTGATGCAGGTAGACGACCTTGTCCCGGAAATTCCAGTGGCGCTGAAGCTCGAACATCTGCAGCACACCGGCAGTTTCAAGGCACGAGGAGTTTTCAACAGCTTGTTGGCAGCCGATGTTCCAAAAGCTGGTATTGTCGCGGCCTCAGGGGGCAATCATGGCGCGGCCGTCGCTTATGCGGCAAAATCGCTTGGTCATGAGTGCAGAATTTTCATACCCAAGACGGCAAGTCTTGCCAAGATTGAAATGACCCGTCGCTCAGGCGTCGAGCCAATCATCATTGATGGTGTATAGGCTGATGCGCCAAATGCCACAGTTGCATTCGAGTCGGATCATGGTGCTATTTCGATTCATGCCTATGACGATTTCGGCACGGTTTGTGGACAGGGAACGGTGCTGCTTGAGTGGGAGGCGCAGGGTCTTGAAGCTGACACAATTCTCGTTGCAGTTGGCGGTGGTGGATTGATCGCTGGTGCATAGGCATGGCTGGGAGGGCGGCACAGTAGTCGCCGTGGAGCCAGAAATGGCCTGCGCGTTGCACGCCGCCCTTGCCGCCGGTTCACAGGTTGATGTAGCGGTCTCTGGCTTTGCCGCCAGCGCCCTTGGTGCAAGTCGCGTTGGTGATATTTGTTTTGCTCTTGCCAGGAAACAGAAAATCGAGTCGATTCTGGTTTCTGATTCGGCAATCATCGACGCGCAACGCGCGCTGTGGCAGAATTGGGGCTGGCGGTTGAACCGGGCGTGCCGCCACAATTGCCGCGCTTATGACCGGCGTATACAGCCCCCAACCAGGTGAGCGCGTGGCTGCCTTAATCTGCGGCGCGAATGTTGACATAGATTTCTAGCCAGGCCGGTCAACAACCAACCAACTAGAACGGGAGTTCTACCATGAACCCAACGATTGATCTTTTAATGGCGCACCGTTCCATTCGTAAATTCACCAATGAGGAGATTGGCGACGCGTTGCTCGAGACACTAGTTGCTGCTGGCCAAGCGGCGGCGAGTTCCAGCTTTCTTCAGGGTGTGACCATCATACGGGTCACTGATCCAGACAAGCGCCAGCAATTTGTCGAGTTGGCAAACAATCAGAGTTACATTGCTACAGCGCCTGAATTTCTGGTTTTTTGCGCCGATCTCAGCCGCCCCATCCGTTGTTGTGAAATGCATGGCGGCATACCAACTAGAGGCTTCACTGAGCAATTCATCATTGCCACGGTCGATGCCGCCCTATATGCGCAGAATGTTGTGATCGCAGCTGAGTCCGCTGGTCTTGGCATCTGTTACATTGGCGCGATCCGCAACGACCCAGCACGCGCGACAACCCTGCTAGACTTGCCGGAAGATGTATATCCGGTGTTTGGCTTGTGCCTTGGCTATCCAGCACAGAACCCAGAGCCAAAGCCGCGTTTGCCTTTGCCGGTCATGCTCAAGGAAAACAGCTATGATGCTAGTGCCGAGGAAGCGCAGATAAAAGCCTATGATGAGGTGGTGCGAACCTATTACTCGACGCGCACCGGTAATCCGAAATCGCAGAGCTGGAGTGAACAGATGACCGGTTTGCTTGGCAAGGAAGCACGCCCACATATGCGTGATTTCCTGTCGCGGCAGGGTTTCGAGATGAAATAGCAAATCCGTTAGCAGCCAAGAGCAGGCTGGACATGCAAGGCAGTTTTCATCACAGTCGCGCGTGACGCCCATTGCCACTGGAGAAAGATCCATGTCATATTCAGTCGTCAAGGCTGTCAGTGCCAGGAAGGTCAACGACATCTATCTAAATATTGGTCATTTTCTGGACCATTTCATGATGTTGATCTTTGCTAAGGCGGCCTATGATGCCGGCCGCCATTTTGACATGAGCTATGATGAAATCATTGTCTATGGTGTTGTCGGTTTTGTCCTCTTTGGTGGCATGGCACCGGTAGCAGCGCAGCTTGCCGACAAATTTTCGCGCTCGCTTCTGATGGTGATCTTCCATTTTGGCATTGGTGGCGCTGCCATTCTGGCGGGGTTCACCCAGACTGTCTGGCAATTGGCCGTGGCCATCGGCCTGATCGGCACCTTTGCCGCAATCTATCATCCTGTCGGCATTGCAATGCTGATCAAAAATAACAGACGCATTGGCTTTCGTCTGGGTATCAATGGCGTGTTTGGCAATATGGGCGTGGCGGCAGCACCTTTAATTGCCGGCATCCTGCTAACTATGGGTGATTGGCGGCTATGTTTTATCATGCCGGGCCTGTTCTGCCTTGGCTATGGCGTGGCCTTCATTTCGGCGTTGCGAGAGGATAACACACCGCGTGTTGCGGCGGCAAAAAGGGGACGTGCAGGGTTTGCCCCGAACTGGAAACTGGCACTTGGCGCTATGCTACTATCGACTGCCAGTGGGGGGTTTATCTTTGGCGCGATGACTTTTGTCGTGCCGCGTTACTTTGAAATTTCCATGACTAGCCTTTCAACCTCTGTAGCGTTGACAGGTCTGCTCGCTTCGCTTGTCTATGCCACGGCATCTTTTACCCAGATTGGCGTCGGCTGGCTGATAGACAGATTTTCGCCAAAATGGGTGTTGTTCACCATTGGTATTGGGCAGATTCTGTTTATTTTTCTGGCCGCAAGATTTACTGATTATGCGCTGTTTTTCGCAATGCTCGTTGCGATGAGCTTTGTTTTTGGGCAAATTCCAATAACTGACACCATTTTGTCGCGCTATGTTCCGGATGAGTGGCGGGCCAAGGTGCTCAGTGTCAAATTCATGGTGAATCTGACAATCGGCGCAACGGTGTTGCCGATTTGTGGCGTCATTCTGCAGTCAGGTGTTCCGATGAGCCGCCTGTTCGTCGTGATGAGCGGCGTAGGCATTCTGGTTGCCCTGTCTGGGCTGTTGCTTCCCGTTCAGGCGGATGACCAGCGACGTGACAAAATGTCGGCGGAATAATCGTTCCATTTGGTTAGGGTGCAACCGCATAGACAGCGACGGCCCTCCTGGTGCATAGTCCGCGCTTAAGCCTCGTGCCTCCGACCGTACTGTCGGCCCCGAACCCTGGAAAGACCAGCAATGAGCCGAACGCGAAACCTCTCCAAAGGCAGCCTTGCCGAACATTTCCTCCATCTTGCGGTGCCAGCTGGCATTGGAATGCTGTTCACAACCCTTTATAATGTTGTTGATGTGTTTTTTGCAGGCCTGATCGGCACCGATGCACAGGCTGGTCTGGCGATTTCCTTTCAGGCTTTTTTCATTTTCATTACCTTTGGCTTTGGACTGTCGGCGGCGATGATTGCCCTCGTCGGCAACGCCATTGGGGCCAAGGATGATGCTGCCGCCAGTCAGATTGCCGTGCGAGGGATTGGGTTCGGGTTGCTGATTTCATTGTTGCTGATCGTGGTGGCAGTCTGGCTTGGTCCCCTTTTGATAAAGCTGGTTTCGACCGAGGGGGCCTACAGAGAGGCTGGAACCCGGTATTTTATGGTTCTGCTGTTGGCTATCCCGTCTTTCGTAATGTCATTTGGTATCAACGGATTGTTACACTCCCAGGGAGATACCGTATCGATGCAGCGCGCCCAAATAGGCGCATTCTTCGCTAATATCGGTCTCAATCCGCTTTTGGTATTCGGGCTGCCCGGCGCCTGGGAAGGAATGGGTTTTGATGGCATTGCGGTTGCTACGGTGATCAGCCAAACGGGCGTGATGATCTATGTGGGCTGGCAATTGTTTGGAACTGTGCTTATGGCTGGGTGGCAACTAGGCGATTTAAAGCCTAAATTTGCAACTTCATGGGCTATAACTGAACAGATGTTGCCAACAACCATGAGTATGATGGTAATGATGAGTGCGGGTATCATCGTTCAATATTATTTGAAAACATTCGGCACGGCAGCAGTTGCGGCCTACGGTGTTGCGCTGCGCGTTGAACAGCTTTTTCTGTTGCCCGTCTTTGGCTTGACTGGGGCTTTGTTGCCGATTGTGGCGCAGAATTATGGTGCTGGTGAAATGGAACGGACGCGCGAGGCGCTGTTTACTTGCTGGAAATATGGGTTCATTTTCATGGCGGTCGCCTGCCCGGTCTTGTTTTTTACCGCACCGCTATTGATGCGATTATTTACCAGCGACGTCGACGTGATTCGGATCGGCGTTAGCTATCTGCGGATTGAGGGTTTTATTCTGCCAATCTACATGATGTTGTTTGCCATCAACTCATTTCTTCAGGCATTGAAACGGCCGATCTGGACATTATGGATTGGCATTTATAGGCAATCCTTTGCTATTGCATTTTTTTGCTGGATCTTCGTTTTTCTGTTTGATTTTGGGGTGCTTGGTGTTTGGTTTGGTATTGCCACAAGCGTGCTAACAGGATTGTTTTTTTCGCTTTTGATAACTGCTTATGTGGCCAGACAGCTGTTAGGTGGATTTTGGCGACGCGGCGCATCTGTGGGTATTGCCCGGTCTGATTTATCTAATTGAAGATTTCTCTAGGGCTACGTACACGTTCTAAATAGAGGCATTGATTCAGTCGGTTTGCTCAACTCTTTTCAAGGGTTAATTTGACCATTTTCTCCATGAATTCGACTATCCGTTTTTATGATTGGAACACTGACTTTAGACCCAAGTCTTCAGCTATGATAATTGCCGCCGGTAAGAAAGATTGATTCGTTATCATACGCATTCAACGGTTAACGATGCACATCGGATTGGGCAATAGAAGTATTTAATCACTGTAGGGCTTTTTTGTAAGTGGGGCAAAGGTGGCCAATCGAGGGTGTAGTCTGGTCAATCTGTGATTTAAGAATGCAAGTCATCATTTTATGGCAGTCTAGTTTACGCTATACCATGAACTATGTCCGGTTTGTAAGATTGGGAATCTCAAGTATTTTGGGGTGGATTACTATGTTACTTGATGAGTAAAGGCACTCTATCATGGAATGGAAATCCGTGAATCGGCCAACAAATGTCCCAAAAATCTGGCTCAGACACCGGTCAGCAAGCATCAATCAGATTGTTCCCTAAGCACAAAAAAAGACAAGTAGGTGAGCCCTATGTCTCGACTAAGTTGCTTGGCCTAATCGTCGGGCATCTGGCACTTGATCCGTTTCTGACTTTGTTTAAGCCAACCACTTTTATGGCGCACGTAATCGGTGATCTGTAATGTACCGATCGCCGTATTCAGCATCCAGCTCTGGCGGGCAAGAGGCTGTGTGTTGGGCGTGATATGATGAAAGCTTAGGCACCAGATTTCTTCGTCTCGGATTATCAATTCTTGGGACAGTGTTTCGGGATTTTCTGATACGCAGAAATCCTGCCATTCCACGATAGCCATTTTCTTTGCTGTGGCGCCAAACAGGCTGTTTTCAAATGAATATTTCTGTCCATCGCATTCGATTGAAGGGGTTTCAGCCACTGCTGCCATGGTTTTGGCTAGAAGTAAGATCGCAAATAGCGGACAATATTTACTTGAACTTGAAAATCTCACAACATAGTCAATGTAGCTGGCTAACGTCATTTGCCAAATCTCCAACACGAATTTTGTCTCCATATAACCTCTGCAGAAATATACGCTAACTCCTAGCATAGAGGATCCCAATAAAGAAACCCCCGCTGGAAAATCCAGCGGGGGCCATGTCCCAGACGCTTTTATCATCAGCCGCCGGGAGCATCTCGAAACGGCCAGATAAAACCTGGACCGTTATCTCGCCTAAATCGTAAAACGGACAAATTTCTATTTTGTTTAGTTATTGGTATTTTTTTTTAGTGGCAGATGAAATTGCTAAAATAGATCACTGCATCTAGCGTTTTCAGTACTAGTTTGTAGTGATTAATTTAGGCTGGAACAATGAAAAGAACAGAGATCAAGATTGCCGGTGATAGTCCAGGAACGTCATATTACCTCACCTGTCTTAAAATCGGTCCTGATGACCGAGCGCTTCCGAAAATTTTTATTCAGGCTGGGCTGCATGCTGGTGAACAGCCGGGAATGTTGATCCTGCATCATCTTCTGGCTATGCTAAATTCTGCCGATCAATCTGATTCTTTAACAGCGCGGTTCGTTATTTTCCCGATGGTCAACCCTATCGGCATGGGGCAGTTCTGTCTTCATCACCATCAGGGCCGGTATAATTTGCCGACTGGGATCAATTTTAACCGGGGCTGGTTCGATTTGTTTTCGATGCTGTCAAGGAATGGCGGGCTTGCACATTTGGCAGCTACATTGTTGCCTGACGATGCTGCACATAATACTAATATTATTAGACAAGCTGTTTCCAACGCGTTGGATAACTATAAGCCTATAACAGCCCTTGACGTTCAACGCCTCCAAGTAGCACGCGAGGCGTTTGACAGCGACATTGTTCTAGATTTGCATTGCGATGATGCCGCTCTGAACCACATTTTCATTGTCCCGCAATTGTTGCCCGCGGCACAGGATCTCTCTGATTGGGTTGGCGCGGCAGCGACTTTGACAGCCGAAGATAGCGGAGGAGGTTCTTTTGATGAGGTTTGGCCAGGATTGTGGATAAAACTTGCGCGTCATTTCTCAGATCATGCCATAGCTCCACCTCCACTGGCAGCAACGCTCGAATATCGCGGCTATTGTGATGTTGACGACCAGATGAACCGGCAGGATGCAGAAAACCTTATGAGTTTTTTAAAGGGGCGCGGTTATGTGGGCGGTGAGACTGTTGCAATGCCGGTACCGGCACCTCTGCCTTTGCCTTTTGCTGCGACGGAAGTTGTAATCGCCGACCAACCAGGCCTTCTAGCTTATCATGTGGGTCTTGGTGATGTCGTTGCTGCTGGCGATGTGCTTGCCGATCTGATTATACTTGATGGCCCGAATGCTTTTGTTGAGCGTCACCCAGTTCGAGCTGGCACCGATGGTTTCATTCTCTCATTGCGTTGTATCAAATACGTTCGGCCGGGTGATACTGTCGCCAAGGTCGTGGGCAAGACACCGCTGGCACATCGCACGGGTTATCTGCTGGAAATGTGATACGAAGCAGACCCAAACACTTGGCATGGTTACTGCAAACATGGCATCATTATCATTAAAGGGCTATTCTGATCTGTTGGGCAAGGAGAGAGGGTAATGACTGAAATTAGCAAACAGGGCATGAAGACAATTGCTGATTTGATGGACGAGGTTGAGGCACAGTCACAGACTAGACCGCAAGAAGATCTCCTTATGGAATGCCTAATTGCGCTGTTGAAACAGTTTCCAGATTATACCCCGCCACGGTTGCGCTCTGATGGGGGTATTCTCATCCCGCTTGATGCCGAATTGCAGAAAAGTCGCGAAAGGTCAAAGAATGCGGCGCTTGCAATCAAATCCATGATGGACCGTGATCATAGGCCAAAAAAAAGTCGAACTTGGGTGGAATAACGGTCACGCAATACCAGCCCAAATGCAACTCGTCAATGATGGCCAGCAAGGTGGTCAACCTGTTGCGCTAACGATTTGGTCAAGTTGCCGTATTGATACCTATTTAAACACGCCGGTTTTAGTACATCCATTGATACGGCAGTAAATTGTTTGATCTGACTGGGTCTATAATGCTGCAATCGCGGCCTTCAGATTATCGGCAAAGGGTGTGTCTGCTGGCAATTGTCTTAATAGGCTTTGCCACAGTTCATGCGCTTTACTTTTGTTGCCCTCGAGTTTGGCGAAATGCCCACGCAGGAACAACAAATCAAGCCGGTCCGGGGCCAACATTTTGGCGCGTTTAATAAGCCGTGATGCTTGCGTGATATATTGTTTGTCAAGACCCGCTGTTACGATCATTTGCAAAGCGGTTACTTGCTGGTCGATATCCAGCGGCGAAGCATCGGCGGCACTGACCAATGCTGAGGCAGCGTCCTCAGGTCTTCCAAGCACCTCATAGGCGCGCCCGAGCCGGCGCCAGCCTTCTACATCATCGGGATTTTTTGCCATTTTCTTGGCAAGGTTGTTGACCATTTCCTCAATCATTGCATAGCGGTCATTATTATTCATCTCCCTAGCTGCTAAAATATCCGCCTCGGTCGGTCCCCGGCTCGATTGCCGATTGGGGATGTCGATGCCGCCGGCTGCTGCCGCGTCGGCAATGTTTTGGTCCAGAAGTTTCATCCAGGGGGCATCAGCCATCGATACGCTCTGCAAATGCTGCCAGATTTCTAGGGCGTTCGAGTAATCTTTATCCTGATAGGCGGCAAGCCCAGCAAGATAGAGTGCGCGGGGTTCGTTTGGCGAACGTGCTAACACACTCGCAATGAGGTTTCGCGCCGGCACCGTAATTTGCCCACCAGCGGCACGGCTCAATGCCTCTGCCAGCATGCTTTTCACCGTGTCATCACCGTCGGTCATCTCCTCGGCTGTTTTCAGAGCTCCTATTTCAGTCTGATTATCATCAGCCATAGCGGCCGCTTGTGCCAACTTAAGCCAGTTGCCGATATTGGTTGGCTCATCAAGTGTCCGTTGTTTCGCTCTAGCTAGAGCTGCTGCCAGCGTAATGGCCTGCTGGTTTTCGGCTTTGGCTGCGGTTTCGATTTCTGCTTGTCGTTGAGCCAACGGCTGATCGCCAAGATCGGCGCGCCCCAGAATCAAATAAAGACCAAGGCTTGCCACAAGCACCAGAACAACGCCAGTAAAATGGATATATTTAGAGCCAAAACCAGATCTAGATGCGTTGCAACCACTCCCTTCTATCGCTTTATGCGGCTGGTTTGTAGCTTGGCCCGTGACTGCGCCTACTTGGCGTGTGCGCTGCACGGCTAGAATAAGACTGGCCCCACCTATGAAGACCGCAAACGGCGCTAGCCATAGAATGTAAGTGCTAGTTGAAAGAGGCGGATTGAACAACAGATAATCACCATATTTCCCACGCAGCGTTTCAATGATCTCATCATCGCTCGCTCCGGCCATAAGTTGCTTGCGTACTTCTCGCCTCAGATCCTGGGCCAAATCAGCGTCAGAATCATCAATCGACTGGTTTTGGCAAACAAGACAACGAAGCTGTTTGGACAATTCTCGGGCGCGCGATTCAAGCTTTTGGTCATGGAGCATCTCTTCGGCAGTGATTGCCAAGGCAGGTGTCATTCTGCCCGAACAAATCGTGCCTACCAAAATACATGTGGCAAGCAAAAGCGTTACGCAAAAACCTCGGATAACTATACTCACTTTGTGCCCTCGATAGCCGGTATCAAAACCTCATTAAGTACGCGCCTGTCAATCGGCCCGGCATGGCGCAGCAAGACCGTGCCATCGCTGCCAATCAAATAATTTTCAGGCACACCATAGACACCCCAGGTAAAGCCAAGCCTACCATCACGGTCAACACCGATCGCCGAAAACGGGTTGCCAAATTGGTTTAGAAAATCATTGGTGTCTGCTGGTTTGTCCTTATAGGCAATGCCAATTATCGTCACGTTTTTGGCAAGCTGCGCTAGCGCCGGCGCCTCTGCCCGGCATGGAGCGCACCAGCTTGCAAAAAAATTGACAAGCAGGGGCTTTCCGGCAAAATCCGTTAAAGTAAGTGTAGCCAATCCATCATCTAACAGGGGAATTGGGGTGTCGGGTACTGGCTTGCCAATCAACACTGACGGTAATTGCTCAGGGTTACGGTTGCCTGACAATGTAGCAAATAAAGCTGTGGCGGCAAAGCTAGCAAGGATTAAGAAGCCAATCATTGGCAGGAAAAAAGGCAGTTTAGGGCCAGTCCTCCGTGCGTCTTTGTTGCTCTCGTTAGTCATGTTAGAATATCTGGTTCGAGGATGGGTGGCGGACGCAGTGCCCTGCCGATCGCTGCCAGAAACCCACCAACGGCCATAAGCCCAGCCCCGGCCCAGATCCAGCTGACAAGTGGTTTATGGTAAAGCCGCAGGGTATAGCCCATCTGCGTATCACCATCACCCAGTACTACGTAATCATCACCGCGCAGACCAGGCCTTATCGCCGCTTCTGTCGTGGCTTGCATCTTTGCCGTGTAAAGCCGGTTTTCAGGTTCTAGCCGCGCTAGCAGTTGACCACCACGCCTTAAATCGAGTATCGCGGTTGAGGTCACATAATTTGGTCCCCGCCGCGTCTCGACACCGACAAAGGTAATCTGATTACCGGCAAGATTAATCACGTCTCCCGGTTTTGCGCGCACCACAACCTCAGAAGCGAAAAGTCCATTGCCAAGGGCACCAAGCAAAAAAATGACCATCCCTAGATGGGCACACCACATTCCCCACACCGACATCTGGATCACAGGACGTTTGCCAACTTCCGACTTGCTGACGTGTTTCAACCGGTGGAAAATATCGGCCAGGATGCCGCCGCCTAACCATGCAGTCATCCCAACGCCAGCTAGTCCGGCAAGGGAGATCCCGGTGAAAAGCACCAGCCCGACCAGCAATGCCGCCAGCGCAGCAATGATCGTACAGTTGGCAACGAGCCGAAGGGCAGGTAGGGTACCACGCCGCCAGGCCATGACCGGGCCAAAGGCCATTGCCAGAACTAAAGCCCCCATGATTGGGTTGAAGGTGGCATCGAAATATGGTGGGCCAACGGTGATCCGCGCGCCGCTGACCATCTCTAGGCAGAGCGGATAGAAAGTACCGATCAGCACGACAATCGTCGCCGCTGTCAGAAGAAAATTATTAACTAGGAGGCCAAACTCCCGGCTAATAAGTTCAAAGTCGCCTTCGTTGGTCAATTGTGGCCCCCGCCACGCAAAAAGTACCAATGGAATCCCGATTGCTAGCAGCAGAATAGCTAGAATAAAAACACCACGTGCTGGATCGCTGGCAAAGCTGTGGACCGAGGTCAATAAACCGGAACGAACAATAAAAGTGCCAACAAGAGACAGCGAAAAAGCCAGAATCGCAAGGAGCACCGTCCAACTCTTGAAGATGCCTCGCGCCGCTACAGCAATAACTGAATGGATAAGCGCCGTTGCGGCGAGCCAGGGCATCAGCGAGGCATTTTCTACCGGGTCCCAGAACCACCAGCCGCCCCAGCCGAGTTCATAATACGCCCACCAGCTGCCAAGCGCTATACCAATGGTAAGCGCACACCATGCCGCTGTGATCCAGGGCCGCACATAAATGGCCCAAGCACGGTCAATCCTGCCTTCAAGAAGCCCAGCAACGGCAAATGAAAACGCCATTGAAAGTCCCACATAGCCAACATAGAGTGTTGGTGGGTGTAACGCCAAACCCGGATCCTGCAAAACCGGATTTAGGCCATTGCCGTCAAGTGGTGCCGGCGATAGCCTGGTAAAGGGGTTGGATGTAAAAAGTGAGAACGCTAGAAAAGCAGCACTGACGATGCCCTGAACTGCAAGTGTTCGAGTTTTGAGCGGTATCGGCATCTTCCTGGCAGTTTGCGTTAGGATGGCAGCAAAACCGACCAGAATAACAATCCACAAAAGGAGTGAGCCCTCATGATTACCCCAGGTACCAGAAATCTTGTAGATTATCGGTTTGGCCGAATGTGAATGGCTTGCCACGAGAGCGACCGAGAAATCAGAGGTGATGAATGCCCAGACTAGTGCAGCAAACGCGAGAAGAACGCCAGCTGCCATAACCAATGTCGCTGGCACAGCAAGCTGCATCATTGCTGCATTGCCGCGGGCGACGCCCATCAGTGGTACAACGGACAGCACCAGTGATGTCACAAAGGCTAAAATCAATGAGAAGTGACCGATTTCGGCAATCATTAAAATGCCTCTTTTTGCTTAGCGTAACTCGATTTAATGTGGTAATTCAGATATCATGTCTAAAGTAGGGATTGCAAACAGCCTGTGCTATTATGCCGCCTGCTGCTAACGTGCTAGAATTACCGCGCTAAAGGTAAGAACAAAAAGCCATCAGGATTTTGCGAAAAAAAGTAAGCCCATGCAGTGGGGTAAAATGTGCTCTTCTATAAGCTGTGGTTTTGGTTTCTTAAAGAAATTATCACATAAAAATGAGCGTGCAGCGGACTGTTAGCAAAATGAAGATTTTGGCTAAATCATCATATTTATTTTCTATTAGTAGAAAAAACTTCCGAATGGTAAGCGTTTTTTAACAAACTTTGGAAATGGTTATGGGGCAAACGCCGATGAGCGATTGTATGAACAGGAGCCATCAATGGTAAATCTTCAGGAAGAAAAAGATTTAGACAATAACGTATTGATCAGTGCGCGGAGATTTGAAGAGTCACCTTTTATTGCTCGGCATGACACTTCAAAAATGGTACGTGGCGTTTACGCGGGGCGGTTCCAAGCGGTTTATGCTGGCGAGGATCATTTGGAAAAATATTGGCTACTCCGCCGCAAGGCACTAATCTTTGACGTACCCGAAAAGCCGATAGAAATTTCTGGGCCTGATGCGGTGCCATTTTTGGAAAAAGTGCTTTCACGCGGAGTTTCAACTATGGAAGAGGGGCGGGGATATTACGCTCTCGCCTGCACGCCTAGTGGTGGTATTTTCATGGATGGGGTTGTTTTTAAACTCGGCACCAATCGCTTTTGGTACGTGCAGGCAGATGGCCCTTTTGAAACCTGGTTACTAGCGCTCAGCGTTGGCTTTGATGTTGAAATAAAGGATCCAAAATCAAGGGTGCTACAAATTCAAGGTCCAGCATCCATTGCAATTATGACCGCGGCATCTGATGGTGCAATTGATGAGACGATGCGTTATTTCAGGGCAGGCTACTTTGATCTAGGTGGGCAATCGCTATATGTGTCGCGTACTGGCTTTACTAATGAGCTAGGGTTTGAAATTTATTCTGATGGTGCAAAGACTAATCATTTAGCGCTATGGGACCACTTGATGGCAGCAGGTGAGCCTCATGGAATGGAATTTTCATCGACACGCGCGCTTACGATCCGACGAATCGAGGGTGGCATTCTAGGCAACACAACCGACATGGATGCCAGCATGACGCCTTTTGAGGCGGGGTTGGGTGCTTTTATTGATCTGGAGAAGGGCGATTTCATCGGTCGTGATGCGTTGATTAATGCTGACCGGCGATCACTTCTTTTCGGGCTGACCTGCTCTACGGCAACACCGTCGTCAGGCAGCGGGATATTGGATGGTGAGGCCGTCGTTGGCTACATAACTGCCGGCGTGCCGTCACCGACGCTTGGTCTTGGCATCGGTTATGCCCGATTTGCCGAACCCGGTGACTGGGTTGGCCGCACTATGGCGTTGCGTCTACCGGATGGCAGCACACATGCCTGCAAGATTGTCGATCTGCCCTTCTTTGATAAGGAGCATAAAATCGTTCGAGGGCTAGACCGTACAATTCCCTGAACTGCACTCTATTCGATGGGTGGTCTAGCCAAGGCCATGCAGGGTTTTGGTCTCGAGGTAGTCTTCCAGTCCCATCATGCCGCCCTCACGGCCATTACCTGATTGCTTGTAGCCACCAAAAGGCGAACCATATTCAAATCCACCACCATTAATGTGGACAGCACCAGCCCGTAATTTGCTCGCCACGCGTTCAGCTCGGTTGGAGTCGCCTGTTTGTAAATAAGCGGCGAGCCCGTAGGGCGTGTCATTGGCAATTGAAATGGCGTCTGCCTCGTCCTCGAAGGGAATGATCACCAGCACCGGTCCGAAAATTTCCTCGCGGGCGATCCGCATGTCGTTCGTGACATCGCCAAAGATCGTCGGTTTGACAAACCAGCCTGTCTCGTGGCCGTCCGGTTTTCCTGGTCCGCCAGCCAGTAGCGTTGCGCCTTCATCAATCCCCACCTTGATCATCGCCTGAACCCGATCAAACTGGATTTTGTCAAATAGTGGGCCGATATGCTCTCCTTCAATTTCCGGGTTGCCAACCGTTGTATCAGTTGCCGCTTGTCTTGCTATCTTCAGCACTTCATCATAGCAACTACGTTCGACAATAAGGCGGGTTGGCGCGTCGCAGGATTGGCCGGAATTAAACATGCATTCGGCAACTGACACCCTCACGCGCTCTTCAAGGTCGCAATCGGCAAAGATCAGATTTGGTGATTTGCCGCCCAACTCTAGCGTCACGCGCTTGACAGTATCTGCTGAGTCATGTGTGACGGCCGTTCCCGCCCGTGTCGAACCGGTGAAGGACATCATTTGGATGTCTGGATGGCGTGATAGCGCCGCGCCAACAACCGGCCCCTCGCCATTGACTAGATTGAACACACCGGGAGGATAGCCCGTCGCATGAAGAATTTCAGCATAGATCATAGCCGAAATAGGAGTATGTTCGCTGGGTTTCAACACACAACAGCATCCCGTCGCCAGCGCCGGCAGGACTTTTAGGGTAATCTGGTTAATCGGCCAGTTCCAGGGTGTGATAAGGCCGCAGACCCCGATGGCTTCGCGCACCATGACATCACCATTCCCCAGCGTCCGCCGTTCTACGAGCTCTTCAAGGGCAGTTATAAATCCGTCCAGATGCCCTATTGCTGCATCAGCCTGAGCCTCGCGTGCCATGGTGATCGGCGCGCCCATCTCCATCCGCATCGCCTGCGCCAAATCCTCAAAGCGGGCCTCGGTGATCGTCTTGACCTTTTTCAACAGCGCCAGCCGTTTTTCCCTGCTGGTCTGTGAAAACCCCTCAAAGGCAGCGTTTGCAGCGGATACGGCACGGTCAACATCTGCTGCATTGCCAAGCGCGACAATGCCGATTTGCCGTTCTGTCGCCGGGTTTAGCACGGCCATTGTGGCGTCCGACAATGGGTCTACCCACTCGCCATTAATATAAAATTTTTGCAGCTTTTCCATATTTTTATCCTTTGAGGTGGTCTGCTTACTACCGAGCCCTGACTATTGCTTCTTCAATCAAAGACTGCATTTCAATTGCTGTGGCTGCCCTCGGGTTTGTTGCGTAAGCACTATCTTTGAGTGACTTGTGAGAGATTCTTTCTGAGCAATCTAATGGAATACCAATTTCCGAAAGAGACTTTGGTATATCAATCTTGTCAAGTAGCCGTTCAACCGCACGGCTTACTGCTTTATTTGATTTTTCGGGCAAACTCATGGCCTCAGCTATTCGCTGAGTTTTCTCATCCAAGTTTTGGAGGTTGAAGCGCAATATTACAGGCAAAACTATCGCGTTAGTGAGTCCGTGCTGGGTATCATATTCTGCGCCGATCATGTGGGAAATTGCATGCACAAAACCAAGTCCTTTTCTAAAGCTAATGCCAGCCAGGCATGAGCCAACAAGCATACCACTCCGCGCTTGTAAATTATCTGGCTGTTTTACAGCTAAAGGTAAAAAATAAGAAATCAAAGCCAAACCCTCTAATGCCAAACCATCACATAGCGGGTCAAAACCAGGAACGAGGTAAGCTTCGATTGCGTGGGTTAAAGCATCCGCACCAGTCCAAGCCGTTAAATTTTTGGGAAGAGCCAGGGTAAGTTCAGGGTCTAATATTACAAATGATGGGCTATAATTTGGGTGACAAATACAAAACTTCATTCCTTTTTCAACGTGTGTCACCATAGCTGTTCCCTCTGCTTCGGCACCAGTACCTGCAGTAGTGGGAATAGTGATTAAAGCGGGAAATCCATTTTCCGTTGGTATTTCAGGTGGATCCTTTTCCCACTCGAAATCCCATAAATTGTGGTCATTCCAAGCGGTTAACCCAATTGATTTACCTCCATCCATCGCACTTCCACCACCTATAGCGATTATGGCGTCGTGCCGGCCAGCTAAAAAGCAACGTTTGCCAGCTTCAATTTCATCGTCACGCGGGTTGGGAGAAATTTCGAAAAAAATTGAGGAAGCTATTGAAGACCCAGATAAGTAGTCTTTTGCTTGTTTAATGAATTGCAGGTCTTTACTGCCGCGGTCTGTCACGATCAGCGGATTCGAAATATCATATAAACCGCAAAATTTACCAATCTCTGCGAGGCGTCCTGGCCCGTAAAAAATTGGAACAGGAAAGTTCCAATCTTGCGACTGAAGAAATTCATGTTGGGTGACGCCAAAAGGTGTTTTCTGTTGCATATAACTTCCCTAAACGTGGCTTATTCAAATTTGATCCACTCCTACCAAAAGTGGATCTCCGCAATATTTTGCTTTTTTCGGCTCCAAGCTTGCGTTGTGCGGTCTGCGATCATGGCAATGATTGCTAACCCCATACCAGCTATGAGTCCAAGCCCAAAGTTTCCGTCACTAAGACCGATGTATACTATCTGCTCTAGCCCATTTGTACCTACCAGAGCGGCAATCACTAGCATGGCAATACCATACATGATTGTCTGGTTTAGCCCGAGCATCATAACAGGTAGTGCTAGTGGGATTTTAACTGACCAAAGCATTTGTCGATTTGAGCATCCCATCATTTGGGCTGCCTCAATTACCCCTTCGGGTAGATTACGTAACCCGTGTTCAGTATAGCGAATAGCTGGAACAATGGCGTAAGCGATGATTGCTAGAAGTGCCGTGAATTCACCAATTTTAAAAATCATTACGAAAGGAATCAGAATAACGAAAAGCGGCATAGTTTGAAGGGTGTCATTAATTGGTCGTAAAATGGCCGACACAGTATCATTGCCTGCCGCCCAGATTCCGAGCCCGGCTCCCAATATAAAAGAAATGATGACGGCAATGCTGCACAGATAGACCGACAGCATCGCCTCAGGCCAAATGCCAGTGACAACAATAAAACCGAGGCCGAAAAAAGTTCCTAGGCCAAGCCTGGTTCCGCCGATGCGCCAGGCTGCAAAACTATAGATTAAAAGCAGTGCTGGCCAAGGCATTTTGGTCAGGCCAAAATAGAAGAAAATGGCAAAGAGTAGAATGAAAATAGCGACATGGGCATTTACTCGATAGGCGCAGAATGCGCCGAGCATCGTCATTCCGGCGGCATAGGAAAGTGAATGCCATGTCTGCAGCTCAAAGCCCCAGGTAAACGGACTGACCGATCCCTGCAGGCCAATCTTAGTTGGCAGCATGACAAAGAAGAAGGCCAGCGTCTTGATTGTCTCGATTTCCGTCCTGAAATTGACGATTAGATAGGTCAAGCTCTCATTCATGCTGCGCGCCGGGCTAAACTCGAGATCCCGAGGCCAGACTTCCAGCGCTGGAATGAATTTGGCAAGCGCGTAGAAAGCCACGACCCCAATACAGGCAATCAGCAAAGCCCGGTGGCGCAGGCTCTGGCTGCGCTTGCGATTTTCATAATCACCTGATTGCGTGGCAAGGCCAGAGGTCACCCGGTCAATCACCATGGCTATCAGCGCGATAACCAGACCAGCAAGCAGGCTCTCACCAAACTGCGCCTTGCGGATTTGCGAGAGTACCTCCCAACCGATATCTGCGGTGCCGCCGATAATCGACGCGATGATAACCATACTGAGTGATGCCATGGTCGCCTGATTAACCCCCAGCAAAAGTTGGCGCTTGGCGCTTGGAACGCGCACCCGCCAGAATAGCTGGCGTCCTGTTGCACCTGACATCAATCCGGACTCAATAACCTCGGCAGGGACGCGGCGAAGGCCAACAATGGTGTTGCGCACCATTGGTGGAAATGAATAGAGAACGCTGGCAATTAGACCAACGACTGTACCGAAGCCAAACAGCATCAGTATCAGCAGAAGATAGGCAAAGGCCGGAACCGTCTGCAGAATATCTAAAAGCGGCATGATCGCTCGTTCGGCGCGCCGCGAATAAAACGCCCAGACGCCCAGCCCAAAGCCGAACAGGATTGCCATCGGCACCGATATGGCAACCAGTGAAAGGGTGTTCATACTTTCTGGCCAGTAACCGATAATTACCATATAAAGGCAGGAGGTCAGGGTGAACAGCGCTAGCCGCCAGCCAGAGGCGATATAAGCGACAAGGCAGAACAAAAATCCTGTGACCGACCAGGGCAGGGCCTGCAACACCATCCGAACTCCCTTGATCGGCCATTCCAGCAGCCAGGACACGCCCATGAAAAGCCACCCAAGATGTGTTACTAGCCAATTCATGATGGCGTTCAGCCAGTCGGCAAATGGAATTATCAGATTCTTGGGATAGGCGGACAGCCATTCAACATGCGGCTGCGCGAGGATCAACGCAAGCGTGATCAGGACAATTGCGAACCAGTGATAGACATCGCGATCAATCCTATCCCACATGACCACTACCTCCGCACATCTGCGGGGGTGGTGTCATAGCCATTGGCCAGCGCCTTAACAACATTGGCGGCGCGGGCAACGCCGATTACCGAGCCATCCGCGGCTTCGACAGCGACACCATCGGCATTTTCGCCAAGATAACCGAGTAGGCTGTCAATTGGCGTGTCGGCAGTTACACGGCCAAGACCCTTTAAGGGGCCATCCGCGGCCTCTGCCACATCGGCAGCGCACAGTACTGACTCCCACGGGACATCACGGGTGAATTCGCGGACATAGTCATCAACCGGGTTGAGAATCAGATCGGCCGGCCGTCCTACCTGCACAATCGCGCCATCGCGCATGATTGCCATCCGGTCAGCGACGCGCAGCGCTTCTTGAAAATCATGGGTGATGAAAACGATTGATTTGTGCAGGACCGACTGAATTCGCAAGAATTCATCCTGCATTTTCTTGCGGATCAGCGGATCAAGGGCTGAAAACGGCTCGTCAAGTAGCCACACCTCCGGTTCAACGGCCAATGACCGGGCGATGCCCACACGCTGCTGCTGTCCTCCTGACAGCTCGTTTGGAAAATTAGACTCGCGACCCTGCAGGCCAACTAGCTCGATCACACGTTCTGCTTGCGCGCAGCGCTCGCGCTCGCCAACGCCCTGCAATTTCAGGGGAAATGCAATGTTTTCGATTACGTTAAGATGCGGCATCAGACCAAAGCTCTGAAAGACCATTCCCATTTTGTGCCGGCGGATATCGATTAGCTCGGCATCTGATTTTTTTAGTACATCCTCCCCATCAAGCAGAACCTCGCCGGCGGTCGGTTCGACAAGGCGGGAAATGCAACGCACGATCGTCGATTTGCCGGAGCCGGACAATCCCATGATGACAAAGATTTCGCCAACATGGACGTTGAAGCTGACATCTGCATTGGCGACAATGTGATTGCTGTTGCTAATGGTGTTAGCAAGTGACACGGGAGACTCAACGGCACCATTGCCAGCCTCAAAAAACTGTTTTGGTTCCTCGCCATAGATTTTCCAGACATTTCGGCAGGAGAGTTTGACGTCTTTTTTGGCTGGGGTTTCAGATGTCATCGTCCCTCTCTAACAAAGCTTCATCGACGGGTCGCAGTGCTGATCGGATCGGTGAGGCCGGGATCCGATTTAGCACCTTATATGAACTGGCGGGCGAGCCAGACTGAATCTTTTTTAAAAAGCCTGTCCTGGACGGCGCTCGTAATAGATGCCGCCCAGAAATTTGGATTTCAGCTGTAACAGCGGTTACATTGCGGCTTTAATCCAGCCTCTCCAAAGACTTTCATTTTTTGCCAACCATTCCTTGGCAACATCCTTTACATCGCGGCCATTATTGTCGACCTCAAAAATCGCCCAATTCTCATCTTCATTTGTTAAAGTGAAATTTGAAACCATCTTGTAGGCAGCCGGCCATTTTTCCTCAAAGCCACCCCAGACGACTTTGTGGACCTCGGCTTGCTGGAAACCGCAGGCAGTTTCCTTTTCTTGCGACTCCTCAACACACTCGCCGTCGATTTTGTTCCACTCAACCCAGTTTAAGTCGAGATCGGCAAAAATCCAGTGTGGCTGCCAGATCATCATAAGGATTGGTTCCTGCGCGGCATAGGCTGATTTGAGCTCAGCCATCATCGCGCCTTCACTGCCGCCCGGAATGGGCTCAAAAGGCATGTTGACGCTGGCAACTAGATCGCGTGACCGTGTTCCCCAGTCAGCTGGGTAGGTGATCAGCCGACCCTTCGGGAAGGTTGAGGCGTTGGCAAAGGCCTGCTGACACTCAAACAGAGCCATGTAGCTTGGTAGGCCAGGGCATTTTTCTTCCATGTAGGGCGGATAGATCCAACCTTCCTTTGGTTCAAGGCCAAGGTTGCCGACAACGACGATGTCACCCTTCTCGACAAGGCCTGGATACAGATCGCCGACATTGTTTGTCCATACCTCGGTCTGGAGATGTAGATTTCCCTGTGCGATTCCCGGGTGCTGTGGCAGTGCGCCTGCACTTACATATTCGATATTGTACCCCATCTCTTCAAGGAGACCACCGACAACGGCTGTAGAGAATAGCTGGCCGGTCCAGTCATTGTTGATCACCTTGATTGGATCAGTGGACTCTGGAATATTCCCTGCCTGGGCCATACCCCCAACTGAAAACACCATAGTTACGGCAAGCGCCGCTATTTTGAACTTCTGTAACATGTTTCCCCCTTCTAACTGCGCCGTCATGCCACCGGGCACGCCTAACAGCTCTATGAACTTTCCTTTGGTAAGCTAAACTTACTGTTGAATAGTTTTGCTAGTCAATAGTGTGTTGTTGATGGCAGGATAATGAAAAGGTATCACTATTTTCCGCGAAAGGTCACACAGATCCATGATGCAGAGGCAGTCAAAATCAATTCGTACGATCAGACGGTCAGAATTGTCGCGCGCTGCCTTTGAGGCGGTAGTCCGCTATGGCCTGCGTGGCACTACGCTCGAGCGTGTCGGTGAAATTGCCGGCGTTTCAAAGGGTGTTGTCCTGCATCATTTCAAGGATAAAAGCTCACTTCTTGAGGCGGTGTTTCGCAGGTCAAACTCGGTGCTGAGTCACTCACTTGTTGAGTTAAATCGGCACACGCAATCGCCACATGAACGGCTATGGGCGATCGTTTATGCAAATTTTGTCGAGACTATTTTCAACAGGCAGGTCTGCCAGGCTTGGGTCTCGCTCTCGGCCGAGGTTCCCCATAACAAAATGTGCCAGCGTGTTCAGGCAGCGTGTAATGCTAGAATTACAAGCAATCTGTGCCATGAGCTGAAGCATTTCACTGACGCAGATGATATAGGCAAGATTGCCCATATCCTGAGTGTCCTGATCGATGGGATCTGGGTGCGTGCAGGGCTTTTTGGTGCTACCCCCGACAGCGACGCAGCGATTGACGAGTTTGAGTTTGCGCTGATCCGGCTGCTTGGGTGCTCGCAACAGGATGTGGACCTTCATCGGCGGGCGCGTCTCAAGGTCAAGACGATTGCTGGCATGGTGCTAAATACACGTGCATTCAGACAGAATGTGATCTAGCTGAAACGGCCGGCTTCGGGGTTGGTTCGTAACAGATCTGAAACTGGTTCTAACAAACTGGCTGAGGCAATCAGCAAGATGCCAGAAATTTCTCGGCCACCAAAGGGTTCACCCGCGAATAGCGCGGCTGAGATAGAGCCAAAAATGATTTCCGTCATAAAAAGCAGCCCGACAAGCCCTGGGTTTAGGAACTTTGGCCCCCACAACGAGGCAAAGGCACCTGGAAGTACTAATAACACGATGATTGGCACCATCCAGTAGAGAAGAGGCATGATCTCTGCCGTGCTTGGCATGGCCTCTGGCACTAGAACAAGACAGGCAGTGAGTGCGACGACCATGCTCCAACCAAAAAATCCACAGGTTAGATCGATCGCTGCGAATTTGTCTGATTGTCGCAGCCTAACTGCAGCAATAGCCCAGACTATGCCGGATGCCAAGCCCAGCCAGTCACCTATGTTTTTTGGTATTGGGAAATTCATCCCCAGACCGAAAATAATCAGCATTCCGGCTATCGCCAGCGTCATCGCCAGAAGGCGCAGGCCGGTTATTGCATCACCAAGTACCAAACGCGCTAACACAGTACTCCAAACGGGCGTTAGATAAAATAGTAGCATTGCCCGTACGACTTCGGTGTAGATGAATGAGAACGTGTACAGGGTCAAAGCCAGTCCGGCCGTCAAGGCAGTGATCTGCAAGCTGAATCCGCCGGCCATAATCTGCCGCCATCGCCAGATGATTACCGGAATAAGACAACAGGTTGGAACGCCAAACCAAACAAGCGGTGCCCAAAACCCATGGATCCCAGCGTCCGCAATGGCACGCAACGGTATCCAGAAAAGACCCCATAGTGCACCGGCAAAAAGACAGGCAAAACGTGCAAGTAGATCGGTGCTATTAGATACGTTTATCATGTAACTCCCACGTCAGCGTTGGCAGCTTTGGATCAACTCCCTAACTATTGGTAAGTTTCTTGTCAATCGGTCAGTAAATCTATAAAAAAGAATGGTAGCACGCTCGCAAATAACTTTGTTCAAAATTCTGTACAAAAGTTTTGGGATGAGACCGGCATGGAATATGACTATATCATTGTTGGTGCGGGATCCGCTGGCTGTGTTCTCGCTAATCGTCTGAGTGCAGATGGTGATCACTCTATTCTGTTAATCGAGGCTGGACGAAAAGATAGCGCATGGTCGCTGAAAATACCGGCTGCTGTCCTAACCAACCTCAAAAGCACACGCCACAACTGGGCGTTTCAGGGCGAGCCCGAGCCTGAGTTGGGCGGTAGGTCGATGCGACATGATCGCGGTAGGACACTCGGCGGCTCCTCGTCCATCAACGGTATGGTTTTTATTCGCGGACATGCGCTCGATTTTGAGGGCTGGCGCCAGGCGGGATGTGAGGGCTGGGGCTATGCCGATGTTCTCCCCTATTTTAAACGGATGGAATGCTATGCCGGTGGTGGCTGTGACTATCGCGGGGCTGACGGACCGCTCAAGGTGCACCGCCCGGATCCGGACAACCCGATCTATAATGCCTTCCTCCAGGCTGGCAAACAGGCAGGTTATCCTGAGAGCGAGGATATCTGCGGCTATCGTCAGGAAGGTTTTGCAACTCTTGACAGTAGCATTCACAACGGCGAGCGCAGCAGCTCGGCGACTGCTTTTCTAGCACCGGCACGCGACCGCAGCAATTTGAAAGTGATCACCAGGGCGCTTGTTACGGCAATTGAGATCCAGGACCGGGTCGCAACAGGAATCATTTTTGTAGATGCGGGCGGCAACCGCTTCACCGCTACGGCCCGGCGCGAGGTAATTTTGAGTGCAGGGGCCGTTGGCAGCCCGCATTTGTTGATGCTCTCTGGCGTTGGGCCAGCGGCGCATCTGCGCTCACATGGCATTTACGTCAAGGCTGACCTCCCCGGCGTTGGACAGAATCTCAATGATCATCCTGATTTCGTCATGAAATACAAATGTCTACAGCCAGTCTCGATCTGGCCAAAGACCCGACTCCTTGGCCGAGCCTTTGCCGGCGTGCAATGGCTGATTAACAGGACTGGCGTCTGCGCGTCAAATCAGTTTGACATGGTTGCTTGTCTGCGTTCAGCCGCTGGTGTTGAGTATCCGGATATTCAATTGACAATTTCCCCAGTGGCTGTTGATGACCAAACCTGGGATCCATTGCCCGAACATGCCTT
>CACNSW010000017.1 GCA_902623185.1 uncultured SAR116 cluster alpha proteobacterium
AACGTGAAGTTGTGCCTGTTGTCATTCGAGAGGTTCACGCAGATGGTCGGATGACATTAGATACCTGGCGCGAAGGGTGTGCAAATGTTGTCGATCAAGAACGCATCGATGAGATCCACGACTTATGTCGTGAACTTGGGATTGGTTGTGTTGATGGAGACGACATTGTCACTGATCTAACCCCTTCGCTCTTCCGTAAATGGCGTAAGAAGATGGGGCTTTCACAAGAAAAGTTGGCAAATGTACTGCAAGTACAAAGTGGTCGCACCGTAAGAAGGTGGGAAGCAGGTGAAAGGGAAATTCCTGGCCCTGTAAAGGTTTTGATGAAGTGGCTGATCACGGACATTTGTCCGTTATCTTAACTGTATTGCTCGATTAAGCGGTTGAGGCACCAGCGAGCCTTTTGCAAATCTTGTATTGGGTTGTTTTTGTAACGGTATCGCCAGACGTATTCGATAATGTGGCCTTACGGCAGTGATATTGATACATAAGCAACCTCGATCGAATCTTAATATGGCTCCGTTTCAATCCATCTTGCCAGTGAGATAATGATGAGGCTTGTTTAAAGGCTGATTTTTGTCGCTCTGTTACCTCGCTTGTTTCATGTGTTCTTCGTATCTCATCTATCCCGAAGTTTTGGCTTCCCCTTCATGCCAATTTGGCCACGGCGGGGATAAGTAAGATTAGCAATGTTTTCTCCTAAAGGATTTGCGATGCAAAAATTGCAGCACTTTGGATTAAAATGAACCCTTCATCGTTGCAAGATTTTAAGGCATCGTCCTTTAGCCACTTAGGCGTTCTCCTCCGCGCCGAGTGGCCCTAACTTTACCTACCTGCGGGTTTCTTGAGTATGGGTGAGAGTAAGAACACCGCTCCAGCTGTCGCTCCGACGCTATCTGTCAGGGCGAGTGACTTCAAGATGTTTTACTTTAGCTGGTCTTTAGCCTTATGGCGTTCCTTTGCTGCATTGGCTCTGTCTTTACTAGACTTTGCACAGAGATCAAAGTAGTCTTGCCATAAAACAGCGTGAACGCACTAGGTTGTCGCTTCCTTCAGCTGCTGCTCGGTTTGCGTGATCTGTTCGATTGCCATAAATTGTTCTAAATCATCGTTGTTCTTGCCAGCGACCGTTGACCAGAAGCTGTTCTTTTTTATTCTCAGCCTTATTTTGAAGGGCGTCTTTGGCAGTAACGAAATCGGATATTGCCTTGGCAACTTTGAGGATGTCGCCAGGGTTAATGAGTTCCGTCTTAATGACACCAAAAGCGGCATTTGTCGCTGCGAGTTCAGCAAGTATGGCGGCTCCTACCGGTCAAAGATTCCAAAGATGTCGGGATTTACCCAAACTGGGATGCGCTGGTCGCGGATCGTTTTATCAGCGGGTGTATGGGTGTAGTTGTAATGAGTGACGTGTTATGAGTTCAGATTCTTGGCGTAATATAGGCACGTTTCGATGCCGCTCCAGTATTCAACACTGATCGTCTGTGCCTCACCGTAACCACACGAGCATAGACGAGTTGTGTTATGTTTTATCCCTAGCGTGGTCCAAAAAACCAAGCGGCGAGTGATCTGCGTATCCCGGATGTTATCGGCAGTACCCTGTGTCTGAGTTAGGATGGAAAAACCAAAACAGTCCCTTTCGACTTGAAATCGGCTTTGCTGCTTAACTTGTCGAACTCGAAGTCACCGCCTTTGTATTCTGCGGGGTCTATGATTTGGACTGTGATTTATAGTTTCCTGTCAGATACAGTCTGGCCACCCCAGTTGATGTCATGATGCCAGCCGTATTGGCCGCCTTTTGTGGCGTGGTACTCTGTGAATTTCATTTAAGAGTGATTATAAATGTCGACATAGAATGCATTGATATTCTATGATTTTATATATTTCCATAGTAAGTCCCTTACCCATTGATCAGGAACCCAGCGCACTGTGCTGCTGCGGATTTCTCTTCGGACGCTGTTCGGTGAAAATATTTTAGCCGCCTGAGCCGGTTGGGCTTCAGCTTCCTTCGCAATATCGTCTATCTGCTGCTGAGTAAACGCAGAGGACCAGAGTTGATATAGGTCACGAATAGATCACATCCGCTCTAAGTCATTTAGGTTTGTGTGTTGCCGTATTATTGAGGTCAGCAAGAAGCTGCTGGATCATTTGATTTTATCTTACCATTTCATTCCTGAAACCCTCAACAGCTGTGAAGTTTTGACGTGACACCATTGCATTTTCTATGAACAGCTTTTGGCATCTATGCCATCGAGCAGACCCAATCACAGACTTCTTCACCTATCTGTTGGTCAGCACCTCTTATCTGAATAAACCGAGCGCAATCGGATTTATTGCATGGCTGGAAACCATTTAGAGGGCAGTTGGCTTTTACTTCTAGTTTCATTCTCTATCCTTGGTCTGCCTAGTCTTTCTGGGCAAATATGCAATCAACGTATTGGACATTAATTTTGGCTTTACCCGTCATAGTGCGGTTGTTTAAGCCACCGCCACCTCCATTGTTAAGGTAGCTTTTAGAGCCGTTGACTGCGATTCGGGTATAGCTGTAAGCATCACTGCTGTGCGCAGCAAAGGCTTGAGCACTTATTGTGAAGTTTACATTCCCGAAGCTGGTGTGATTTTTTACAATGTGAGCGTGTGATGCTATCTGGCTTGTTGATAGCGATGTGCTGCCAGTTTAATCAAACAACGCCAGTGTTCCAAACGCACTGGTAAAACTGTTTGAACCGCTTATTCCAACATTGCTGGAGACTAGGCGGAACGCTTTATTGTTTTGGTTCCTCGAGTGGAAGCTGCTGTCTGCTGAAATATTGGCGAGTTCTCAATGTGCTAATGACCCTACCGGTTCTGTGGGTTCGGCAGCCCCTGTGATAGACGGGAGTGTCGTCGTGATTGTGCTTTCAGTAGTTTGAGGTGATCGTCTGCGGTACCTATCCGATTGGTAAACATAGGGTTCCTAACATTAAGACCATCGGTCGTGGTTGCGTTTTCAAGTGCCATTTGGGTTGGGTTTTCGATTGGTTTCCACAGGTTGACGCCACTGACGAAGGACGAGACACAACAAAACGACAACCAAAAGGTAAGATTCTGAAGTTGATTGGATTATTGACACATTGAAGCCAAAATCCTTGAGCATGGGACCCAATCGAGATGCCATAACCTGCTAAGTTACTAAATTTTTTTAGTATCGTAGGTAAAGTGATTACTGATCTTTTGACCTAGCATGGTGATAGCGCAGCCATTGAGAATTTTGTCGGGTTGGGAGGGCTATTCCTGAGATGCAAATTGAAACGTAAAGATAAAGGCCATCAATCAGTCGACAGACATAAGCAATTTGTCGATCACAATTTTAGGTGCGACAATTTGTCTATAGCTTGGAGTTCGCCACAAACCTCCATAAATAAAAGGCAGGTGTTCATGACATACAAAGAAATGTTCGAAAGTATCGTTGCAACCAATGGTCTTCATTCAGCAGAGCGCCGAAAAGGTCCAAACAACATGAAAAGACTGTTGTTATTAATTCTGATGACTATCGGTGTGATTACGGTCGGGTCTACGTTTTTCAGCTAGCCTGAACTAAATCAAGCCGAAGTCACATGCAATCACAGATCGTGTTGACCAACTTTGCTCCGACCAAACACGCTAACCATAACGAGGCGAGACAATAAAGGCCCCGTCGAGCAACCGAAGACAACATTCTGATCACGGACAGCAATGCTTTCCGCAAATTATCAGCCACCAACTGTCTGAACCGTGGCTGCCTTCGTCGATATAAGTCGAACCGTGGTCGACGGCGGTTATCTTAGTGGTTGCTTTCGGTGTTGTTTGTGTCGAGCGAGTTGATTTGGCCCATATGCTTCGCACGGTGGTCATGGAACGGAGCAAATTTGGTCACCTGAACTAAACAGTCACGACGATGCGTGAACGCAGTCCAAATGGAACGCTGGTTCTGCGTTTCGAATAGCAGGATGTTGGTTAGGTCGGTTGGCGTGTCGTCACTACAAGATTTGGGTGAAGATTGTGGTGTGTTTTCAAACAGCGTTGTTTTTAAGACATCGGGGGTGTTCGGGGTGTGTATTTCAGGCAAAAGGTCAAGGCTTTCCATCATAAGCTTCACTAGAGGTATGATGAACCTGTCGATGCAATCGTTTGACCGCCGCCGATTATTCAGCGGTAAAGCAAGCGACCGTTAATCAGTTGGCCGGCGGTTCAAATCCTCCTTGAGAATCCATCCTTTAACATACTACGTATTTGGTTTTTTGCTGCCCAATATGCGAGATTATTTTTTTAAACCGAGTGGAAAATTTGACCCCCTGTTATCAGGAAAGTGTTCTATTCGGGAATGCTACGATGAGCACCTAGCTCGAGTGTCGAGCTTGCAGTACCTTGATGACATCCCCAATCACTAAGCCCGCATCCTGTAGCAACACCATCATATGAAACAGTAAATCAGCCGCCTCACTGGTTATCTCCCCGCGGTTATCCTGCATCATTGCAAGCGCAAGCTCAACTCCCTCTTCACCAACTTTTTGGGCAATCCGGGACTTTCCAGCGGCAAACAAGCTGCTTGTGTAGCTGCCTTTTGGCATCGTTCGCTGGCGTTCCTCGATTAGTGTTGAAAGCTCATTTAGAAACAGTGTTGGCTCTACCACTTCGTCTCCAAAACAGCTGATACTCCCAGTATGACATGTTGGCCCAATAGGTCTTGCCGTTACCAAAAACGTGTCGTTGTCGCAATCAAGTTTTACATCGGCAAGTATTAGAAAATTACCAGAACTTTCTCCCTTGACCCACAGCCGTTTTTTAGATCGGCTGAAAAAGGTCACTTTACCACTCTGACAGGTCGCTGCAAGAGCGGTGGTATCCATATAGCCAAGCATAAGAACCTGACCATTGTCGGGGTTTTGAACAATTGCCGGTAACAAGCCATTGCCCTTCACCCAATCAGCCCGTTGGCCAAGTTCGGCAAGTTCACTGAAATCCTGAGTTTGCAATAAGTTTTCTGCCATGGTTAGAGCCGCACTTCAATTTGTTTGGAAGCAAGATACTGCTTTAGGTCAGGAATCTGGATCTTGCCGCTGTGGAAGACGGAGGCGGCAAGTCCACCATCAATCGCAGTAGCGGTAAATAAGTCAGCAAAATGGCTGTAATCACCGGCGCCACCTGAAGCAATTACTGGAATACCGACCACCTTTTTAACAAGCGCCAGCTGCACTAAATCATAGCCGCTCTTAACTCCGTCATTATTCATGCAGTTTAGTACAATCTCGCCAGCACCGCGCTTTTCAGCCTCGCGAGCCCAATTCAAGGTTTCCCGTCTTGAGGCAATGGTCTTTGTTGCGTCACCAGTATATTGGTAGACACGGTAAACGGAGTGATTATCGTCACCCATTTCCTCGCGGCTGTCTATTCCAACAACAATGCATTGCGTGCCAAAAACTGCGGCCAGCTCGCTTATAAAACCCGGATTTTCCAGTGCTGGTGAATTGATTGAGATCTTGTCTGCGCCGTTATTTAGTATAATTCTGGCGTCCTCTATATTTCTAATTCCACCAGCGACACAGAACGGAATATTAATACGTTTAGCAACCTGAGTGATCCAGCTCTTTTCTACTACACGGCCTTCGCTGCTAGCTGTAATGTCATAAAACACAAGTTCATCCACGCCCTCATCGGCGTAGCGCTCCGCCAGTTCCAAAATGTCGCCTATATCGCGATGATTGCGAAACTGTACACCCTTGACAACGCGGCCATCACGCACGTCAAGACAGGCAATTATTCGTTTTGTTAGCATTTAATCACGTCTCTTCCATCAATCGTTTTATGCTTCCCAATCGCAAGCGCTTCATTTACTGAGAAAATCCCCTCATAGATAGCTTTGCCAATGATAACTCCATCGGTATTGAGCGAGGCGACATCATCAAGGCTTCTAACTCCACCTGACGCCTGCAGTTGGATACTGGGGAACATCTCTTTAATTGACACATATAGAGCGTTGTTGCATCCGCTCATCGTGCCATCGCGGGCGACATCTGTACACAGCACATGCTGCAAGCCCGCGCCTTGATATTCAGTTAAAAAATCCGATAGCGTTATGCCACTTGCGGCCTGCCAACCCGAAAAAGCGATATGATAGCACTCTTTGCTATTCTCAGGGTCACCGCCGATAACATCGGCGGCAAGACAGATACGTTCTGGTCCAAATTCATCAAAAAATTCCTGTACCAAATTGGGTTCGCGCACAGCCAGCGAGCCTAAAACGATGCGGCTTGCACCAGCTCCTATCAGTTTTACAATATCTTCTCGTGATCTGATTCCACCGCCTGTCTGAACCTTCAGCCCGGATTTACTGATAATCTCAGTAATTAGGTTGATTTGCCTGTTATGGGGATTTTTCGCTCCATCCAAATCAACCAGATGCAGCCATTCAGCACCCGCCCCACGAAAGGCACATGCCACTTCAACCGGATTGCTGCCATATGTGGTTTTTTGATCAAAATCGCCTTTGTGGAGCCGGACAATATCGCCATCAATTAGGTCGATAGCTGGGTAGATTATCATCATTTCTTCCTTTTTTTGTCATCTGGCGTTTGACTAAGCTCACAATGCTAGAAAATTGCGTAAAATCTGTTCACCAACGGGACCCGACCGTTCCGGATGGAACTGGCAACCCATGAAATTGCCATTGCCGGCAATGGCTGTAAAACTGATCCCATAATCGCAGCTGGCGATAGTATAGCTAGATAGCTTCGCAAAATAGCTGTGCACAAAATAAACATGTGCTCCATCTGGCACCCCTACCAGCAATGGATTTCCGTTAACATGGTCAATGTTCCTGATACGGTTCCAACCCATGTGTGGCAGACTGCGTCCAGGAGCAGCCACAAAATGGTGGCAATTTCCCTTCAACACACCAAGCATCGCCGTATCACCTTCTTCTGAACGTTCAAAAAGCAGTTGCATCCCAAGACAAATGCCAAGCACTGGTTGGCGCAAACCGCGGATACAGTCAACGAGCCCATGTCGGTGCAGCGTGTCCATTGCGGTCGCTGCTGCCCCGACCCCGGGCAAAATCACCTTTTCGGCAGCTTCTATTTCAGTCCTATTGGCGGTCAGGTGCGCTATTTGGCCACAACGCTCAAGTGCAAATCTTATGGAAGCGATATTAGCCCCGCCACTGTCAATGATTGCAATCATCTGTCCCTTTTAATCATCAAGTCGTTCTTACAAGATACCTTTAGTGCTCGGCATATCATTACCCTCCTGCCTAATTGCTTGCCGCAGGGCCCGCCCTAAACCCTTGAAACAGGCTTCAACCATGTGGTGACAATTCTCACCGGTAACAGCGATGTGGAGGTTTGCTTGCAGATTTTCCGCAAGAGAGTGAAAAATATGACCAATCATATCTGTAGGCAGATCGCCAACCATCGGTTGTGAAAACTTAGCCCTAAAATCGAGATAGAAGCGGCCACTTAGATCAAGTGCAACCGTCACCAAGGCTTCATCCATTGGCAGGCAAAAGCCGTAGCGCCCAATGCCACGCTTGTCCCCAAGTGCACCGCGTATCGCCTGCCCGAGTGCAATCGCGCAATCTTCAATGCTGTGATGTGGGTCTATATCAAGATCACCATCACACTCTAGCGTCATGGCAAAGCCCGCATGTTTGGCAATCTGTTCGAGCATGTGATCGTAAAATCCAATTCCTGTATCAATATTGATTGGTGCTTCCCGGTCAAGATTGACGGCCACGGCAATAGCCGTTTCATTGGTCTTGCGCACGATCACATGGCGTCTTTTCTGCGCCTCACATGCAACTGCTTCTCCACGCAACACTGCCAACAACTGCGTCATTTCCGCCTCGCTGCCAATCGATATACGTACCGCCTCGTTAAGGCCTGGCTGGTGCGACTGGTTGCGCAGGATGATACCTCCTGCGCGTGCCCTTCGGCATAGCGCTGAAGCATTGCGTGCCTCTACAAGGATAAAATTGGCATGAGATGGCCAGACCCGTTTGATTTCATCAATGTTTTCAAGTGACTCCATTACTCGATTACGCCGTTCAATTGTTTCGGCGCGTTTAGTAGTTAAACGCCCTTTATTATTTGCGCTAAAGATCGCCAATGCCGCTTCAATCACTGGCTGTGGCACCGGATAGGGCGCCAGCACCCTCCGCAACAGATCTGTGACATCTGCCGCGGCAACAACGCACCCACAGCGCAATCCCGCTGCTGCGTGTGATTTTGACAGCGTGCGCAGCACCACCTGGTTGGCAAACCGCTCCAGTTCAGGGATCACGCTGTTGCCACCAAACGTATCAATCGCATATTCGATGTAGGTCTCATCCACGACAACTAGAGCCTTGCCGTCTAAGGCGACGCAAAGATTGGCAATGGTACGAACATCCATTACATTGCCTGTCGGGTTATTCGGCGAACAGACGAAAACCAATTTTGTTGCTGTGTCAACCACCGCCTCTATGGCCTTTTGGTCAAGTGCAAAATCATGGGTTAATGGCGCTTCTCTTACTTCCACCCCCTGAAGTATTGCAGATTGCGCATACATCGCAAATGTTGGCGGGCAAATGACGATATTATCTACACCGGGTGCACAAAAACCCCGCACCAGACAATCAATTGCTTCGTCCGCGCCACGGGTAATGGTCAGATTGCGTGATGAGATATCAAGCCAGTCGCAAAAAGCACGTTGAAGTTCACGCGGTTGCTGTGTTGCATAGCGGGATAAATTGCGTGCCCCTAAAAAGGGTTCGTACGCGCATTCGTTAGCGTCAAGAAACACCACCCCCTCATCCTCACCAACTAATGATCTTGCGGAGGAGTAATCGGCCATCCGGAGAATCTCTGGGCGGGCACGGCTTTGCATGCCAGTGATAGCTTTTGTCATCTCTGCTGCCTCGTGTATCTCACCAATCTTAATTCAACATCTTCTCGATTGGCACAACAAGGATGGAACTGGCGCCACTGCGTTGTAACTCCTCCATCGTTGGCCAGAAAACCTCTTCCTCGCAGACCGCGTGAATTGCCACCATATCTTCACGTCCTTGCAATGGCATCACCGTTGGCGATGATGAACCTGGTAGCACGGCTTTAATCGCATCAAGCGCCGCGATTGGGCTGTTAAGCATTATATATCGACTGTTATCGGCTCGCAGCACAGCACGAATTCGTGAGAGCATTTTTTCATAAATGACTTTCAAATCCTGGTCTTTAATTCTGTTTTTTATAAGAACGGCTTGGGATTGTAAGATGGTATCCTGTTCTTTCAGACCGTTTGACACCAGCGTATTGCCGGTAGACACTAAATCGCAGATGGCCTCAGCAAGGTGCGTTCTCGGCGCCACCTCAACCGCGCCTTCCATGGTAACAATTTCTGCATCTACTCCCCTTTCTTGCAAATATGCCGCCAGTAGCCCGCGATAGGAGGTGGCGATTGTTTTGCCGTTCAGTGAACTAATATTTTCATAGGAAAAGCCCGTTGGGGTCGCAATCGACAGCCGACAACGCCCAAAGGCAAGCGTTAGCACTTCGTCAAGCACGCCATATTTTTTGGCAGAAAGCGCCTTTTTTTCTAACAGCACATTCTGCCCCAAAATACCAACCTGACATACATTTGTCGCTAGAAACGCGGGGATGTCATCGTCTCGAACAAGAAAAACATCTAGCGGGAAATTGTGCGCCTTACATAGCAGCTGGTCGCGGCTTTTCGTTAGGGATATCCCGGCCTTCTCCAAAAGTCTGAATGACATCTCAGACAGACGGCCTGATTTTTGCAACGCAATTTTCAGACGTCCATCATTAGCCATTGGGTTTGCAGGGTGAGGAATCGTTGGATTGATGTTTGGCATGTATCAAAGTTTTCCTTGTCGTTCCATTATTGTTTTGTAGCCGTCACTGCCATTGTTTAAAAAACGCGCAACCCGGACTATGGTGGCAGTGCTTACATTTGTTTGAGCAGCAATCTTCCGGTATGGAACCTTTTTCACCAGCATTTGCGCGACACGCCAGCGGTCAACCAAACCTTCAAGCTCAGCCGGTGTGCAAAGATCATGGAAAAAACTCCTCGCCTCTTTAGAACTCTGCAGCGCTAAAATGGCCTCATAAAGGTCCTTCTCGCCAGTTCTGTCGATGCGTTCACGTTTCATTTTTGCTTCAAATCTCCATATCAATAAACATTACCGAGGATGTTCACATCTTTTCCCAGAATGCAGACCTCAATCGGATTTATTGTTTTAATGATTTACCACGCTAAAACGAGTTAATCAAATATAAAAACCTTTAACACCAAATTTTTGAATGATGTTAGTGGCTTCAGTTCAATTAAAACCCGCTTAGTGGATTGTCTGCGCCACGTTGCAGCCAGTTTTCTGCTGGGTAATGCGAGTTCCCCTCAATCACATGCAGTGCAAAAGCATGCCGCGATTGATCGGATAAATTCGCGCTAGATCTGTGAGGCAGCCTACCATGTAATAATACGAGCGTTCCCTTTCGTGCGGTCAACGCAGCATCAGTCTCGCCAAAGGGAGTCTGGTCAAGCTCCAGCATGGTCAGCTCATCACCCCTGAACTGAAATAACTTGCGAAGGGGGCCGTTATGCCCACCTGTTTCGGCGTAAAGACAACCATTTTCTGATGTTGCATCTTCCAAAGCAACCCAAAAACCGACACAACTCTCAGGCTCGGTGAATAGGAAAGTTGAATCCTGATGGCAATTTACCTCTCCGCCAATTTTCGCGTTCTTGCAAATATACATTGATTGCAGCAATAGGGGATTAGAAAATAGCTTTTCTGCGACACTACGTATCTGCGGCGATCTGGAAAACTCCGAAAATGTCTTGTCCAAATCATGAAGATTATGCCCGATCTTGTTAATCGCATTGCTTATTGGTACTGTTAAATGCCCTGTAGTATCGATCGCGCCTTCCTCCAAAAAAAATCGGATTTTATCACCGGATGTCCGAAAATAATTAGCCTTTGCATGTGATTGACCAGAGGGACTGAAAACCACTAAATCCGGGGTCGCTTCATAACTTTCCATCAGGTTTTGAGCATAGGCCTTAAGCGTATCGCAATGGTCCGCAGTAAAGAAGTCATCAATTATGAGATAACCATCCTCCTCATAGGCCAAGCACATACCAGCACACATTGCTCCACGCCAAATAAAGCGGCGCACCGTTGATTCCGTTTGTTCGGATGTATAGGACATGTCTTTTGTTTCCGTTAATCTCTTTTGCGGGCGCTAAATAGCAATATCACGAACCCGAACCATAGAAAGCAATATCCCTTCATCGGGTTTTATTTCACCTAGCTGATTGACGTCAAAACCAATATCAGCAACACAGCAGGTCGGAAAATAAGATATATTTCTGTCAGTATGGCGTTCACCAACCATATGATTCAGTGCAACAACAAGGCTTGGATTATGACCTAATATCATGACATGCCGTATATGGCTGGCCTTTTTGGCAACCAGCTGCAAAAGTCCATGCGCGTTTGCCTCGTATATGCCTTCGCAAATGCTGTGTTCTATAGCTGGCCAATCCTGACTGGCTATCTCAAACGTTTCCATGGTCCGCGCCGCTGGTGAAACAAGGATACGGTCGGGCAGCATATCCTGCGTTGCCAAAAATGCGCCCATCTGAGCGGCGTTTATCCGGCCCCTGCTTGAGAGCCGTCGGTCAAAATCGGCAACACCAGCAGTCGGCGATTGTGCTTTACCATGTCTGAACAGGGTGATGCGTACCATTATTTTCTACCCAAAACCTAAGTCGGAGTTAATCAATAGCGTTTCTGCGCTAACACTGTCACGTAAAGACGCATAACACAATCATCGCAATCGAATGCTATCCGGTATCTCAAAACAAACCACCATTTCTCCGCAAATTAGAACGGCAGCATGTACTAACATCTATTCCTGCACTTTACCTTCACACAGAGCCTGTTGTATCAAAGATACCTATATCTTATAGACAACGCACTGATATGGCAAACAACCCTAGGCGTCTATACGTACCGTCTGTTAGTCAATAATCATCCCTCCACCAGCGAGGTCTGGAGTTATAAATGCCTGCAAATCCACTCCCCTCTGACGTACGCAATAATAAATTCATTGACGCTATTGGTAACACGCCACTAATTCATTTGCGCCAGGTTTCCGAGGTAACGGGCTGCAATATTTATGGCAAGGCTGAGTTCATGAATCCAGGAGGCTCAGTCAAGGACCGTGCTGCTTTAGCTATCATTGAGAATGCGGAGACCCAAGGTAAGCTTGCCACTGGTGGACTGATAGTTGAGGGTACAGCTGGTAATACGGGTATTGGCCTAACTATGGTCGGCAACGCCAAAGGTTATCAGTCGGTCATCGTGATGCCGGAAACTCAAAGCCAAGAAAAAAAGGATGCGCTGCGCATCTTTGGCGCCGACCTAAGACTTGTTCCCGCGAAACCATACACGGATCCTGGTAATTATGTCCGATATTCAGAGCAACTAGCTGCCGAACTCGCCGAAACGCATGAAGGTGGCGTAATCTGGGCCAATCAGTTTGACAATACTGCCAACATGCAGGGCCATTACAGAAGTACTGGCCCAGAAATTTGGCAGCAGACTAATGGCAATATTGATGGGTTTGTTTGCTCCGTTGGTTCAGGAGGCACAATTGCCGGTGTTGGAAGTTTCCTTAAGGAGCAGAGCGCAGCAATTAAAATAGGACTTGCTGATCCTCACGGCTCAGGTCTCTTCAACTATTATGTCCATGGTGAGATCAAGGCTGAGGGCAATTCTATCTCTGAGGGTATCGGCCAAGGACGGATAACCGCCAATCTTGCTGAAGCTCCCATCGATATGGCCTTTCGCCTATCCGATGCTGAGGCTCTGCCATTTATATATGACATGATGCGTTATGAGGGTCTATATCTCGGCGGCTCGACTGCGATCAATGTTGCTGGCGCTGTGGCTATGGCGCGGGAGCTTGGGCCGGGCCACAACATCGTAACAATTTTATGTGATAGCGGCCAGCGCTATCAATCAAAGGTCTGGAATCCAACTTTTTTAAATGAAAAAGGTTTGCCCGTTCCAGGCTGGCTATAACCATTTATACATTCTAGTTTTATCATACAATTTTCTGGGGAACTGGGAAATGATTCCGTCCCTTCAACTATAATCACAAAATCTAGAGGGAAAAAATGATGGTCTCACCACTGGTCACTGCTGAATGGTTAAAAACAAATCTCGGCAGCGTCAAAACGCTCGATGCCAGCCACCACCTGACCGGGATAGACCGCGATCCTGAGGCAGAATTTGCAGCGGCGCGTCTTCCGGGTGCATCCCGGTTCGATATCAACAAGGTCGCTGATCAAAATAACCCTCTGCCCCACATGACCCCCACTGCGTCCTATTTTGCTGCTGCTGTGGCCGCAATGGGGATTAGTAATGATGATTATGTTGTGGCCTATGATGATTCGGCGATTTTACCCGCCACGCGCGTCTGGTGGATGTTCCGCTTGTTCGGGCATGAACGGGTTTCGGTTCTCGATGGGGGGCTTGCCGCTTGGCGCAAAGCCGGCGGCGAAATGGAGACAACACCACCAGTCAAGCCCCCGACAGCGCGTTTTACAGCGCGTCCGTCGGTTGGCGCGCAAGTTATCGACATGTCAACAATTCAGTCGTTATTGGAAGCTGAAAACCTTGGCCAACTTGTTGATGCCAGGCCAGGTAGCCGTTTTGCCGGCATTTCGCCAGAACCCCGAGCCGGATTGCGCTGCGGCCATATTCCAGGCGCACGCAATGTACCGCTGACCAAGCTGTTAGGAGCTGACGGCAGCTTCCGCCCGGTAGCGGAGATAAGGCAGGCATTTGTTGATGGAGGCATTGATCCAGAAAGGCCGGTGATCACCAGTTGTGGATCGGGTGTCACAGCCTGTGGGTTGGCGCTTGGGCTGGCGCTCGTTGGAAATGAAGAGGTTTCTGTTTATGATGGTTCGTGGACGGAATGGGGTGGATCGAGCGCTCCTATTAATACTGGGGATGCTGGCTGAAGCAGTTTGAATTGCCACAGAGTGCCACCTTTGTTCTAGCCGGCATTTTCACTGGAGTTGTGTTTTAACTAATGATAGGCTAAATGCACTTTGGTTGGGCACTACGTATAATGGGTGTCGATCATTTGTTTTTTATAAAACCCTAGGGAGAGCATTATGAAAAAACTCACAGCCGCTATGGTCGCGGTTGCAGGAGTGGCATTTGCCGCTGCAGCTAGCGCCGCCACTCTCGACGACGTTAAAGCGAAAGGCCACATACAGTGTGGCGTAAGTCAGGGCCTGCCAGGCTTTTCAAACGCTGACGACTCCGGCAACTGGACTGGCCTCGATGTTGATATGTGCAGGGCAGTTGCCGCTGCAGTTTTCGGTGATTCAAATGCAGTAAAGTTCACCCCACTGTCAGCTAAGCAGCGTTTTACTGCTCTTGCGTCAGGTGAAGTTGACATCTTGTCACGGAACACAACCTGGACCATGACGCGCGACACACAGTTAGGCCTAAATTTTGCCGGCGTAAACTACTATGATGGACAAGGGATGATGGTGCCAACATCACTTGGCGTAACATCTGCACTTGAGCTTGATGGTGCAAATATCTGCACAAACACTGGTACGACGACAGAGTTGAACATCACTGACTATTTCCGCGCCAATGGCATGTCATTCAACCTTGTTGCTTTTGAAAAGGCTGACGAGGTCGTTGCTGCATATGATGCTGGACGTTGTGACGTTTATACAACCGACCGTTCCGGTTTGGCTGCGCAGCGAGGCAAACTGACTGCACCAGACAGCCACATGGTTTTATCTGAGATAATTTCAAAAGAGCCTCTTGGTCCTGTTGTGCGACAGGGTGACGATCAGTGGTTCAATATTGTTCGCTGGTCATTGAACGCAATGATCAATGCCGAGGAAATGGGTGTTTCTTCTGCAAATGTTAACAACTTGAAATTTGACGGGAGCATTACGCCCGCCGTCGCCCGCCTCATTGGTAAAGAGGGCAATTTTGGCGAGGAGTTAGGCTTGTCAAACGATTGGGCCTACAACATTCTCATGCAAGTAGGCAACTATGCAGAGAGCTATGAAGCAAATGTAACCCCGCTTGGCCTCGCACGCGGTGTGAACGCTCTTTGGAGCGACGGTGGCATTCTTTATGCGGCACCGATTCGCTAAATAGCCTATTTTTGTCTGCCCCCACTTATTTTTGTGGGGGCAGATTTTTTATGAGCAAAAATTATGAGAACTAACTCAATATCTTCATTGATATATGACTCAAAAGTACGTGGCTATTTCTTCCAGACCATAATCTTGTTGGCACTTTCAGCGAGTATATGGTGGCTAATAGATAACACTGTCACCAATCTTGCTGATCGCGGTAAAACCGTGGGATTTGGCTTCCTGGGGGAAAATGCTGGGTTCCAGATTAGCGCAACGCTTGGCACTTGGCTATTCGATTACAACGTGGGCCAATCGAGCTATCTTGACGTTTATTTCATTGGGATCACGAATACTTTTCTAGTGGCGATTCTAGGCATTGCGGGCGCAACCGTACTTGGGTTCACAATAGGCATTATGCGCCTTTCACAAAACTTTATAATTCGCGCTTTTGCCACTGTTTACGTAGAGTTATTGCGCAATCTTCCGCTGCTGCTTCAATTGTTTTTCTGGTATTTTGCGGTGCTACGCGCTCTGCCCTCAAAGCGTGATAAAATCGAGATCATTCCCGATGCAGTTGCGATGAACATCACTGGCTTGTACTTGCCGGCACCAATCGTCGAATCCGGCTTTATGTACACTGTTATCGCATTCTTTATTGCGATTGCAATGACTTTTGCATTGAGAGCTTGGGCGCTGAAACGGCAATCGGAGACAGGCCAGCGGTTTCCCGTTTTTTGGACAGCAATTGGTATAATCATCAGCTTGACGACGCTGACCTTTTGGCTTAGCGGCAGCCCAATGAACTGGAGCTTCCCTGAATTCAAAACTACAGGTGCAATCCTTAGAAGAGGTTTTCAAAGCGGGTCTGGCATGGTGCTTGTGCCTGAAATGCTTGCTGTCTGGCTTGCCTTGACCCTTTACACTGCTGCATTTATTGCTGAGATTGTTCGTGCTGGCATTTTGGCAGTTGCAAAAGGACAGACTGAGGCAGCTTATTCAATTGGTATGCGCCCGGGCATGACATTGCGACTTATAGTCATTCCTCAAGCACTACGCGTGATCATCCCACCATTGACGTCGCAATATCTTAATTTAACCAAAAACTCATCCCTCGCTGTGGCTATTGCTTACCCGGAGCTTGTATCGATTTTTGCTGGTACTGCGCTAAATCAGGTTGGCAAAGAAATTGAGATGATTTTCATGATGATGATGGTTTATCTAACTTTCTCGATTGCCACAGCTGCCTTCATGAACTGGTTTAATGCTCGTGTCAAATTGGTAGAACGTTAGATCATGGGTGAAATCAAGATATGACAAAATCCCGTAAATATGTCCGCTTAAAAGACGCGCCTCTGCTACCTCCACCAGCGACAGAGGCCGGAGTTACTGGCTGGCTCTGGCAGAACATATTTGCCAGCATGACAGATTTTCAGTCAATCGGTGCATGTGTTCGCTCGCTGTTCATGATATTTTTCTCGCTGCTGCTAGTTTATGTGTTTGTAGATCAGACCTTTAGTTTGATGGATTTTGCAATTTTTTCAGCAGTTTGGTCCGACCCTGAGGGGTTAAAACGCGAAGCCTGCTGGACCCTCCAGCAGGGAGGGGCTTTACCCGATGGTTGGCACGGTGCTTGTTGGCCCTTTGTGTGGGCTAAACAGAAATTTGCTTGGTTCGGTCCCTACCCGAGCGAAGAACTATGGCGCGTGTACCTGTCGTTTGCCATTGGGATTTTTGGTCTTATCTGGGTGCTGGTTGAGCGCATGCCTTTTCGCGCTCAGGTTGGTGTATTAATGCTTACCATCTACCCACTTTTTGCTTTCATTCTTCTAACCGGGGGCAATAGCGGCGCCAGCTTTACCGGGATAGGCGTTTGGATAATTGCTGGCATTGCAGTGATTTCTGTCGGCCGCATCGGGGCCACTGGCTACCTGGGCGCTGTTTTTTCCAGTGTTTCTGGCGTTTTTGGTATAGTTGGATGGGGCATTGTTGCGCTGAATGTTTTTCGCGGAGTTGCTGCCGTGGATTTTAATCTTACACCGGTAGGTACTGGTGACTGGGGTGGGCTATTAATCACTCTAGTGGTGGCCTTGACCGGAATTGTTGCATCGCTTCCGCTGGGTATCGTCTTGGCACTCGGCCGTCGCTCGAAGCTGCCAGTAATTAGTATCCTGTGCACGATCTTTATTGAGTTTTGGCGTGGTGTGCCCTTGATTACGGTGCTTTTTATGGCGTCCGTTATGCTGCCGCTGTTCCTTCCTGCGGGTGTAAATTTTGATAATCTGTTGCGCGCTCTAATTGGGGTCATGCTTTTTTCAGCTGCCTATATGGCTGAGGTTGTCCGCGGTGGTCTTCAGGCAATTGATAAGGGGCAATATGAGGGCGCACAGGCGATGGGCTTGTCCTTCTGGCAAAGTATGCGCCTGATTATTCTGCCTCAAGCCCTCACCCACGTGATCCCAGGCATTGTTAACACCTTTATCGGTCTGTTTAAGGACACCACTCTGGTTTCCATCGTTGGCATTTTTGATCTTTTAGGGGCAGGTCAATCTGCGGTTGCGGATGCTGCCTGGTCAACCCCGGTTCAGGCGATTACTATGTATCTTTACATAGGGATCATCTTCTTCATATTCTGTTTCGGGATGTCGCGCTATTCAATCTTTATGGAAAAAAAGCTCAGTAAATCTCGGCGGCATTGAAGCTGAAGAATGAAAGAGAAAATAATGGCTGCTTCTACTGATAATAAAATGCAAGTCACCAATGAGGTGATGATCTTGATGTCGCAGGTCAATAAATGGTTTGGTGCTTTTCACGTTTTGCGTGATATCAACCTGACAGTCAATAAAGGTGAGCGCATTGTTATTTGCGGTCCATCAGGATCAGGCAAGTCGACGCTGATTCGCTGTTTAAACCGCCTTGAGGAACACCAGTCAGGCGATATAACTGTGCAGGGCATCACGTTAAACAACGATCTCAAGAACATTGATGAGATCCGCCGTGAAGTTGGCATGGTTTTTCAGCATTTTAATCTGTTTCCCCATCTAACAATTTTGGAGAACTGCACCCTCGCTCCAATCTGGGTACGGCGTATGCCAAAGGTCGACGCAGAGGCACTTGCAATGAAATATCTCGAAAGAGTAAAAATCCCTGAACAGGCACATAAATATCCAGGCCAACTTTCCGGTGGCCAGCAGCAGCGTGTAGCGATTGCTCGTTCACTATGCATGGAACCACAACTGATGCTGTTTGATGAACCAACTTCAGCACTTGACCCTGAGATGATCAAAGAAGTTTTGGATACAATGGTCGCTCTTGCCGAGGATGGGATGTCGATGATTTGTGTTACGCATGAGATGGGCTTTGCTCGCAAGGTTGCTAATCGCGTGATATTTATGGACGAGGGTCAGATAATCGAGGAAAAGGAGCCCGAAGCGTTCTTCGAAAATCCAGAGAATGAAAGAACAAAACTTTTTTTAAGCCAGATTCTCGATCACTAGTTGATCGCGTCTGCTATTATCCGTCTTCGTTCTTATTAAAAATTTTAAAAACCAAGACTAAGGGTATTTGTGACTGATATGCGTCAATTTCTGTAGATTTTTAAGTACATTTAGCACTTGATTCGCTTGTCTAAAATTTTTGATAAAGTTCTGTCAGATTGAAATTAAATGGTTCTATCTATTTCAAGCTTATTTTTCGTTGATGAAGTGCACGAAAACAAATTTAGTCTTACTCTGTTGCAACCGATAAAGCGGCGCGAAAAACTAGGCTGTGGCGCAAAGCAACTTCGTTAATATCATCGCCGTAACCCCCACCGATTACAGTGGCCACAGCACAATCCTGTTGTCGAAAATGTCTTATTACCATCTCATCACGCGCCCTAATCCCAGAATTGGTAAGCGATAGTTGTCCCAAACCATCATTAATGTGCACATCGACACCCGCATCATAAAGCACCAGGTCAGGCTTCAAATACCGTTTTGTCAGCACCGATAAAGTTTCTTCCAGCGTCGCAAGATAACCTTCGTCACCAGTTCCTCTGTCGATCTCAACATCAAGATCACTCTCCGCGCGACGTGCTGGATAATTTGAACGGCAATGCAGCGAGCAAGTAAAAATCTGATCATCGCATGCAAGGATCCGCGCTGTACCATCGCCTTGATGAACATCACAATCGATAATGAGCACTTGCTCCACAATACCTTCACGTACCAATCTACGGGCTGCATAAGCCAAATCATTAAATACACAATATCCTGCTCCATAGTCATAATGTGCATGGTGCGTTCCGCCAGCAGCGTGGCATGCGAGGCCGTTTGCAAGAGCTAGGTGTGCGGTTGCCAACGTTCCAGCCGGTGCTAGGAATGACCTATTGCGTAGGGCGTCGCTCCATTCTAATCCAAGAGTTCGCAATGCATTTGCAGACAACACCCCTTCATTTACAGAATTGATATAATTAGGACAATGAACTATCGATAGGTCTTTAACACTCGCTGTCTCAGCCTGATACTGAGTAAAGCTATCTAGGACACCATCTTCTTTAAGAGTCTTCATCAATCGACTAAATTTTGTCGCTGGAAATCTATGTCTCTCTGGCAAAGGGATGTCGTATTCTGGGTGTGTAACGAGTCCAACCAAAAATTTTCACCGTATTTAACAATATAATTTGTGAGATGACTGCTTTAGCTAATTTAGAAAGTTAAAACACATCTTGATATAATTATCTTATTTTATTTTCAAAAATCAAAATACGCTGCGACAAAAAAGGGTACTAATTTAGTCCTTATTTTGTTGACTTTGAGAACTGTTCGCAATATACAATTAATTAGTACGGATTTAGTCCTGTTTAATTTGCATACCGTGTAAAAAATCTCTTGGAGAAATTGTAATGAGTAAAATAATAAGTTTAGCCGGTTTTGTATTCGCCGGCATTATGTCAACCAGTGCGCTGGCAGATGGTCACGGAAACCACGTCTATGGTCCATTCCCAATAACTCTGAAAGGGTACAGTGGTGACAAGACGAATTCTGTTTCATATTCCGGCCAGGTTGGCCGACAGCTACTTCATAATAGCCTCAAAAAAGCTATAGGGAAGAGTGCTGGCTTGGAAACTTTAAATTCGTATTTTAATGGGTCTGATGGTGATCTTCCAATCCTTGATCCTGTATCTAGTGATAAATTCATGGTCGATCACACTAATGTTAACAACATCTCGAAAACCAACCTCTCGGGAAAAGCTTACAAAGGCGATATTGCTGGTTGGCCAGGCGGAATGAGTGGCAAGAAAGTTCTAGCATCAATGATTTTAAGAGCGTCAAAAGTTGATGGTGGATACGATCCAAAGCATGGCTACGACTATGCTCAGCTAGTCTCAAAATTTGCTATGGGTGGAGTATTTTATCATCAAGCTTGCGATAATTATTTGGATGAAAAGTTGGAAGCAGGCAATAAGCCCAACAATAAACCCTATAAGGATGGTGCGTATTACACAGGCAAAGAGCATTCTTGGGACGAGGCGTTTGGGTATTGGGGCGCAGCAGCACACGGAGCTACGCTGTCATCTGAACAGAACTATAACATCGCTAAAAAGAAAGATATGGTTTCGGCAGATGCAAACTCAGATGGTATTGTTAACTTAAAATCTGAGATGAACTATGCACATGCTTATTATGCGTCAGCCTTCGATAAGGGTGGCAAAACAAAGTATTACAACACGATTACCCAGGCATTTATTGACGGGCGTCGAGTTATAACCGATGCAAAAGGTGAGGCTTTATCTGACACAGAAAGAAACACAATCATGGGAAAGGCCAGAGTCATCTGCTCAAACTGGGAAAAAGTGATTGCAGAGGCAGTATTTAAATATGCAGGTAGCGTTTATGGCGATCTAGAAAAGCTTAAAGGAGGCAGTGACGCAAAGGCATATCGCAAATATGTCAAACATTGGGGAGAGCTAAAAGGTTTTGCACTTTCGCTTCATACAAGTCATCAAAATCTGGGAGAGCTTGGTCGCAAAATTGATGGTCTGATAAAGTTTGGACCTGTGGTTGGTGGCGTATCACCATCGCAGATTTCAATAAATACCCAACGGGTGAGTGGGGTGGATGACGCAGGTAACTTCACTTTCCAGAGTGCTAGTGTAGATGAGTACATGCTCTACATGCTCCGCCTTCAAAAGCTAATGGAAGATGAGTTTGGAGTTGTTGCAAAGAATAACGACAAACTTGCAGGAATTTCTAATCTTGCAGAAAAACTTGGTTCAGGTGAGAGCGTGGAAAACGACTAATCCTGTCAATTGGGAAACGCACGGTTTTCCCAATACCATACCCGGAGAATAGCATGCCTGAGATTATTGAACTGATTTTTAGCGATTTATCAGCACAATTTCTTAGCCCTAGGAAAAGGCTGTTTATTGGTTACCTTGCCTGCGCCTTTTGCATCGCCGTTCTCTGGGTGTGTGTAATCAATCGGACAAGTTTGAAAAAAGGTTTGGTTATGATTTTTGCTCCCGCTGTCTGGCTGAGTCGTTCAAGCTTGTTCGATGTCTTTTGTTTTGCAATCAATCGTGTATTTTTTTCCTTTTTGCGTCCAGCACTATTTACACACCTAACGATTGCTACGATCGTTTATCAGCTTTTGCATCTCCAGGTACTTATGCCGATTGGCGCTTTGGACTATGTAAACTATTGGGTTGCTACCTCAACGTTTACCCTAGTTTACTTTATCTTTGACGATTTTTCACGCTTTGGTGTGCACTATTTGATGCACCGGATTCCCTTGCTGTGGGAGTTCCATAAATTTCATCATAGTGCAGAAACACTAACTCCCCTGACAGTAACGCGGACACACCCCGTAGAGGGTATTATTTTTCTTTTGAGAACCGTGAGTGTGCAAGGGGTAACTATTGCTTTGTTTGTTGGTCTTTTTGGGAGCAAGGTCGATTTACTCACAATTTATGGTGTGAGTGTTTTAGGGATGGTATTTCATTCATTGGGTTCAAATCTTCGGCATTCGCACATCGCAATTCGTTATCCAGTAGCAGTTGAAAAGATCTTCATATCACCGGCCCAGCATCAATTACACCATTCGCGCGATCCACAACATTTCGACCGCAACTTTGGCGTTGTCTTGGCGATCTGGGACCGTCTAATTGGTTCTTTTCACCCTTCTATAGACAAGGAAATCAGATTCGGTCTGACAAAATCTGATGCAGACTTTACAAAATCTATTTGGTCAATGTATTTGACGCCATTTATCAATCTATTCCGCCTTCTGGGTCGCCTAAAAATCCATGCCCCAAAAGGTTTTGAGAGGGTGAAATAGACATAATGTGTATGCATCATATCGCAAGTATGTCGCATTACTGTGGCGATCCAGATCTTCCGGAGGCAATACAACGTTATTTTCATTGCCGGCTCAGTTGTGGCTATCGTTCAGTGCCTGAGGCTTTCATGGATACTTTCAAAATCTATAAAAAGATCAGGCCGTCAACGCCTGATTGGCTTGCTCCTAAGAAAGTGGCGGAGATCCTCAATCCGAATTTAGTACTTTGAGAATACAACGCGTTTGAGCGCCATTTTTATCGGCTTTTGAAAGCTTAACCCTTACTTTTCCAGATCTGGATTTTATTTTCTAGCTTCTCGCGACCTGCCGTCAAATGGCCTGTGGTTGCGTGCCGTGTTCCGATAATCTCGCCCTTATCACCATAGATTGGTAAATGACCAGCGCCAATATTGCTAATCATCATTTTGGTAACGCTATTGCTTAGCAAATGAAAGGCGGTTGCGATACTTCCAAATGGCATAAGCGGATTAGGTGGTTTTCTAATGTCTATTTTGTTTTGCAGTGATTTGATTGCTAACTGCTGTTCACTGATGTTTTCATTTACTTTAATCCCACTCAGACCGGCCTCACCGTCTAATTTTAGGTAACTTGTTGCCCTTTGCCCTTTTATTGGTAGGTTGTTATAACTTTTGTTGAGTATGTTGTCGGGAGGTGTCAAAAACATTTCTCTAAAAAACTGAACACGCTTATAGCGAGAAATTAAATTTGGCTGGTTACTCAAATCTAGTTCCGGGGACAACAACTGCGCAGTTTGGCGATCTGTCTCACCGCCCTGCTCGACATCTCTAGTGCTAGGAGTAGCAATAGCCGAGTTATTGTTGACAAGATTTACCCTTGTTAGCAACTCACCTCTTGCGATAGACGGTCCACAAAAAATCGCCGCGACTACGCTAAGCAATATTGGATAGGTTACTTTTCGATATTCGCTAAACCATGCCATATGGAAACACAGCAATTGCTATGCCACATCAGAGGATTGTGTTGAGAAAAATTTACTAATTATTCCTTACCCAGGCGTAGGACTGAAATTAAGTAAAAAAAAACTTCGACAAGATGAAGATATAAAAAAAACGGGCCGCCAAAGAGGCTCTGGATTTTAGGAGGAATTTAATGAACGTCACTTATTTGACACAAAAAAGCTAACTGCTTAAATAAGGCAAGCATCTTGCCAACCTATGGCAAAACTATAAAACATAAAAATGACCTCCGTAGATTTGGCCTCTACATAGTCAAGAAAAGTTCTTTCAATAAGCGTCAATTATATATTTTTCAATTTTAAGGTTTTTAGAGCCGGTCTCCATTGCGATCAAACATGTAGATTTTTTCACTATCAAAGGACAACCCTATAAGCCTACCAATCTGAAACTCAGCATCTGGCTTGACACGAGCAGTGACCATATCGTCAAACCCGCAGTCAATGTATACAAATTGTTCTGATCCCAGATATTCGTTTAAAACAACTTTTCCACTAATATGTCCCTTATCTTCAGGGCATAACGCAATGTTTTCAGGTCTAATACCGAGGCAAACTATCGCGCTAGATGGAGATGACAAATGTTTGGCATTGGTAACCCTTCTAAGCTCCTTATTCTCAGCAAAGCTTGTAAAAACAATCTTGCCGGTTTTTTCTGTGCAAGGAAGTAAGTTCATTTTAGGACTCCCAATAAACTCGGCAACGAACCGGCTATTTGGGTTGTTATAAAGCTCTCTTGGACTACCAGCCTGGATGACACGCCCCTCCTCGAGCACAACAATTCTGTCAGCGAGGGTCATTGCTTCAACCTGGTCATGAGTCACGTAGATAGTAGTAATACCAAGCTGAGCATGAAGACGCGAGATTTCCAAGCGCATGTTCACCCGCAAAGCAGCATCCAAATTAGATAGCGGTTCATCAAACAAAAAGCCGACTGGTTCTCTTACTATTGCGCGGCCAATAGCAACGCGCTGACGCTGGCCACCTGACAATTGTTTTGGTAATCGGCCTAGCAAGTTTTCTACCTTTAAGATACCCGCCACACTGTTAACGCGTTTCCTGATTTCAGTCTGAGGTATGCCAGCAGTTTTCAGTGCAAACCCGATGTTCTCAGCCACATTCATGTGCGGATAGAGCGCATAAGATTGAAAAACCATGGCTAGTCCACGCTCAGAAGGTACAGCCCCAGTTACATCATTATCACCGATAGTCAATGAACCCTTACTAGCATCTTCGAGTCCGGCAATAATACGAAGTAAAGTCGATTTGCCACATCCCGATGGTCCCACAAAAACCACAAATTCACCATCTTCAATAGAGAGATCAATACCTTTAATGACTTGCAAATCACCAAACCATTTTTCAACACCGCTCAGTTGTATCGATGCCATCGTATTACCCTCACACACATGCCACAATCGATGTCGCGATTTCGGTTTTGTTAAGATCGAGATAAATGGCAGCGGTCCATGAAAAATCCATCCCTCCGAGCCCATCACCTTCACGTGGATCAAAATATTCAGCCATTCCGTGTTCATTAATCAGATTGATTGTGTCATTGCGCACTCGGGCTGCCAAATCAGCAAGCCCAGCATCCTCAAGCCCGCTTATCACCATATAGTTCATTATAGCCCAGACAGGACCTCGCCAGTACCGTTGTGACTCAAAAGCTTTGTGTTCGGGGTCCCAACTAGGCATTCCAAAAGTACAAGCGTCCAAAATACGCCGACAATGCGTCTCCATGCTCTTTCGCTGTTCGACTGAACCAACATCAGCAAAAAAGCTAAGCATTGAAGCGTTACTGATTGCGTCACTGAACTGACCAGTTCGCAAGTCACGGGCACAATAACCATCAACAAGGTCATTCCACAAAAAGTCTGAGCCGGCCTCAACCCGCTCAACCCAACCTTTTATCTCATCGACGGCTAAATCCATTTTGAAGTGCTTCGCCATAGCCAGTAAATCACGGTTTGCTCGAAGGAAAATGAATTGTACCCCTGGGTCAGCCATCAAGAACGGGCCATCAGCATAAATGGTTTGGCTATCCCAACCACATTCACGCCCAAAATTAATTATCGTAATAAATCGGTCATATTGCTCTTGAGTGGGCCGCTGATTGCTATCAACATGCGAGGTGTCACGCCTAGCATACCTTTCTAAATTATCCGGCACCAAGATATTCTGCATACCGACATCCCAGTCAGGACAGTTGTCACGACCTGACTCCCATGGATGGATAATGCCAATTACACCATTTTTTTCAGGGTCACGGGCGTTACTGAACCATCGGTGGTATGCCATTAGCTTTGGAAAAACTTCTACAGCTTTTCGGCTGTCATATTCAGTGCCCATTTGAACAATCCGCCAGATAATGCTGGCCAGCACTGGTGGTTGTGAATGTCCACTTGATGGAGGCTCTGTATTTGTACTCCAGATTGTTGGCCCTGGAAAATAATCTGGGTCATTGTGACGGAAAACAATATGCGGGATCATTCCATCTTGCCATTGCGCGTCAAAAAGGGCATTAATTTCTAGCCATGCGCGCCATTTATTAAAATGCCATATACCCAGCGCAGTAAAAACGGAGTCCCAATTCCATTGATATGGGTAAAGGCGATTTGTGGGTACCGTGTACCCCCCCCGATCATTCATTTTAATAATAGCGATTGCTTCTTGGATTCTTTTTGACATCGTGTTAACCCTTCACGCTTCCAGCTGTTAACCCAGACACAAAGAATCTCTCAAACCAAAGGAAAAGGAATAATACAGGGGCCGTTGCGATGACCGCACCCGCCATGAGATGCTGACGCGGCACTTCAGAAGAGTTTAGAGAAACAATACCTCGCGAAAGGGTAAAAAGCTTCACATCATCGAGAAACATGAAAGCAAACAAAAACTCGTTCCACGCTATCATGAAGACATAAAGCGCAACAGATGCAATTGCCGGCATAGACAATGGCATTGCAATGCGTGTGATGATCTGTAAACGAGACAGCCCATCCATTAATCCGGCATCATCCAAATCTGATGGTAGACCGGCAAAATATCCACGTAACATATAAACAGCCACAGGGATTGTTGTTGCCGGATACACAATACATAGGGCAAAAAGTGAATTGCGCATGCCAAGTTGGCTGAAAATGGCATATAGCGGTATAACGAGAATAATGGCTGGAATCAGATATATAAGAAGAATCGAACCAGACAGCCAATAGCGCCCTGGAAAACGTAATTTAGCTACTGCATAGGCCCCTGGTACCGAAAATAACAACGTGATGATTACAGTCGCAACGGAGACCAATGCTGAATTCATCAGCAGCGTCATAAAGCCATAATCAGTAAAAAGCTCTATGTATGAGCGCAGCAGCTTTGTCACGCCAAGACTATAATCAATCGAGAAGTCGAGCGGATTGATAAGTAGGCTTTGCTGACTCTTGAGGCTGGTCATTACCATCACATAGAATGGCACTGCAACTATAAGCACGAACATTATCAGCCCTATTCCCCAAAACAACCGCAGGTAGAATTCTTCAATTGCGTAGCGCCCCATAAATCCAACTTTGGCAGGCCCGACTGTTTTTTCAATGGTCAACCAGCCTCCTACCGACGCCAATAATAGCAGCAGCAAACGTTGCCACGTGGGCAGAAGACCTCCTGAGTCAAATGGCGTGCCAAGTGAAAAACTGAATAGCAGGAAGGCGACCAAAATGATGCCAATCATCCTACGATTACATAACGTTGTCGGCCGCTGCAATGCGGCAAACACTCCTGCTACAAGACCGGATAATGCAGCTGGGCCAAGAGCTAAAGTCAAGGCTGCACCCGTCGCAAGGATGGCCATAATAGTCAACAACAAATGCCATAGAGCGACCCAGACAAAGCCTGTCAATGCACTAGCAAAAAATCCTGTCATCCAGAACTTCATCAGGCGGCATCCTTTGGTGAGAAGCGGATAAAAATGATGGAGAAAATCAGTAGAAAGACAAAAATCACGACCGCCACAGCCGCACCTGCCCCAAGATTGGAAATAGCAAAAGCTTGTTCATAAACATTCACTGTAAGGGTGCGTGTACCGGCATTACCACCGGTCAATAGGAAAATATCGTCAAACTTGTTGAAGGTCCAGATGAAGCGTAGCAAAAAAAGTACAGCCAAAATACCGGCAATAAACGGCAGCGACAATGACCAGAATTGCTGGAACGGTGTAGCCCCGTCCATTTTTGCTGCTTCGTATATATCCGTTGGTATTGACTGCATGCGCGCCAGAATGAACAGGAATGACAGGGGAAAGTAACGCCATATCTCAAACATTATCACCATACTAAGTGCTACAGGAAATTCTATTGTCAGACCAAATATGTTGATGTCGACTTTACGCTGGCCAAAAAAATTGATAGGCCCTTCGACAATGCCAATCTGTGACAGCATAGTATTCACTACACCGGAGAATGGATCGAATAACACTACCCAGGAAAACGCAACGGCGATAACTGGTGCAACATAAGGGAATAGAAGCAATCCGCGGATTATCGACCTGCCAGGAAATTTTTTTAACATAATCTGAGCCGCAAACAGACCAAACAATAATGCACCTGCAGTGCCAAAAACGGTATAATAGATTGACGTCCTCAGCACATCCCAGAATTCTGCGGCAGAAAATACTTTCTTATAGTTCTCTAGGGTAAATTCAAATGATGTCATTATATTTTGCGTTATGAAGAGCGTCTTTGGCTTGCTGGCTTTTAAGATATCCTTGTTGACCAATAGTGGGTCTTTAACTACAGCTTCAATGTTTAGTCTGCCTCTAGCCTTTGCATTCAAGTCACCTAGTTTGCAGACGATGGTACGCTGACTTCCTTCGGATGTGATTTCACATGCCGGATCCATTACGGTAATCAAAAATCCGTCGGGAACTTTGTCGCGAAACGACGCTTCAGTGAGAGGATATTTTAAAGAGGAATTGCGAAACCGATATTCGATCTTAAAAATATCACCAGGCGAATTGACAGTCCCGCGGAGTGTTTCTTTGATAATCAATGATGGCGGGCGCAAATCTCCCAATGTTACGGGTTTGAAGGAAATCCAAAAATTTGCAACCAAAGGCAACAGAACGATTCCCAGAACCAGAATAAATGTTGGGAATAATAACAAAAAAGCCAACCGTTTTTCGCGACGGGCCAGGTTTCCATTAAAGTCTGATCTGGGTGTTCGTGCCATATTTCTTTTTGGAACCGGGGATATGTCAGGAGGTAGCGGGCAGCTACCAAAGAAGCTGCCCACAAATTTGTTTACTCAATGGATGCCAGTTCAGCATTCATCTTAGCCACAGCATCGGACGAACTAATCTCGTCATCAATATACTGGCGAACAATCCTGTTTATTGCCTGCGAATTGATAATCTTAGAGGCAAGTGAGAGTTGACCTTCCTTCACTCCCCATCGGTCAGCAGTTTCTAGACCGCCAACAATGCTTTTAATCATCGCAGGGGCATAAAGCTCGGACAATGGTGCTTTACGATCAACACCAACCGGTAGCTTTGACCATGCTTTGACATAACGCGCAGTATCGGTAGGCTCACCGCGGCGTACAGGGAACTTGCCCTCTGGCGCAATTGACAATGTGCTGGTGTAACCATCTTTCATGGAATAAGTTACAAACTCAGCTGCCACATCAGTGTTGGCATCGCTGGTAATCCCAAAGTAGCGAATATCAGCCCATGCAGCCCCAGATACGTTCGACGGGCCGCCAAAGGTTGTCACTATGCCAGTCTTCGAAGCGAGTTCGGGTGAGGTTGGATCATCATTAATGGTTGGCGGAGCCGAGTCCCGCAAGCCGGCCAACTCGTCTAGGATGAAGGGTGACCAGATGATCATAGCTGCGTTACCAGCGAAATATGTTTCGCGTGATTGCTTCCAAAACAATTCACCTGGAGGCGAAGCCTTGGAAATTTTCTTGTAGAAATCAAGAACTTCTGTTGTGGACGCTACGTCGAATGGCGCAAATCCGTCAGCATTGACCGGTGAAACACCATTAGCCAGAAACACATGTTCCAAAACCTGACTCATAAAGTTCTCATCAACTTTGTTGGGCGCCACAAAACCATACATTGATGGCGGGTTGTGAAGCGCATCGACAGCGGCTTCAATTGCGGCATAGCTAGTTGGTGCGGCAAGACCTGCAGCGTCAAATAGATCCTTGCGGTAAACAACCATCTGAGTCCATCCATCTACAGGAACCGCAGCGGTCATCCCATCGAATTGCGCCATGGCAATGGCGCCAGGCGCAAACGTGTTTTTTTGTAGTGTGTCAACTACATCGTCATTGGCCTCTACGTCAAGAATACCGGCCTCTGCCCATGGAAGAACATACTGTATTGTATGGTAAATTACGTCAGGGAGATCACCAGCGGCAAATGCAGCCGTTGTCCGCGTACCTAGATCTTTTTCCTCGACTGGTATAACTTCAACTGTATGTCCGGTCCGTTTGTTGAAGTCAGCAGCCATGGCTTCCTGTTTAGCAAGGCGTTCTGGTTGGTTTTCCGTGGTCCAGAACCTAATTGTGTCGGCATGTGCCACACTGGCAACCATCACAGTGACGATTACAGAAGCAGCAGCCAAATAGAGCTTTTTCATTTTCCTCTCCTCCAAATGTTGTGTTTTATTCTGTCAAGATCACGACAGATGCTTCGGCCAACCCGACACGGGAGGGTTGTCCGTTCCTCGCCGCACCAACGCTGCGCGGTAGAGTTTTTGATGATCGTATGGGGAATCCCCATTCTCAACCATATTAATGACAATTTCGACCAGTTGCTGTCCTGCAGATTGAAGCGGCTGTTTCATTGTTGATAAAGGGGGTTCAAGCCACTTGCCGATTTCAAGCCCGTCATATCCGATAACAGAAACTTCACGGCCTGGCACCAAACCGCAATCACGGAGGGCACGCATTGCGCCGATAGCAACATGGTCTGAAATGCAGCAAACAGCCGTCGGAGGCTCAGCCAGCATAAGAAGACGTTGCATCGCGGCAGCGCCGCCAGCATAACTGATTTCAGCTTTTTGATGCATATCTGGATCGATTTCAATACCGGCATTCACGAGTGCATTACGCCAGCCATTCTCACGTTGAACTACGAAATTAAAGTTCTCACCTCCTCCAATATGAGCTATTCTACGATGGCCAATCGTAATAAAATGCTCTGTCATATCAGCAAAAGCAGTAGCATTGTCCACGTCAATCCAAGCAGCCGTTTCACTGTCCAATGACCGGCCGTGCGAGACGAAGGGAATTTCCAACTCTCGCAAAATTTCGAAACGGGCATCATGGGTAAGTGTTCGCGAAACGATCAGTCCACTAACGTGACGCGTGCGCGAAATTCTATAAAACATCTCTATTTCTTCTTCGGCGCTATTTGGCATCAGCACCGACAAATCCCATCCTCTCGAATTAAGTGTTTCAGCCATTCCAGCCATCAATTCAACAAGGAAAGACGCATTATACTGACCGTCGGCACGCGGCATGACGTAAGCTATGGTGTCGGCCTTACCAGAAGCTAAACGGCGTGCATGAGCATTTGGAGCATAGCCAAGATCTATGGCCGCCCTGCGGACCAACGCCTTGGTATTTGCGGAGATGTCCTGATAATCATTTAAGGCGCGTGACACCGTGCTTTCTGAAAGGTTAAGTCGCTGCGCGATTGTATTTAGTTTCATATTTCCCCCACCATTAAGCCTTGTCGAAAGCTATTTCGAAGTCAACCGAAATCGCTTTCGGTTCTGTTCGATATGCCTTAGCGTATTGTTCTTTAAGCCGAAAGGGTGGCCAATCAATGCAATCTACATTAGAAGTACTGCGTAATCTCACAGAGCCTATTATTAGCGCAGAAGACTGGGGAAACCTTTCATTAAATTCGGCACCAGACAGCCTATCGCGTGTTTGCCGAGCTTGGCTTCTTGCAGGATGTCGAGACCACCCTGACTATGATAGCTCGACTGCCCTAATAGCGCGCAGCGCCTCTGAACCGACAGGAAAATTTCTAAAACATGCAGTGGCGGGTGAAAAAATTAATTTGAAAAATGGCGGAAATCTGTGGTCATTATTTTGTCCAACAGCGGAAGCTGCTAGTCAAGATCCAGAGATCATGGCGCATACCCTTAGGGAGCGGCGACGTCTTTCCGGCATTACACCTTCAATCCGTCAACTAAAAGACCCAACTACTGAGCTTTTGCTGACTGCAAATGCACTTGTCTCATTGCCATTAGACCCAGATTTCTCGTCAGTGCCAGACAAACTTCGCGACGAGGCAAGCCATATATTAGGCACGCCACAAAGCTTTTGGTATGATCACCCAGTCCCACTTGATGCATCTCTGGAAGAAAACGAAATCCTATATGGTCTCAGACAGCTTGATGAAGCTCTAAAAATTGAGTGCGACATGGGACATATTAGTTCTAGCGCAAAAATCGACCTTGCAATTTCAATTTCCGTTACCCACCGCGGGATGGAACAACTTGCAGCCGACTATGTGCGTAATCTTGTGCGTGAGCATCTTAGGTTAAAACATCTGCGAGTCTATTTGTTCGATGAAATCCGCTGCCAGCAGATGATCGAAACGCTTTGCCCGGGAAATGCAGCCGCAAGAAGCGTTTTTGGCGTAAACGGGGCCTATGGGCGCCATTACAGTTTCCTAAAAATCCTTCTCCTTTTCTGGCAACAGAGTGTAAACCCAAACGCTGCATTTACATTCAAAATCGACCTTGACCAAGTTTTTGATCAAAAGGCTCTGCTTTACTACACAGGTTGTACAGCGCTGCAACATTTGATGAATCCGAATTGGGGTGGGCGCGCAAGGGATTATGTTGGACGCGAAGTTGAACTTGGGATGCTTGCCGGAGGGCTCGTCAATCAGAGAGACATCAAGAAAGGATTATTCATACCCGACGTTAAGAGACCCAATAGCTTTCAGACAAAGAAGGCCTTTTCGTCAAACCGGGTATTTTGCCCACAGTGGCCTCAAGCGATATCAACGGAGGCTGAGATATTACAGACTGGAGGGGGCTTTCAGCGCATCCACGTAACTGGAGGGACTACAGGTATAACCGACACCGCATTAAAGCGATGGAGGCCATTTACGCCAAGTTTTATAAACCGTGCCGAAGATCAGGCATACACTCTCTCCGCAATCGAGGATACAGTTTATTTATCCCACCTACATGCAAACGGTCTTATAATGCGGCATGATAAAACTTCCTTCGCGGCTAGATCCATTGCTCACGCAGGACCCGGTAAGGCCATAGGAAATATCGAACGGTTGATGCTGTTTAGCCATTATGCAGCCTTACAACCTTTGGGGTTTGACAGGATTCGCAATCATTGCTGGCCTTTCACATCCTGCTTCATGCATCCCCAGGCGAAATCCCTCGCCGCGCTTATCTTCTTAATTGATGGATCATTGGTAGGAGGACGCTTCGTTAATGAGGGTGCGCCGCGGCTCCTGAAGTGCCTAGAATTCTGCAAGACAACAATGGCTTCGAGGCTCAAACGGGAAAAGTATGGTTGGAACTCCATATATGAAGCACTTTCGGCTAAGCGGTATTCGAAAAGCAACCTAACTAAGCTAATTGTTGGGACGGCTGTAGATCACTCGGTCTGATTGAGAGTATTCCGGGGCGCTGATCCGTCTAGTAATAAATGAAGAACAAAATGACTACCAAAAATTTTTCATTGCTCAGTCTTTTAATTGGCATTTTTCGCTTGCCTGTCATTTGCGCAAAGATGGAAGTCCAACACCCGTGATTTCAAAACCTCCATCAACAGAAATACACTGGCCCGTGATGTAACTTGCTTTATGTGAAGCAAGAAAAAATATTGTCTCTGCTATTTCAGTTTCAGTGCCGTATCGTTTTAGCGGAATCGCGTCATGGTAGGCATCAATGATATCGGGCGTGTGTACAGCCATCGCTAATTTGGTGCGCACCGGGCCGGGTGCAACGCAATTAACCCTGATGTTATGCTCCCCTAGCTCAACAGCTTGCTGCTGCGTTAAATGAATGACTGCAGCTTTCGATGTTCCATAAGCTGTTCGCAGCGTAGAAGCGCGCAGACCAGATATTGACGCTATATTGACGATTACACCCCCGCTTATTTTTAGATAAGGTATTGAGGCCTGTGAACAGAGAAAAACGCCATCCAGATTGGTTGCCATAACAGCACGCCACCTATCAAATGTAGTCTCCTCTATAGGGCCGAAATCGGCAACACCAGCATTGTTTACTAAGGCGTGCACGGAACCTTTCCAGTCGATTACCATGCTTATCATATTGGCAACGGAGTCTGGCTCTGAAATATCACACACAATTGCTTTTACGGGCTTGCCTTCTCGCTTCTCTGCAACTTTTCTCAGTTCCTGAGTGTCCCGGTCTATCATGGCCACATGCCATCCTTTTGAGATAAAAAGATCTGAAGTGGCTAATCCAATACCTCTTGCAGCACCCGTTACAACTGCCACTTCCGCTGAATGATTTTTTCTTGAAGCTGTTTTGTTCATCACCAATACCTTGCTAATTAATAATAGTTAGACTGGAAACTAATACAGAGGATTAAAGTCACTGCTAACAAGGAGACAACGATGAAACTAAAACTTCATCATATCAACCTGTCGACTAGCAATGTCGCGGCCATGACAGATTTTTATCGAATTATCATGGGACTAAGAGAAGAACATGATGGACTTCCAGTTCTTGAAAAAAAGAAAGGCTATGCAGGTGACGTTGCATTTGTTTCAGATGGAGATATTCAAACTCATATAGCCACGCGAGATATTGAGGCAGGATTCCGAACCGGCATGATTGTGAATCCTGTTGCGCAGGGACACATTGCTTACAGGTGTAATGATATAAAAGCCTTTAAATTACACCTCGATGAAAACAACATTCCCTACTCAGATTGGGGTGATCGGGCTGTTGCTGGCTGGCATCAGATTTTTTTCTATGATCCAGACGGAAATGTAATAGAAGTTCATCAAGTTTTAGATGACGGTAAACAAGGCGTATAATGCAGAACCTCAGGAGAGAGTAAATGCGATTATTATTACTCAACATTTTAATTTTGTGTGTTATTGATCCAATCAATGCGGACACAACAAATAGAGCTCTGCAGGTTTCCCCAGTCCCTGGACTTTTCGTTGGTGGTGTTGGTTTGCTTTGCAAAAACTTTGAAGGCAATAACTCTTTCGTTTTACTAACCAAGGACCGTGAAACGGCGGGTAGCGCCACCTTTAAGGACGACGATGTCACCTACGACATGTTGCCTTTGGAAGGCAAAACACCAGATTTCTATACCTATTCTGCCAATGAGGACTTTAAAATCAATCGTCAGACCCTCACGCTTGAGAAAGATGGGCATAGTTATTCATGTAAAATTCAAAATATTAGCGACCTTCATAAAGCTGCAGAAAGAGATCTAAAAATTCTGCTTAGTAAGAACAAGATATAACAAATGTGAGTTAACTTTTCGGGAACGAATTTTTGTAGAAACACTGGAATCTAGGGAAAAAAAGATTTTATTAATTTATGCTAACCTATGAAATTATGGCGATTCCGGGAGGACTCGAACCCCCAACCTGCTGATTAGAAGTCAGCTGCTCTATCCAGTTGAGCTACGGAACCGTGTTTCGCCTTACTGCCTGACTTCCATTGACTTGTCTAGATCTGACTGCCCGGATGCCAAGAAAATAGAATCCTAATGTGTCCACGAACCACGGCGCGAAAAGGCAAAATTATCAGCGTAGGACTTAGGCTTGAGGCGGCGTGATTTGGGCTCGACTACATCATAGTCTATGTGATGCGCTTCGGCATAAGCAACTGCTGACTCACGATCGGGAAAACGCATACGAACCTGACGCTTGGTATCTACAGAGCTTTGCCAGCCCATGAGCGCGTCAGGTTGAACCACGGCACTACGAGGATATTCCAATACCCATCTATTACCACGGCAAACTTTTGCCTTACGCCCAGACTGCATTGAAGTTTTGCTGGGACTGTAGATTTTAGCGCGCGCCATGGACTATCTCCGATTAAGCACTGAACTGCCCTGACCCAAAATTTAAAGCATTTTAGCCGCTTGGCCATGGGGCGCGTCAATGACAAAAATAAAAAGTGGTCGGAGTGGAGAGATTCGAACTCCCGGCCCTCTGGTCCCAAACCAGATGCGCTACCAGGCTGCGCTACACTCCGACGGGATTTCTTTATCGCTTGTCTGTTATAAATTCAAGCCTTGTTCGTAAGTTGCCACAAATATTTTCATTCGTTTTGGCTGAAGGAAAGAGAAAGCAAGGTTTGTGCGCTGATCCCAAGCGCAACGACCTCTCCTGCATTTAACTCCAGCACATATTGTGCCGGCGCTGCCGAGCGCCTTGCCACCAGCGTCAACGGTGGCACATTGTGCTGTGCTGAGACAAAGTGCCCCTTTCCATCAAAAAACACCATATCAAGCGCAATCAGTGTATTTTTCATCCAGAATGACCGGATCGCCTCCGCACCAAAGATGAACAACATTCCCGTTCTTGGGGCCAGCGTGTCACGATACATCAACCCATGGCGGCGCTCTGCTTCTGTTTTAGCAAATTCAACGTTGATCACGAGACTGCCCTCTGCAGTCCCTAAAAGTACAATTTCCCCAGTAGCAAAATCTGGAGCGCTCTCAGCAATCGCGGTGTTCAGCGGGGCAAACATAAAAACCCCGAGTAGCAAAAACCCTAGTATTTTCAAAAGATACCCTCCAAGGTTCCGTCCGTAGAAAGGTCTTAAACAATCACCAGATAGCCAAGAAGCAAAAACAGCGAGAGCAGCAGAGCCTGCACCATCACCGCGCGGCCCGGGACGGTGGGGCCGGAAATAGGCGCGTGCATAACCTTGTTGAGTAGCGCCCACATCGCATCACGATACCAGACAAGCACCTCCACAAACTCGGCCCAGATCGCCATCACCACGCCCAATAACGGCTGTCCAATCCGCGGTGCTAACCAGCGATAAAACCAGTCTGAATTCAAAACAACTGATGGGATTTCAGGGGGATACCACTTCATTCTCACCAGAAAAATGAAGGCAAGCATGGCAAAGATCAGAAGCTGTAATTGGCTGGTAACATGGCTAGCGTCATAGGGGTTGTAATCCACGGCATAGGGCAGAATGGAGTAAAGCGGGGCCGGAAACATGCCAATGCCAACACACAGAAGCGCGGCAATGCCCATCGCCACACGCATCCCCAGCGGTGCCTCGCCTGTCTTATGATCTGAAGGATGGGCAAAAAAAGCAAAGTAGGGGATTTTGATTCCGGAATGTTCAAGCACGCCGGCCGAGGCAAAAAGCAGCACCAGATAGGCCCAGACAATGCCCGTATCGCCAAGCGCTGACATCGTCAACGATTTTGCCACAAACCCGGAGAACAGCGGAAAAGCCGAGATCGACATCGCCCCGATAATACAGCAGACCATGGTAAAGGGCATCTGCCGGTACAGTCCGCCAAGCGCTGACGCCTTGATCGTTCCTACCTGATGTAGCACCGCGCCCATGCTCATAAATAAAAGCGCCTTGTAAAGAATATGCACAAACGCATGCGCCACCGCGCCATTGATAGCCAGTTCCGAGCCGATGCCAACCGCCACAACCATAAAGCCAAGCTGGTTATTAAGGCTGAAGGCAAGAACACGTCTGAGATCATTCTCGATCACAGCAAAGAACACTGGTAATGCCGTCATCACCGCGCCAATCCAGATCAGCATATCTTCACCGGCGAAGCCACGCGCCAGCGCATAGATCGCCAGCTTCGTGGTAAAGGCTGAAAGAGCCACCGTTCCCGTCGCCGTTGCCTCTGGATAGGCATCCTGCAGCCAGCCATTGAGGAACGGAAAGGCCGCCTTGATGCCAAAGGCAAGGAAGACAAGCCACACGCCAATTGTGTCCGGCCCACCAAATGCCATAATCTCAAAACTAATCGTGCCGCTATGGCTGGCAATCACTGCCGCCCCGGCTAGCAACAACACGCCGCTCAGCACCTGAAACA
>CACNSW010000018.1 GCA_902623185.1 uncultured SAR116 cluster alpha proteobacterium
AACTTATTGCCTTTTAATTTTAACATGGTTTGTGAAGGGATTCTGGTGGAGAAATCTAGATAAACAGTCGCCTAAAAGTACGCTTGAATCTGCAACGGGGCTCGGAAGCTTCGGAAAAGTTAGACCCCTAATGCCCCCGCATACTTCAGAAAATTATTTACAAAAAGAGATGGGATTTGTTGTTGCACGCAAACATGCACTTAAATTGCGCGTGCTTTCTTTATTTTCGGGCGGCTTGATACCGCTCGTACTTTTAATTTGCTATCCCTCATCTCCTGTCATCCTTGGCCTAGCATTAATTTTTCACTTTGTCGGAGTTTTAATTGAACGTTGGTTATTTTTTGCCGAGGCAAAACACGTAGTGTCGCTTTACTATGGGGACGCATAATAAGGTGTTATCAGGAAAAACCGGCCAGAAAAGGCCGGTTTCTTATCGTTTGAGTGATTCAGCAATTAAACTAGTAGAGGCGCGATCACTAAGCTAACAATTGCCATTACATTAATTAGAATATTCATTGATGGACCAGATGTATCCTTCAGTGGATCACCAACTGTGTCACCGACTACAGCCGCCTTATGAACATCGGATCCCTTGCCGCCAAGATTGCCCTTTTCGACATGTTTTTTGGCATTGTCCCAGGCGCCACCGGCGTTGGCCATCATCAGTGCCATCATTACGCAACAGATCAGTGCACCTGCGAGCATTCCACCAAGTGCCTTCGGTCCAAGCACAAAACCGATAATGACCGGTGCAAGAACTGCCATTGATCCTGGCAAAATCATCTTACGCAAAGCAGCGCGTGTGGCAATGTCGACACAACGTGCAGTGTCTGGTTTACCTGAGCCTTCAAGAAGACCCGGGATTTCCCTGAACTGACGACGAACCTCAACGATCATTTCAAAGGCTGCGTCACCGACTGCAGTCATCGTCATCGCACTTACCAGAAATGGGAAGATACCACCGATGAACATACCACATAGAACCATCGGGTCATTGATAGCGAGGACAAATTCGGGGTCGCCATTACTGACTTTGGCTATATAGGCACTGATGAGAGCGAGCGCAGCCAGCGCAGCAGCGGAAATCGCAAAGCCCTTACCAATGGCTGCGGTGGTGTTCCCAACCTCATCGAGGGAATCAGTAATCTGACGCGTTTCTGGTCCCATCTCTGCCATTTCAGCGATACCACCGGCATTGTCTGCAACGGGCCCATATGCATCAATTGCCATGGTGATACCAACGGTTGACAGCATGCCAACGGCTGCAAGACCAACACCATAGAGACCGGCAGCGGCGTTTGCGCAGAAGATGATAGCAGCGATTGTCAGAACCGGAATAGCAACAGACTGCATCCCTGTTGCGAGACCGGAAATCATCACCGTCGCTGGGCCGGTCTCGCCATCCTTAGCAATTTTGCGGATTGGTGCTCCACCAGTGTAATATTCGGTTACAAGCCCAACGATGATGCCACCGATGGCACCAACAAGAACGGCAAACCAAACACCCGATGTTGCTCCCATCGCCTGAATAACGACATAAGCAGCTGCTATGAAAATTACAGATGACCCTATTGTGCCGAAACGCAAAGCTACGTCAGCGCTTTTCCTAGAGAACATCTTCACGGCGAGGATGCCGATCAGCGAGCATACGAGGCCAGTTGATGCCAGAGCTAGCGGCATGAATTGCAAAGCACCCTGATTGCCACCTAGGCCGTTTACCATTTCTATTGACATTGAAGCAGCCAGTGCAATTGAGGCAATCATTGAACCACAATATGATTCAAAGATATCCGACCCCATGCCAGCAACGTCGCCCACATTGTCACCAACATTATCAGCAATCACAGCAGGGTTGCGGGGGTCATCCTCAGGAATGCCAGCCTCAACCTTGCCAACTAGGTCCGCACCGACGTCAGCAGATTTTGTAAAAATGCCCCCACCAACACGGCTGAACAGGGCAACGGATGAGCCACCCATCGCAAAGCCCTCAATGGCCTCAACACCATGTGCAGTGCCGCCCATGAAGTGGTAGAGGATACCAATGCCCAACAGGCCCATTGAGGCAACTGTCAGGCCCATGATCGACCCACCGAAAAAAGCCACATTAAGTGCAGCAGCGGCGCCCTCTGAATTAGCCGCGACGGCTGTTCTGACATTGGCCTTCGTTGCAGAATACATGCCGATATAACCTGCAACACCTGAGCAAAGTGCTCCAAGCGTGAATGAAATAGCTGTATCAGCACCTAGACCCAAATAAAGGGCAGCGATACAGATCAGACAAAAAATAGCTAGGCGTTTATATTCACTGGCCATAAAGACCATAGCGCCAAGGTGAATCTCATCCGAGATTTCCTTGACTCTGCCTTCCCCGGCGGGGGTCTGCAGAATTTTCGCATAGACCAGAAAGGCCGCGATCAAGCCCAGGATGCCAAGGCTAATCGGCAAAACTGCGGAAGTAAGCATGAAACTTTCCTCTTAATTATAATGAAAAAGCGGCGTTTTTGTGTGTTTGTCTTTCCGTTGAACCGCGTAAAATCGCGGCGTTTATAGAACGAATGCCATTGAGTGTAAAGCAATGAGTGGCATAACCTCCCACGCGCAGATCAAGCGTTGAATTCCTGTGTTGCATGGTAACAAATGAGATTGGTGAAAGAAAATCAGCTTCTGATTGTTTTGACTGTTTTGCTGAAGGGAGGTAACAGCTAAACTGCGACAGCTAATTGAAGCGATAAAACGTAAACTGGAGGAATGATGCAGAAGATTTCTGAGGGAAAAAGACGTGTTGTGAATCTACGCGAAGCAGTTTTTGAACAGTTGGAAGAGGAGGTTGGAACAGGAATTTTGCAATTGAACACTAATGTAGCGCGAGGAACTGGTTTTTACATATATCGAATGGAACCGGGCGCTTCCTCGTCGCCACACAAGCACATTGGGGTGGAAGAGTTCTACATTATCGAAGGTGAATTGATTGACAATGATGGCACCAAATATAATACCGGTGATGTCGTCTGGCTGGATGCGGGCACGGAACATAATTCGACCTCGCCAGCAGGTTGTACCATAGTGGTGTTTTCTGAAAAGGGCGAGTTGTCGCCAATGAATAAAATTAGAGAATGATGCCGTACTCCAAATGGCTCAATACTATTTGAGCATCAGTTTAGATCCGGGATTTATTGATTGAGCCCTTTCTATTTTGGAAAAGAGAATGTGTTATTTGAAAAGCTCGTCGATACGTGCCTTCTCTTGGGTAAAGACGTCCTGCAGAGAGCTTTACAGATGTCCGTAATGCAATCGGCCGCCTTTTAAAATAAGTTAAGCTTGGGCGACTCGTTTACGATGGACATAAGCGATGTTGAAACAATCAGCCTGCGATAGACTGATTTATCACGTTGTATCAGTGGATTTTATATATGCGTGACCAAAATGCTCTATCTGTTGATTTCAAGCCTGAACCCTATTGGTGGGATCATGCACCGCCAAGCTTGTCTAACGAGGCTGAAGGTGATTTGCCTGAACGATGTGATGTGGCTGTGATTGGTTCAGGGTATGCTGGGCTTCATGCTGCTATCGTTTTGGCACGTGCAGGGATTGATGTCCTTGTCATTGATGCTGAGGTTCTTGGGTATGGTGCTTCCTCGCGTAATGGGGGGATGGTGTCAGGTGGAGTGAATGTTGGCAAACATGTTGACCTCGATCGTGACCAAGAAAAGACAATGCTTTTAGAAGCGTCGCTTTCCTATACCTGGTTTGAAGACTTTATTCAAACCGAGGGAATAGATGCTGATTATCGACGGACAGGTCGGTTTGTTGGCGCACATTGTTCTGACGCTTGGAGGATGTTGGCCAAGCGGATGGTGATATTGAATGAGGTTGCCGACTCCTCGGCCTACATGGTGCCAGCCACGCGGACCCGAGAAGAAATAGGGTCGGACTATTACAAGGGCGGAATGGTTCTCGAGCGGTCAGGTGGAGTTCACCCGGGCAAGTTGCATCAGGGTGTCCTGCGTGTTGCAAGCAATGTGGGTGCGAAGCTATTTGGCAATATTCGCGCTGGTGCCATAATCAGGAAGGCAGAAGGGTTGCGGTTGGAAACAAGCCGTGGGCCGGTGACGGCAGACAAAATCATCATTGCAACAAATGGCTATACCGGTGATTTGAGTAAATGGCATCAACGGCGCCTTGTGCCAATTGCCTCATATCAGGTAGCAACAGAGGAACTTGGCCTTGACGCCGTAACACAACTTTTCCCGAAGCACCGGATGATTGCCGATACCAAAAGACTGCTTTACTACTTTCGTCCGTCGCCTGACGGAAAGCGGTTGCTCTTTGGTGGTCGTGCCCGTTATCTGCTCCATGACCCCATTGCTGGGGCATTGCATCTTCGGCGCAAGTTGATAACAGTTTTTCCACAGTTGGCCGGGGTGAAGTTGTCGCATGGATGGTGGGGTAATGTAGCCTATCTGCGTGGCGGTGTGCCCAATATCGGTGAAGGCCAGCCAGATATACTACCCGGTGTTTATCATGCACTAGGTTGTCATGGCAGTGGTGTTGTGATGATGAGTTGGTTAGGTTACCAAACGGGACTGCTCATCTCGGGCCAGACCAACAGCCACAGTGCCTTCTCGCTGGGCGGGATGGCCCCGTTCCCTCTCTATCTTAAGAAACCCTGGTTTCTGCCGGTGGTTGGTGCCTATTATCAGCTTCGTGATTGGGCAGACCACCATTTAGACAAGAAATCTTCTAGATAAGATCGTTCCTGACTTAATATCACATGAAGCTTGTGTTTGAGCGCCACCGGCTGCAGAGTTTTGAGATGTTGAAAGGGGATTTATGATGGACAAGGCAGCCCTATCCTCCTGGGCAGAGTCCTGGCTTGGGGAACACCCAGACATCGAAAGCCTGCGTGCGGTTGTTTTTGATATCAATGGTGTCATTAGGGGTAAAAGGGTGCCTGTGGACCAACTTGCGAAAATCTGCGGGGGCGGCATGCGTATACCTCTATCGTCGGCGAATGTTGATATTTGGGGGCGCGATATCGAGGATAGTAAATGGGTATTTGAGACGGGTGACTCAGATGGGCGCTGTGAATGGACCGGCCGCGGCCCTTTAATGATGCCTTGGTCTGATCGCGGTGCTGCTATGGTGCCACTGGTTTTGAAAAACGAGGATAAAACGCCTTTTGAAGGTGATACGCGCAATGCCCTTGCTTTTGTTTTGGATCGCTTTGCAAGGCAAGGGCTTCGACCGGTGCCAGCTTTTGAACTGGAATTCTACCTTGCTGACCCAAAAGCCGTTGATGGTGTGTTGACCAATCCGCAGACCGGAGCGGCGGTAATTCGCGACGGCGTGCTCTCGCTTGACGATTTGGATGATTTTGAAGTCATCCTTACCGACATTTATGACGCCTGCAAAATCCAGTCGGTTGCTGCCGATGCGGCTATAAGCGAAAGCGGTATTGGCCAGTTTGAGGTCAATTTACGTCATTGTGATGATGCTATGAAGGTTGCTGATGACGCGATGCTGTTTAAAAGTATCGTTAAGTCAGTTGCTCGCAAACACGGCCTCGCGGCGAGTTTTATGGCTAAACCATTTGCTGACAGACCAGGCAATGGTCTCCATATGCACCTCAGTGTTCTCGACAGCAATGGGGAGAACATTTTTGATAATGGTGACGCTGAGGGCAGTGAAATGCTACACTATGCGGTAGCAGGAGTGCTACACGCGATGCCAGAATCGATGCTTTTGTTTGCACCACATCTCAACTCCTATCGCCGTTTTACTCCAGAACAGCACGCCCCTATGGCTGCATGCTGGGGTTATGAGAACCGGACGGCTGCGGTGCGGATACCGGGTGGCCCATCCTCACAGCGTCGGATCGAGCATCGTGTCGCTGGAGCTGACACGAATGTCTATCTCGTGATGGCGGCGATACTCGGCGCAGTTCTTGGCGGTATTGAGCGCAAAATGGGGCCGCCCACACCGATAAAGAACAGTGCCTACGACAATAACCATAGAAATATGACGACACTGCCGCTCTCATGGCAGGACTCTGTGGATGCCTTTGTCGCAGGGAAAATGCTAAACGAGTTCATTCCCGATTTACTGCGTGATATGATGATTAAAACAAAAAAGCAGGAAATGCGGCGGTTTACTGCGCTGGTTACGCCATTTGAATATCAATCATATCTTGATCAGGTTTGACTGACCATTTTTTTGATCTAACAGGAGTAGCAATGGAGCCAGATTGTGACAAAATTGAATTCGCCCTCGCCTGATGATATTCGTCTCTGGGATAATCGGAACCTCATGCACCCTTGGCATTCCATGGGAACGTTGGACGCCGATTACATGATCGCCTCAGGTGCTGAGGGCATTTATATCTATGATGAATCTGGTCGTCGCTATATTGATGGGCCTGGGGGAATGTGGAGTTCGCAGATTGGCTATGGCCGCCAGGAAATGGCGGATGCAATCGCTGCACAAGTGCTCAGATTACCCTTTAACACGCCGTGGACCTCGACATCGGAGCCAGCGGCACAGCTTGCAGCGAAAATCGCAGCTGAGTCACCGGGTGATCTTAACAACATATTTTTCACCACAGGAGGATCAACCGCTGTGGACACAGCGTTGCGGTTCGCCCATTTCTACAATAATCTTCGGGGTAAGCCCAAAAAAAAGCACATTATTGCTCGGCAAAAGGGATATCACGGTTCAACCTTTATGTCTGCCAGCGTCTCCGGAAAGGAACGTGACAAGAGCTTCCTCGACACCGATACCAATCGCGTACATTTTGTGGGAAATGTAAATCCTTACATCCGGCCTGACGGTATGAGCGTCGCGGCCTGGTGTGATGAAAAAACAGCTGAATTGGAGGCGAAAATTATCAATGTTGGCGCCACCCGAGTCGCTGCCTTTATTGCTGAGCCAATTCTAGCGTCAGGCGGTGTGATTGTGCCGCCGGAGGGCTATCACAAGCGCTGCTTGGAAATCTGCCGCCGACATGACGTGCTGTACATTTCTGATGAGGTGGTGACCGCCTTTGGGCGTTTGGGTGAATTTTTTGCGTCCGAGAGCGTGTTCGGCATCGTTCCGGATATTATCACTTCAGCAAAGGGTATTACTTCAGGCTATGTGCCGCTGGGCGCAGTGTTGATTTCAGACCGTTTAATGGCTGAACTTACCGCTGATGACCGTTCGGAGGTGCTGTTCTCGAATGGCTTTACGTATTCGGCGCACCCCGTCTCTTGTGCAGCGGCGTTGAAGAATATCGAAATTATGGAGCGGGAGGAAATCTTTTCTCATGTGCGTGCTATTACTCCCCATTTTCAGGCTCGCTTGCAGGAACTGCGGCGTCATGAAATTGTTGGTGATGCCCGGGGCATGGGGCTTCTGGGCTGTGTTGAAGGCGCGGCGCCATCTGACAGTGGTGAGGAAAAAAGGCTGGCCGTGGACAAAGAATTTGGCTATCGGCTAGATGCTAAATGTGAGGAGAGGGGCCTGTTGCTGCGGCCCTTGATCAATATGTGTGTGTTTTCACCACCACTAATTATCAACCTGGACGAGGTTGATATTATGTTCGACATCATTGACAGTGCGCTTAGCGAGGTTAATGCAGAAATGTGCTGAAAAAATTTTGACAAATACGCAAATCATTGACTTCTGATGCTAAGCATCTTCATAGTTGAGAGCCAATAAAGGAGACTGTGCCTCCCGTGGTTGTACGCGAGGTGTCATCAACAAAAGGGGAGGGTTACTATGAAAACCACCGGAATTATTTCTGCTTTGACTGCTGCGACCATGTTGGTGGGCGGATTTGCGGTTGCCGCAGATAAGGATCTTGTCATTTTTGACTGGGCTGGATATGAAGACCAGAACTTTTATCTGAGCTACATTGAAAAACATGGAGATCAACCGACCTACTCCTTCTTCAGCGACGAAGAAGAGGCTTTCAACAAGATCCGTGCCGGGTTCAAAGCCGACATGGCACATCCGTGCTCGCAGTCGGTCATCAAATGGCGGGAAGCGGGTATTATTGAGCCTTTCGATACATCAAGGATTCCAAATTGGGGAGATATATCTTTCGGTGACGCAGAGGGCTTTACGGTAAACGGTGATGTATATGTTGTTCCAGTTGATTGGGGTTCAACAGGGCTTGCTTACAGAACCGACTTGGTTAGCGCGGCTGACGCTGCAACGCTTCAGTCCTTTGCTGACCCCAAATTCCAGGGGCGCATTTCGTTGCCTGACAACGTTGATGATGCATATGCCCTGGGATATTTAGCAAATGGTATAACAGATTGGAACAAGGGCACAGATGCTGATTTTGAGGCAGCGTCTGATTTTCTCCGAAAGGTGCATGCCAATGTCAGAACATATTGGGCTGATGGAGCTGAATTGAGCCAACTTATGGCGTCAGGTGAGGTCTTGATTTCCTGGGCTTGGAGTGAAACCCCTGTGACTATGCAAGCCGAGGGTCACCCTGTAGAGATGAACTTAAAAACTAAAGAGGGTTCATCAACTTGGGTTTGTGGCTATGTTAACATGGTAGATGGTCCTGGCTCTGAAGACAAAATGTATGACTTCATAAATGCTTGGTTAGAACCGCGTTCAGCAGAATATATTGTCACTGAGTGGGGATATGGTCATTCCAACTTAAAGGCTATGCTTGCGCTTGGCCAAGACACTCTGGATGGGGTAGGCTTTTCTAATTTTGAGACATATACTGACGGTACTTTGCAACAGGCACCGTTGCCCTTTGAATTAAGGGAAAGGATGATCGCTGAATTTGAAAAAATTAAAGCTGGCTTCTAAAATTTAGAACATTGAAATTCGTGTTTGGGCGATAAAGTGGCCATCAGCTTTTAAAGCTGGTGGCTATCTTTTGACAAATTTTAGCCGTCCAATACCGTAATTGACTCATATCCCCAGCCTATACGTGTTTCGGTTCCTGCACGCAAAACAGGCCTCCCAGCAGTGTTGCGCATAGATACAGTCGCTCTAATGGCAGTATTCCCCAACTCGACCTCATAGTAGGTCATATCGCCGTAATATGACGCACTGACTATAATGCCACTGAAAACATTATCGGCGTCATCAGTTTCTTCGTATAGGATGGTTAGCATCTCTGGTCGAATGCCGACCGTAATTTTTTCACCCGACTTTATGGTATCCGAGGCCCCCACATCCACTTTTCCCAAAGCCTCAACATCCAATGAAAGTTTTGTTTTCGTACTCGCAATAACTTTCGCTGGTATGAAATTCATAACCCCGATAAATGAAGCCACCCGCTTGGTTTTGGGACGTTTGTATAAACCTTCGGGCGTATCAAGCTGGGCGATTTTCCCGTCAAACATAACTGCTATCCTGTCGGACATTGTCAACGCTTCCTCCTGATCATGTGTTACCAGAACAAAAGTGATTCCAACCGTGCGTTGAAGCTTTCGGAGCTCGCCCTGCATTGTCTCCCGCAATTTTTTGTCAAGTGCAGACAATGGTTCATCCAAAAGAAGCACTTTTGGCTTCATAATAAGTGCTCTAGCTAGGGCGACACGCTGTCGTTGTCCGCCTGAGAGGGCATGAGCCTCCCTAGCGCCGTACCCTTCAAGGTCTACTAGGGCGAGCGCTTCTTCGACACGAAGTTTAATTTCGTCCTTGGGCAATTTTTGCTTTTTAAGCCCATAGCCCACATTTTCAGCAACATTTAGATGAGGAAAAATTGCGTAAGATTGGAAGACCATATTGGTTGGACGTTGGTTTGGAGGAACATTGGTCATATCTGAACCGTCAATGTAGACACTGCCAAGATTCGGGCTATCAAACCCAGATATCATCCGCAATAAAGTAGTCTTTCCACATCCCGATGGGCCAAGCAGAGAAAAAAATTCTCCCTCCTTAATAGTGAGGGAAACGCCGTTTAGTGCAGTGACGTCACCGAATTGCTTTTCCACACCTTTTATGTTGATTATTTGTTTATTTGTTTTTTGTGGTCTCTTCATTGAAATATCCCATCATTAGATTGGGAATGGCCGCCAGTAAGGCGGTTGGCTCGGCGTCGAAAATACTCAGCAGTTAGCAGCAGAAAAAAGGATAGACTGACCATTAAAAACCCAAGGGCCATGATCGCAGGTAAACGAGCTGGAAACCTCAGTTGACCCCATATGTAAACTGGAAGGGTTACGTCTGTTCCGGTGAGAAAAAATGCGATGATAAATTCATCTAGTGAAATAGTAAAAGATATCAAAAGGCTTGAGATGATGCCTGGTGTTACCAAAGGCAAAATGACACGAAAAAATGTGCCAAGCTTGTTCTCACCTAAGTCCATGGATGCTTCCTCTAGACTCCGGTCCATATTATTGAAAGCTGACTGGAGGATGGCAATCGAGAAAGGTGTGCAGATCAGAACATGGCCAATAATGACGGTCCAAGCGGACAGCGATAGGCCAAGCTGTATGAGCACGACAATTAGAGCCACGCCGACAATGATTTCTGGCAGGACAAGCGGGACCATAATAAAGCCAACTATGCCACGCTTACCCGGAAACTCATACCGTGCCGCGGCACGAGCCGCAAAAATGCCCAGTGTCGTACTTCCGACTGCTGTGATCACAGCGATCAAAAGCGAATTATAAAGAGCTTCATGTAAGGCCTTTGTTTCCCACAACAAGCCAAACCAATGAAGTGTGAAACCAGAAAGTGGTAGTGCAATGATGGCGCTATCATTAAATGCGAAAAGCGGCAACAGCATTACGGGTGCATACAGAAAGATGAGATAGAAAACGGCGTAAGTAAAAAGGCTTTTAGGTGGTTTGCTGGACATCTTAATGACCCTTTAGCCTTTTACTTTTAGAAAGCGCCTGTTGAGTAAGACAAATACAATAGATATGGATGCAACAATGACCATTGCTGACACAGCTAGGGCTGATCCCAGCGGGGCGTTGTTGGCTTTTCCAAATTGTATTTGTATCATGTTGGCAATCATCAGACCGTCAGTGCCGCCGAGCAGTCTTGGTGTTACGTAATCACCGACAGTTGGAATAAACACTATTAATGAGGCAGCAACAACGCCAGGCATTGAGAGTGGTAGCGTTACCCGTAAGAATCGTCTTAAAGGTCCATCGCCTAAATCTCGTGCAGCTTCCAGAAGGCTTTTGTCGATGCGCGAGATGGAGACAAAAATTGGTAGAATAGCGAAAGGTGCCCAAGCATGCGCCAAGGTTATTACTACTGCGTTAGCATTATATAAAATGAATGTAAGTGGCTCTTCAATGAATCCCATTCCAAGAAGGCTGCCATTTACAACACCGTTGTAACCCAAAATTACTTTCCAAAGGAAAACTCTTATAAGGTAACTTGTCCAAAACGGAATGGTAATCAGAAGTAGCCAAATCGCTTTTCGCTTGCCGCCAAAAAATGCAATGTAGTAGGCGATTGGGTAGGCGAGTAGCACAGTAACTATTGTAACAATTACAGATATGACAACTGAACGTGCCATTAGAACTTGATATAGTTTTTCAGATGCCGCTTCCTTGTAGTTGGTAATGGTAAATGTGCGGTCAAGTTCCAGATAATTCTGTGTCCACATGCTGAGCAAGAACACTAGCAGCAAGGGCGCGGCCAGCATTAAAAGCGAATAGGCGAATGGCGGGCTGATTAATGCCAACCCACTCCACCCGCCAGGTTGCATTGAAGGAAAAAAACGCAGTTTACGCCATGGCTTTACTGGATTTTCCTCGGATGGAGTTTCATGTCGCATTTAGGGACCTATTAACGCTGCATTTTGCGCCGCAAGCGTTCCCAATTTTGGTGACTGTTTGAGCGATAAGACCGGCATTAGATCACGCAAATGATTGTGGAAACTGCTAACACCGTATTCCAAATCCGAGAGGATAATCCCATCAAAGCCACTCGAGAGTGGAGCTTCATCTGTCCAGCGGGTTAATTGTAAGTCCTCGTCTGCAGTCAGACCATCAATGCGCCCAGATAAGTACCGGGCCGCACGCATCGCACGCGTTTCCTTACGATGTCGATAGACGGCGCCACGCTGCAAGGTGTGCTTTGTACCGACAGGTACTTCCTGGTAGAAAATGATTGAGTCCGGGTAAAGCCCAATTACTGCATTTGGGAAGATCCCGATATAAAGCCACGCAGCATTCAGCGGATCTGGCAAATGGGTGAATTGAGAGACAAGAGCACGATAGGCCTTGACGCTCCACAATTTGGAGGGTGAGCTGTTGAATTTGCCAAGGCTACGAGAAGTACCATTAATATAAGGCTCATCGATATAGGCCTTACCATATAGATCCTGAAGGCTCGGATGGGCTTTGGCGACATGGTAACCCTCGTTGTCGACATCTCGCATGGATTTCCAGTTCACTTCCGCCTCGGCAAAGATGAAATCACCCGCGACACGTTCCATATCGGCAATGTTGTAGGGTGCAATTTCACTGTCGAAACGTCGCAACATTTCGGCCACGCTGCCCTGTGGGCCGGTCTGAAAACGTATGAAAATAAACCCATTCCATATCTCGAGTTCAACCGGTTTTAAACCCCACTCTATTGAATTTAGCTCCGGAAAGGTTGATGGCTGTGCTGCGCTTCTTAGCGTGCCATCAAGATTGTAAGTCCAGCCGTGAAAAGGGCATGTCAGCGCTGATTTACAGACACCTCTCTCATTGTCAACCACCCGGCTGCCCCGGTGTCGACAAAGGTTGTGAAAGGCACGAATCACTCCAGCCTTGTCACGAAGTATCAATGCTCGTTCATACCCCATGTCAAAGGTGACATAAGCGCCAGGCTCGGCAAGGTCACTAATATGACAAGCAAGTTGCCAATGCGCACGAAAAACAAGGTCCTGTTCCAGCGCAAAAAGCTCATCATTGCTGTAGGCCCAACCAGGCAAGCCTTGCCTGTCCCAATTGCCAGGGTTCGTGTTTTCTAAGTCTGATAGAGGCAAATCACCCACCATTACTAAATCCCTTTGATTGCACATTTTTTTCCCATTGATATCAAGTAAAAAGACAGTGGTTCCCAGCGCGCGGTTCTTATTCGAAGTTTTATTGTGAAGGATGCGCTTGTGGCTGTATCAATTTGGATTGGCATTACGCCGAAGCCATGAAACCAATAGATAAAACAGACCAACACTAACTAGAAAAATTGGGAGTCCTAGCTGCATATTGACGTCTAGCAGAACCCCGGCAAGGGTAGGGCCAATCAGATTAGAAAGCTCGAAAATAATCACAAAGCCGGCATTTGCTGCAATGATTTCACCGCCAGTAAAACGTTTTGATAGCATTGCAAGACCGATCGAATACAGTCCATAAACAAGCCCTGCACCTAAAAAGGCAAGTAGCAGTGCAGCAATGGCGGAGGTAAGAAAAAATGGGATCATGCTGCATAGGGCTAAGCCAATTGTGGCGATAATCATACCAATTCGTCGAAGACCAAAACGATCAGCCAGAATGGCAATTGGATATTGCAAAATGACATTACCAATCGCCATCGCAGGCACAATTGCCAGTGTAAGAATTGATGCTGCTTCGGGCGTACGCGCAACGATTACCGGCACTAAAGTAATCAGTGCAAGGTCGGCCCCACCAGCAACGACACAGGCCATAGCAACCGTCGGCGCCCGGCGGATTAGTAATAGGGGTGAGCCGCCACCACAAAAAGTAATTTCTGGTTCATGCTTTCGCAGCGCAAAAATTGGCAAAGCGCCGATTAGTGGCAAGATGGCAATGACAAAAAAGGGAGTGGTTGTCTCAAATCCAAATATCCAGATAATTCCTGGGCCAGCTGCAAATCCGAGGCCAATAGCGGTTGCATAGAGTGCCATCACCCTGGTACGCCCCTTATCGGAGGCTATTCTTGTGAGCCACGCCTCGCTAAGCACCCAATGTAACCCTAAGCCAAGGCCAGCGATGAAACGAATGACAAGCCAGAGCAAAATTGACTCCGTAAAGCGCAGTGCCACCATCATTAATGCGGCTAGACACAGGCCAATATTGATGACCAGGATATTGCCGTACCTTGCGACCAGGTGCGGAGCAAAATAGGCGCTGGACACTATGCCAAGCGCAGCCATTCCGCTAACGATACCGATTTTTTGAAAGGAGATGCCAAGCGTTTCCAGCCAAAGTGAAATCAAAGGCAGGTAACCACCAAAAGCAGCACCAAGCGCGATTGATGAGAGCGTGATCATAAATAGACCGGGCGCCGTAGTTAGTTTGTCAGAGGTGGTGAGAAAATTGCGAAACATTCAAAATATCCGGCAAAAATGATGCTCCCACACTGCACGTTATCTGTGGGTGGGTAAATCCAAAAATAGACTTAATCATTGGTTTGCCTTTCGGTGACTGCTTGAGGATGGTAACAAAAGACTAAGTCGTAGCGACAGGAGACAAATGTGACCGATAAACTTGGTGATCAGACGTTTAGAGCAACCGGCAATAAAGAATGGTGGCCGGAGATGACATATGGTGGCGCACTGAGTTTCGGCCGCCGTCGGTACAGCCGTGATGTCACGGATGTTGATGTTGTGATCAGCGGTATTCCCTTTGACAATGCTGTGACCTACCGACCTGGCACACGACTGGGCCCCCGCGCCATTCGTGCTGGTTCAGTACAATTGACTGAACTAAAGCATTTTCCATCAGGAGTTGAACCGTTTGAGAAAATGTCAGTCATTGACTACGGTGATTGCATGATAAATCCACATGACCCGACAAGTGTCTTTAAAACAATTGAGACCCATGCAGATTATATTCTGGCATCAGGTGCGAAGATGCTGAGCCTAGGTGGTGATCACTCAGTAGCTTATCCACTTCTCAAGGCACATGCTAAGAAATACGGGCCTGTTGCATTGATCCAATTTGACGCTCACTGCGACACCTGGGAGGATGATGGCGTCCGATTTGATCATGGCACAATGTTTGCCAGAGCCGCTAATGAGGGAATTGTTGATGTGTCAAAGTCTACTCAGGTTGGATTACGCACCTATAATGACACCGACTACGGTTTTGAGATACTTACAAGTCCATGGGTGCATCGCAATGGAATTTGGGCAGCACTGGAAATTGCTATTGATCGGGCGGGTGACGTGCCGGTCTATTTGTCCTTTGACGTTGACGGCTTTGACCCGGCATATGCTCCTGGCACTGGAACGCCAGTCTCTGGTGGACTTGCCAGTTGGCAGGGGTTGGAATTTATACGCGGCCTTGAACCATTAAATTTGGTTGGGATGGATATCGTTGAGGTGGCTCCCGCTTATGATCATGCAGAGATTACTGCGATTGCTGCTGCAAGCGTTGCTTATGACTGGCTGGCCGTTCTGGCTAAAAAGCGAGGGGCGATGACAAAGCCTGTAGGGCGAGTTTGACCCGATTAAATTTTCAGCCGGTCCCGTAATTTATAATAGGCCATGCCAAGTGCAAGTGCTGGTATTCGCAACGGTCCTCCCGGAAACGGCATATGGTTGAGACTGCTAAGGACATTGAAACCTGTTTGATCGCCAATTACAGCCTCTGCCAGCATCACCCCAGCCTGACCCGTCAGGGCCACGCCGTGGCCAGAAAAACCCTGCACGAAATAAATGTCATCTGGCGTGCGGCCAAATTGTGGAATGCGGTTAACGGTGATACCAATCTTGCCCGACCATACAGCTTCCTTCTCAGCATTTTTCAAAATTGGAAAGATTTTGACCATGCGGCGGCGCAGATCAGCCTCGACATCACCAAAATGGATATTCGTGTAACTTGCCCTTCCTCCAAAGATCATCCTTCCCTTTGCATCAATTCGGTAATAGTTCAAAGCAGCGTTACAATCGGCAACCGCGGCACCGGTTGGCATCAAGTGCCTGATCACATTGGGTGAAAGGGGTTTTGTCGCCAGCACCGAGGATGTAACTTGTGCTAAACGTGATTTCATGCTCGGCAGGCCAACATCAGCCAAATAAGCGTTGCCACAAAGCAGTAGGATTTTTGCTCGCACAACTTGGCCGGATCGGGTGTGAAGATGCTTATAGCCATCAAAGTGGTTGGTTTTGATTTTCACAATTGGCGTGTTTTCATAGATTAATCCGCCCTGTTTAGCCGCGGCAGCGGCAAGACCATGAAGATATTTTAAGGGCTGCATATGCCCAGACTTACTATCAAATAGGCCGCCTACATAAGCGTTTGTGTCAACATGGGCGTTGAGCGCAGTCCGATCCTCTAGACGGATGAAAGCATCATAGCCACGTGCCTCCCACTCGCGCTGCATTTCATCAAGAGACTCCATCTGTCGCTTGTGATAAGCGGCCTCTACATAGCCAAAGGTGAGCTCACAATCAATTTTGTATCTGTCCACCCTATCTTTTACTAAATTAACAGCCGCCATGCCGCTATCCCAGGCAACCTTGGCATCCTGCTCGGATAGCTGGCGCTGGATTTGGTAAAAATCATTTGGCCAGCCCTGGCAGACATGCCCGCCATTGCGTCCTGAACCGCCAGTGCCGAGCTTGCCAGCCTCCAGTACCATGGCTGAGTAACCATTCTCGGCAAGATGCAGTGCTGCGGAAATGCCGGTCAAACCCCCACCGATAATCGCTATATCTGTATCTGCTGACTCCTCAAGGATTGCATATTGCCTCCGCTCGGAAAACTCAATTTCATAAATGGAACTCTCGCCAGACAAATTGACCTCCCGAATTATGGCCCCCTTCTGAGAGGTGCGCATTGATTGCGCCTGACAAAGATTGAGAGTAGTCTGTAATGAACGGGGTGATCAAGCCAATCGGAGAAATTGTGCTGTGGTTTGTCAAAATTCCTAAAACATCAGAACTGACATGAGCAAGACAATGACACCAGATGATCTATCGACCAAGGAGTGGCAGAATCTCGACTCGGCCCATCATATGGCGCCGTTTACTGATTATGGTGAGCAGCGCAAGCATGGAGCACGCATCATTACCCATGCAAAAGGTCATTATATCTATGACTCCGACGGAACACGCATTCTTGATGGAATGGCTGGTCTGTGGTGTGTGAATGTTGGCTATGGAAGAAAGTTACTTGTGGAAGCAGCGGCCCAACAAATGGCGCTACTTCCGTATTACAATAATTTTTTCAAGACCAGCAACAAGCCTGTGGTAGCCCTGTCTAAACGGTTGGTTGATATAAGTCCCGACGGTCTAAACAATGTTTTCTATGCCAATTCAGGCTCTGAGGCAAATGACACTATTATCCGCATGGTCCGTCATTTCTGGGCTCTTGAGGGGCGGCCAGAGCGCCGGGTCATCATTGGTCGGCAACATGGGTATCATGGTAGCACAATTATGTCTGCAAGCATGGGCGGCATGTCAGGCATGCATGATCAGGCTGCTAATGAGGCGGATTTTGCGCATATTCGCCCCCCTTACGGGTTTTTGTATCAGGGCAATCAAGACGATGCTGTTTTTGCGGCGAATGCGGCGTCGTGGCTAGAGGATAAAGTCATCGAGATTGGTGCAGACAAGGTTGCTGCCTTTGTGGCCGAACCGGTGCAGGGTGCGGGTGGTGTGATTATTCCACCCGACGATTATTTTCGACATATTCAGAACATCTGTAATCGATATGACATTTTATTTATTGTCGACGAGGTGATCACTGGTTTTGGACGCACCGGCGAATGGTTTGCTAGCAAGAGAATGAACCTGTTGCCAGATATGATGACAATGGCTAAAGGCCTGACATCAGGATATATGCCGATGTCAGGCGTCATGGTAGGTGACCGTGTTGCCGACAGAGTTATCGCGGATGGGGGAGAGTTCTATCACGGTTTCACTTATTCTGGCCATCCGGTCTCGGCTGCGGTGGCTTTGGCCAATCTCGATGTGATCGAGAATGAAGGGTTAATTGAGCGTGTGCGAGAGGATACCGGTCCCTATCTGGGAGAGGCATTGAAGCCGCTTAATGATCATCCTCTTGTTGGTGAAGTTCGTACCTTTGGATTGCTAGCGGCCATCGAACTTGTTAAAAAAAAGGACGGCCCCGTGCTCTTTGATAACTTAGGTCACGCGGGTGGGCTTTGCCGAGATTATGCTCTTTCACACGGGTTGATGATGCGTGCAGTTCGTGACGGGATGATTCTGTCACCACCATTAACTTACACGCGTGATGACATCGACGCCACTGTGGCAATTGCCAAGACAGCGCTCGACGCTACTGCGGCGGATCTAGGAATCTCATAATAACGCATTTGCAAACAGGGCATTTCTGTTTTCGTTTGGCTCGATGGGGGGCATATGAGTATCGACATTAAGGAATGGCTGCGCGAAAAGTCGATCACTGAGGTTGAATGTCTGGTGAGTGATATGTCGGGTATTCCACGTGGCAAAATTCTGCCTGTTCACAAATATGTATCGGCAATAGAGACAGATGGCCTGCGTTTGCCAGAATATGTTTTTGGCCAGTCTGTCACTGGCGAATATTACGATAGTGACGTTTTGAATGAAATTGGCGCGGATATCGTGTTGAAGCCCGACCCCGCAACTTGTCGACTGGTTCCTTGGTATGCGGAGCCAACTGCACAAATCATCCATGACGCTGTCGACAATAAAGGCAAGATCGTGCCATTTGCGCCGCGCGCCGTTTTGGCGCGTGTGCTAACGCTGTTTGATGAGGCCGGTTTGAAACCAGTGATTGCACCAGAACTAGAATTCTTTCTTGTTGAACAGAGCGCGGATGCCAACAACCCTCTTGTTACTCCAACCGGTAAATCAGGCCGGGCTGAAAAGGCGCGGCAGGCATATGGTATCGACGCGGTGAACGAATTTGATCCACTTTTCGAGGAAATTTACGACCATTGTGATATGCAGGGGCTTGATATAGACACTTTGAGCCATGAGGCCGGTGCGGCGCAGATGGAAATCAATTTCAATCATGGTTCAGCTATGGATCTCGCTGACCAGGCATTCTTATTCAAGCGAACTGTAAGGCAAACGGCATTGAACCATAAAGTACATGCGACTTTTATGGCCAAACCAATGCAAGACCAACCTGGCAGTGCGATGCATGTTCACACCTCGGTCAGCAACAAGAATTCGGGAAAAAATATATTTGTGGATGATAATGGTGAACAAACCGATGAATTTTTGCATGCCATTGCCGGAATGCAGCGTTATCTGTCGGTGGCGATGGCTTTGATGGCGCCTTATGTCAATTCCTATCGCCGCCGCACAGGGGCGGAGGATGCGCCGACCAATTTGGCCTGGGGAATGGATAATCGCACTGTCGGTTTGCGCGTTCCTCTTGGCAACCCAAAAAGCCGTCGTATCGAAAATCGTCTGCCCGGCGCTGATGCAAACCCCTACCTTGCTATTGCCGCTACACTGGCCGCAATTTGGCTTGGACTTGAAGAGAAAAAACGGCCAAGTAGGCCCTTGAAAGATAGTGGGGAGGATCTCGAAACCCTTCCAAAAAATCTGGACATTGCCCTTGATGCTCTAGAAAAAGCTAGCCCATTGCATGCCGTACTTGGGGAGGATTTTGTTCGTTTATTTATCGAAGTCAAACGTGCTGAGGCAGACGCCTTTCTCGAAGTGATCAGCCCGTGGGAGCGGGAGTATCTGTTATTGAGTGTCTGACGCTAGAAGGAGTTGAGCCGTGAATAGGCTGAGAATCCCGCGACCTGATGATTGGCACCTCCATCTTCGCGATGGTGATATGCTGGCCAGTGTCCTTGCAGACACAGTTGCCCATTTTGGCCGAGCGATCATTATGCCTAATATATTGCCTCCAGTTTTAACAGCGGCTGATGCGCAATCCTATCGGTCTCGCATTCTTGCTGCTATTCCGGCTGGATTAGATTTTCAACCTCTAATGACGTTATACCTGACTGAAACTACTGATCCGGATGATGTTATTTCCGCAGCAGCTTCGGGCCAGATTTCTGCCGTTAAGTTATACCCGGCTGGGGCAACAACAAACTCAGGTTCTGGAGTGCGTGATTTTGATAGGGTGACACCGGTCCTGGACGCGATGGCAGATAATGGCATTCCGCTTTGTGTTCATGGCGAGGTTACTGATCCTGATATAGATATTTTCGACAGGGAGGCGGTTTTTCTAGAACGAATTTTGGATCCCCTTCGTGAACGGATAAAAGGTTTGAGGGTTGTGCTTGAGCATGTGACAACCTGTGAGGGTGTTGATTATGTACGACAGGGTGGCAATGACCTTGCCGCAACAATCACAACGCATCATCTGTTTATCAATCGGAACCACATTCTGGCAGGTGGTATTCGCCCTCATAATTATTGCCTTCCTGTTGCAAAGCGGGAGGTGCATCGTCTCGCGCTGGTGGCCGCTGCAACGTCTGGTGACCCCTCTTTCTTTCTGGGAACTGACAGTGCTCCCCATGTTGATGCGGCTAAGCAATCGGGATGTGGGTGTGCGGGCATTTTTACTGCGCCAATAACCATGTCTTGCCTTGCCACTTTGTTTGAGAGCGAAGGTGCCTTGGAGAAATTGGAGGGATTTGTTTCACGCCATGGCCCCGCTTTTTATCGGTTGCCTATCAATACGGAGACACTTACGCTGGTTAAACGCGAGGCTCCGATTAAAGTTCCAGAAAAGCTCAAAACTCCAGATGGGCCGGTAACCATTTTTGATTGCGGACAACCGCTATATTGGGCTGTCGAGACTTCCTAAAACGGTGACTTTATCTTGCCATGATTGGGTTGGATTAGCCGGTTGGCAATCGCTTCACGTCTGGTGATATATGCTGTGGCGGAAAAGATGATTGCCCCACCTATCCAGATCCAGACACCCGGCCATTCGCCAAAGACAATCCAAGCGAGAGTGACGGCGAAGGGCAGCTTAACAAATTCCATTGGCTGCAGACTCGTGATTTCCACAAGGCTACAGGCACGAGTGAAAAGCACATGTGCGATGGTACCGCTAATGGCAACGCCCCAGAGGTAGAGCCACCCAGCTGGGCTTGGCCATTGCCAATCAAGCAGCGCCGGCACAAAAGCGATAGGCGCCTGCATCATCACCATCCAGAAAACAATCGACATTGATGTCTCTGTCTCGGTCATTTTCTTTACCAATAGAACCGCAAGGGCAATTGACAATGAGCTTGCAAGTGCCAGCAAAGCGCCAAGTGAGACTTCAGAAAACCCCGGTCGCAGAATGACAAGTGCCCCAGTAAATCCAACAAGGATCGCCAGAATTCGTCTCAACCGTATAACTTCGCCAAGGAAAATGACCGCTCCGATGGTAACAAAAATGGGGCTGGTAAAGCTCAGCGCGGTGTTTTCCGCAAGGGGAATCATTGTTACTGACGTAAAACCAAGGAACATCCCAATAAAATTTATGACCGCTCTTCCGATAAATAGCTTTGGGCGGTTCATTTTTATCTCTGAAAAACCGGTGCGAAATAGAAACGGACCAATGATCAGCAACGCAAGAAAATTCCGAAAAAACACAATCTCCATTACGGGTACGTGCTGGGCTGCCAGCTTTATAAAAATCCCCATGCCGGTGAACGCTAACATTGCGACAAGCATCATCAACATCGCGCGAACACATGATGATGGGAATTTGTCGGTGAGAGACATTGAATTGCAACTTTCAGGTCGCGCATAAATGACGCTACGGCATTAGCGCACAGCCGCCCAGAAATTGCAAATTTATGAGAGCTAATTCAGCCTGCAAGTTTGGTAGCTGCCCAGGTTGCAAGTGCGTTGTAGTAAGCCGTGCTCTCGGCAGCAACAGACGGATGAGTGGCAAGCACGCGTTCATAGGCTTGCAGTCGCTCTGGAACTCCTAGATCAAGGTCAAGAATATCCCGTAAAGTGCTAATCAGTGCGAAGCTGGCAACAAATCCGCAATCGGCGATGGTTAGCTGATTGCGGAAAAGTAACGGTGCCGGGTTTGCGATCCGGTCCAGCTGGTGCAAACGTTTTTGAAGCAACGCTGAATTGTCTTTGACAAAATCATTATCGCGCGAATTGGGTGAGACATGTGAAAAAAAGGCTCGCAATAATGGCTCCAACCTTGTGTCATGAAAACGCGAAATCTCTCGCACGCGCGCGCGATCTTGTGGATCATCCGGCAGCATGGGTGGGCTAACGATAATTTCATCAAGATATTCAGCGATAGCTTCCGAGTCAGCTAGAAGAAATCCGTTGTGATCAATCGCTGGAATGGTTCCGGCTGGAACAATTTTGCAGTAGGCCGGGCTACCATAACCATCAGGTGGCGTTACGCTTCGCCAATTAATTTTTTTATGGGTCATTAATACACGGATTTTGCAGCCATAGCTGCTTATTGGAAGATCGTACAAGGTTATCATACTATATCCTGTCTGAAACTTTCGCTGATCATCAAAACTTACCTGCGTTTCTCAGTTTTTTTTGGTTAAACACCATCATTGAAATATCATGATCCAAATCGCCTAGATATACACAACAACATCTGGACAACTATGACTAATATCCTAGTATTGGATTGGGTATCTTTTGAACAGCGCTACCCAAATGCAGGCTTATATAAAAATGCAAAGGGATAGGAAAATGAAAAAACTTAAATGTTTGTTTTCAGCGATTGCCATGGTGGCAATTGCTTTGGGCTTAACGTCTCCAGCAATGGCCGATAGCGTCATTGATGACGTGGTCAAACGTGGAAAGCTAGTCGTAGGATTAGCAACATTTGTGCCGTGGGCGATGCGAGATAAAAAAGGTGACTTGATAGGTTTTGAAATTGATGTTTCAAACCAGTTGGCCAAGGATATGGGCGTCGACGTTGAGCTCGTGCCGACAGCTTGGGATGGAATAATACCCGCACTTCTAGCAGGCAAATTTGATGTCATTATCACGGGTATGGTTCACAAACCTGCTCGAAATTTGACGATTAACTTCTCAAAGCCCTACGCCTATCTGAATGTTGGAATGGCTGCGAATAAGGCTCTTGCTCAAAAAGATGGTCTAGAGTCGATGGATGACTGGAATAGCAGCAAAGTTACACTGACAATAAAGCGGGGAACTGCGCCAGGAGAGACCGCCTCTAGATTATTCCCAAAAGCAAGAGTTCGACAGTTTGATGATGATGCTCAGGCATTGCAAGATGTGCTGAATGGAAATGCGCATGCATTTCTGACCTCTGAGCCAAAGCCTGCCTACTATGTAATTGATAACCCAGATGTTCTTTATCACCCATTTGGTGTTGGGCCTTTTGATCCATCTGCTTCAGCTTTTGCTGTTCGAAAGGGTGATCCAGATGCTCTCAATTTCTTTGACAATTGGATCCAGTATAGGACCCTTGATGGCTGGCTGGAAAAAACACACGCAAAGTGGTTCCAGTCCCGTGATTGGAAAGATCAAGTCAACTAATCAAGAAGTTACACGGGCTCGTGCTGAAAGGTTTTGATCTTGATTAACAAAAAAAGTGGTGAGCCATTGCTGAAGGTAGTGAATGGCTCTCCAAAGAGCAGAGACTGGCTCTCAAAAAATAACCTTTATCAAAGAAGTAGCTTATCGATTTTATTGGATTTGCTACAATTTCTTCTGTTGATGATGTTTTTTGTCTGGGTCGGCTGGCGCGGTGTTGATGCCATGGAATACCGATGGCAGTGGTACCGTGTACCAAATTTTTTCTTCAAAACAATCGATAGCGAAATTATTTGGGGGCCCCTCATTTATGGTCTCCAAATCACGCTTTATGTATCTGCGTGGGGAATGCTGCTTGCATTGCTGATAGGGTTAATTACTGCTTTTTTACGTCTATCAAATTCGTTATCTGGGCGAGGGGTGGCTCGCGTTTATCTTGAGTTGATTAGAAACACTCCCCTTCTTGTTCAGGTTTCTATTTTTTACTTTGTTTTACAACCCATACTAGGGATCAATAACCCGCTATGGACTGGAATTCTGTGCCTGGCTTTCTTTGAGGGTTCATTCGCATCCGAAATTATGAGGGGGGGGATAGTTTCGGTTGAGAGGGGTCAGTGGGAGGCCGCAAAAACCATTGGTTTGGGTCGCTGGAAAACATATGTCTACGTCATATTACCCCAGGCAATTCCAATTATTTTGCCGCCGTTAACGGGTATCTTGGTGAACCTCATTAAACACTCCGCAATATTGAGTTTCGTTGCTGTTTTTGAGTTGACTACTGAAGCGAGGAATTTGATCGCTGATACATTTATGAGTTTTGAAATTTGGATGATAGTTGGTGGTATGTATCTTGTTATGACAATAACTCTCTCAACCCTAGTCGGATTCTTTGAACGTCGCTTTAGGGTAATTCGCTGAAATGGGTCCAGATAATCATAAATTAAAATGGGGCTTAATCGACGTCATAGTCATTTCTTTGCTAGTTGGGTTTGGCATCTATGTCTTTCACAGAATAGACTCTGTTTTAATTTATAAATGGGATTGGTCGGTAATTCCTGGTTATCTTTTTCGTTGGGATGAAGAGGCCAACAGAATCTTACCAAACCTACTGATAAAAGGGCTTATAACTACACTTAGAATTTCATTTTGGGCCTTAATTCTAGCCTCTTTTTTTGGTGTTTTTCTTGGTATCGCAAGAACAAGTCGGCGTCTGCTTCCCCGCATGATCGGTTGGGTATATGTTGAATTTATTCGCAACATTCCCCCTGTTCCCTTCTTATTTCTGTTTTATTTCTTTATCAGTAGTCAGGTTATCCCCCATTTGGGTCTTAGAGATGGAGTTGAGGATTTAGAGCCATCGGCAAAAGCTATCGTGGAAACGCTTTTTGGGCCTTCAAACCTGATAGAAAACTTTTTTTCTGGAGTTTTAAGTTTGGCTCTTATGGCAGCAGCTTACATTGCTGAAATTGTCAGAGCGGGAATTCAGTCAATTCCAAAAGGTCAAATTGAGGCTGGAAAAACTGTTGGACTGTCACCCAGTCGGATCATGCTTTATGTCATTTTACCACAGTCTATCAGAAAAGTGCTTCCTCCATTAGCCGGGCAGTTTATAACTTTGATAAAAGACAGCTCTTTAGTGGCGCTAATCTCAATACAAGAATTATCTTTTCTTGCAATGGAAATAGCGATTTCAGAGCAAAGATTTTTTGAAGTATGGATTTCAGTGGGAGTAATGTATTTTTGTATTTGTTTTATTTTTGCACTGGTGTTCAGACGGTTGGAATTACGTTGGAGTAGCTAAAAACCTTCGTTTTATACATGGAAGTTTTTTTGACTGGTTCTTTGAAGTAATGAGGACTCAATGTCGGAGGATTTGGCTTAAAAAATTTTTACATCGCTCAGTTTTGGGTGTTTTGAAAAAATATTTTGGGGCTTCTGTTTCGACAATTTCACCCTCATCCATAAATACCATCTTATCAGCTGCTTCTTTTGCGAACCCCATTTCATGAGTGACGCAGACCATAGTCATCCCATCCTTGGCTAAGTCAATAATAACATCTAGTACCTCTGCAATCATTTCTGGATCAAGGGCGGATGTTGGTTCATCAAAAAGCATAATTTTTGGTTCCATGCAAAGGGAACGAGCGATCGCAACACGCTGTTGTTGGCCGCCAGACAACTCATTTGGCTTTTTGCCAGCCTGGTCGGGTATCCTCACTCTCTCTAAATATTTCATCGCAAGATTTTCAGCGTCTTGTTTCGACATCCCTCGAGCTTTTACGGGTCCCAAAGTTAAGTTTTGTAGAATCGTTAGGTGGGGAAAAAGATTAAATTGCTGAAAAACCATTCCAATTTCAGATAGCAGGTTTTTATTATTTTTATGAACTTCCGGAAGGGAGACACCAAACAACTCAATGTTGCCTGAGTCATAGCTCTCTAGTGCGTTCACACAGCGAATCAAGGTTGACTTTCCTGAGCCAGATGGTCCGCAGATTACAACTCGTTCTCCATGTTTAATTGATAGGTTGATATTGTTTAATGCTTGAAAGCTACCAAACCACTTGTTGAGACTAGTGATCTCAATTGCATTTTTGTTTGAATCTGTAATTTTGGTTGCCATTTTTTAGTCCTTAAGGGTTTGGTGGACGCGAGCAAGATAACCAATTTATCGGTAATCACTGGAGAGTAATGGACTAATTTTTTTAAATTTTGGTGTAAGCACAAACTTATTTCACGTATCCAGGCCGAGTAACCTTGCAGGTGTCGTTTTAGTCATCTTATCTATATCAACTTGGTTGAAACCTTGTGACCGCATGTGACTTATCCATAATCGGATGGCCTCTATTGGCATTGCTGTGGATAATTGTCCAGTGTCTGATGTTAACACAACGTTCTCTGGCCCAACTAATCGTATCATGTCCCCAACATCTTGTACGGAGATCAATCTTTTGTGATCAAGGGGATCCCAAATGCCATTCGGTATGGAGCTAAAACCCATTTCTAAGACAGCACCATACTCACTTACCATTTGTGCTAAATCCGAATTAGGATACTTCATCACGTGGTAATTTGCGGTGTGGACAACAGTTTTGCTTATGCCCCTTTTTTTGGCTTCGGACAGCAAAAGATGTGCCTCATCGATACGCAGGTGCCCAGTCGCCAACATCACGTCCGCTTCTGCGACAAGGTCAAGAATATGTTTCACTTCATCTTTGAGCTTGTTGTCGCCATTCAAGATGGTTAAGCCCTTACCTTCTTGTGGAAACTCCATGCCCAACGTTTGATAACCCATGCCATGACCCTGTGACCTCACGTACGCAGCATGATTTTCAGACCACATCGATGGCATCCACACGGCGCGTACTCCATTATTGAGAGCTATTTTTACTGCCATTGGGTTAAAGCCGCCCACAGACGGGTTAAGGCAGATCAGACCAAATACATTTATGCCGCCACCCACGACTTTCTCGGCGAGATATGCACGTTCGTGTGTTGATGAAAAATGACTTTTCATCATTACTGCTCTCATTCCAACTGCTTTCGCTATCGCCACCAAATCAGTGTCGTCAAGTAACCTTTTGCAAAAATCAGGATTAGGATGACAGTGAATATCTATAGTACCCTTTAGGTCGTCGTATACCCCTGAGTTGATCAATATTTCCCAAACAGGCTCATGGGTTTTTTCCATAGTCATCTCCATTTTTTTAAATTCTTCAAAAACAGTATTATTTTTAAATGAGACCGAAATTTGGTCGTGTGAGATTCGGCTTTTTGATTACTTCTTTTGAAGGTCTTATTTTATTGAAAATAACTCAAGCAAATACCATTTGTCAGCTATTAGATAAGTGTCAGTAGGCCTTTGTGGTATGAAATTAGTAAGATTTGGTGGGATAAATGCCGAAAAACCTGGATTAATTGATCCGGATGGTAATATCCGTGATTTAAGCGCTCAGATCCCTGATGTAGATGGTACCACGCTAACTAGCCCATCTATCGATCGTTTGAGGAAGATAAATGTAGAGCTTTTACCGATAGTATCAGCGTCATCGCGATTGGGTGCCTGTGTTGGTTCAGTTGGCAAGTTCATTTGTATTGGCCTAAACTATCACGAACATGCCAAGGAAACCGGCAATTCTATACCAGAGCATCCGATTGTTTTTATGAAGGCGACATCAGCAATCAATGGCCCGTATGATGAAGTCGTTCTGCCACGGGGATCACAACATACAGATTGGGAAATTGAGCTTGGTGTTGTCATCGGCGAGAGGGCAAAATATGTGCTATTGGAAGATGCGCTTGACTATGTTGCCGGCTACTGTGTGGTCAATGATGTTTCGGAGCGATACTATCAAACTAAACTTAGCGGCCAATGGACAAAGGGTAAATCCTGCGACACTTTTGGTCCTCTTGGGCCTTGGCTTGTCACCGCTGATGAAATTCCTGAGCCACAGAACTTGACTATGACGATGGATGTGAATGGAAAGCTAATGCAGTCAGGTAATACTAATGACATGATTTTTACCGTGCAAGAAATCATCCACCATCTCTCAAGCCTGATGACGTTGCATCCGGGTGATGTAATTGCCACAGGGACACCGGCGGGTGTTGGCAGTGGTAAAAAGCCAGATCCTATTTTTTTGTGTGAGGGCGACAAGATGGCTGGTAGCATCGAAGGTTTAGGTAGACAGGAGCAGGTGGTGGTCCGTGAGTTGGTTTGATCAGCTAGCTTTCAAACGTGGTTGTGTCATTAAGGGGGAGCTTTTTTGCATAACAGGTAAACAGGGCAGACCCATAAAGGTCTAGTTATTTGCATCAATATGAAAAGCTCTCCAAACATACATTGGTTCCGTCAGGACCTTAGACTGTCGGATAACCCGGCATTCAGTGCAGCCTGCGCTGCGGGCAATGTCTTTCCAATTTATATCCTCGACGACGATAACGCTGGACCTGATCGGATGGGTGACGCCAGTCGTTGGTGGCTTCACCAATCGCTGAATGTTCTCCATTTGGCTCTTGGCGGTAAACTGCGTGTCTTCAAGGGAAGCCCATTGAAGATTATACCTTCCCTGGCCAACGCTATTGAAGCTGGTCAGGTTTGCTGGAATCGCTGCTATGAGCCTTGGCGCATTGCTCGTGACACAGCTTTGAAAGCCGAGCTGGAAAAGCAATCAATAAGCGTACAGTCTTACAACGGTTCGTTACTTTGGGAGCCATGGGACATCAAAAAGGGCGATGGCACGCCCTACAAAGTGTTTACACCCTTTTACCGGCGTGGATGTCTTTCTGCATCCTCTCCAAGGGTTCCCCTGCCAGCCCCTGATGTTGTTGCTCCCTGGGTTGCCGGTGATTATTTGGGTGATGTGTCGATTGATGATCTTGGTCTTCTCCCTAACCAAGATTGGCATCATCAACTATCTGAACACTGGACCCCTGGAGAGGCTGGTGCCATTCAGAAGCTGGAACAATTCATAAGCTCAGGACTTTGCGGATATAAAGAAGGGCGTAATTTTCCAGCGCGCTCCAACACATCACGCCTTTCAGCCCATTTGCATTGGGGTGAAATTTCGCCAAATCAGGCGTGGTACGCTGTGCATAATGTTATGGATGCCGGAGGGTTGGAGGATGATGCTGATAATTTCTTGTCCGAATTGGGATGGCGGGAATTTTCATACTCCCAGTTGTTCCATTGCCCTGATCTACCACGCCAAAACCTCCAACAAAAATTTGATCACTTTCCATGGGAGCAAAATGCCAATCACCTTCGCCGCTGGCAAAAAGGGCAGACTGGGTACCCCATTGTTGATGCAGCGATGCGCGAACTTTGGCAGACAGGTTATATGCATAACAGGCTACGTATGATCGTTGGCTCGTTTTTGGTTAAAAATCTTCGGCTGCATTGGCATCACGGTGAGGCATGGTTCTGGAATTGTCTGGTTGACGCGGATCTCGCCAGCAATAGCGCTTCTTGGCAATGGATTGCAGGCTGCGGGGCAGATGCGGCGCCTTATTTCCGTATTTTCAATCCTGTCACGCAGGGCCAGAAGTTCGATCCAGATGGACATTTCACTAGACGGTTTCTTCCGGAGCTGTCTGCATTGCCAGCAAAATATCTTTTCAACCCATGGGAGGCGCCACCGCAAATTTTGTCCAAGGCTGGTGTTGAGTTAGGCGTAAATTACCCCCATCCGGTTGTTGATTTAAAACTTTCACGCGAGGCAGCATTAGCAGCTTTTGCAAGTTTAAGGCAGATTTAATGAGCAAAACTTTGCGTCTAATTCTCGGCGACCAATTGAGCCATTCCATAAGCAGTCTTGGTGACATTAACCGGGAAAGCGATACCGTCCTGATGTGCGAGGTCATGGGTGAGGTGACTTATGTACGCCATCATAAGAAAAAGGTTGCCTTTATCCTTTCTGCGATGCGGCATTTTGCTAAAAGATTGTGCGAGCAGGGCATATCGGTTGATTATGTTACACTCGACGATCCCGAGAATAGTGGCAATTTTGCCGGTGAGGTCGCACGCGCTGTCACCCGGCATAACGCCACACGTTTGATTGTTACCGCACCTGGAGAGTTTCGGGTTTTGGAGGACATGAAGAATTGGGAGACGGATCTTGGTATTTTGGTTGAGATTCGGGAGGATGAACGCTTTCTTTGCTCACCCGAAATGTTTGAGAGCTGGGCTAATGGCCGAAAGCAGCTTCGCATGGATTTCTTCTACCGTGAGATGCGACGACATCATGACGTTCTGATGGTTGATGGCAAACCGGTTGGTGGCAAATGGAACTTTGATGAGGAAAATCGGGAACGGCCAGATCCATCATTGAAGGTGCCTGCACCGCTTCAATTCCCGCCTGATGAGATTAGTACGGAAGTTTTAAATCTAGTGGGACAACATTGTGCGGACCATTTTGGAGAGCTTGAAAATTTTGGTTTTGCGGTCACGCGTGAGCAAGCGCTTCAGGTTCTGGAGCATTTTATCGCTAATCGACTTCCACTTTTTGGCGCTTATCAGGATGCCATGATACAGGATGAACCATGGATGTACCATAGCCATATCGGGTTCTATTTAAATATTGGTTTGCTGGTACCGGCCGAGGTAATCGCGACCGCGCAAAATGCCTTTGATTCAGGGTCAGCTCCGCTTAATTCGGTTGAGGGGTTCATCCGTCAAATACTTGGATGGCGGGAGTTTATACGAGGGATTTATTGGTTAAGGATGCCTGCCTATGCGACCGAGAATTTTTTTCGCGCGAACCGACCGTTACCAGAATTTTTTTGGACTGGCGATACGCCTATGAATTGCCTAAGTCAATCCATAGGCCAGACAAGGCAATATGCCTATGCACACCATATCCAACGTTTGATGGTCCTTGGCAATTTTGCATTGCTTGCCGGATTGGCCCCCAAATCTGTCAATGAGTGGTACCTTATTGTATACGCTGATGCGTTTGAGTGGGTTGAATTGCCGAATGTCTCCGGAATGGTTCTGTTTGCTGATGGAGGCTATCTGGCAAGCAAGCCGTATGCGGCCGGTGGTGCCTACATAAACCGTATGTCGAACTATTGCCAAAAGTGCCGGTACAAGGTGGCGGAGAAAACAGGCAGTGATGCATGCCCGTTTAACTATCTTTATTGGCATTTTCTTATCAAGAACCGAGACAAGCTTGGCACAAATGCCCGTCTGGGAATGATTTACCGCTCACTTGACCGTATGAGTGAAGAAAAGCAGCAAACAATCATGAATGATGCCCTTCAGTTTTTGGATGCCCTTAACTGACACATTCAGGACGAACTCGAATTTGATGGAGTTGAATGTTATGAACACCAAGCTATCTTCTTTCAGCCGATTTGGCCAGCTTTTATTGGCTCTTTCTCTTTTGGGCGGCTTGTCAGTTGGCCTTTTGGCATGCGCTCGCAACGGCGGTGACGTGCTGGCTGATCGCACGCCAAGGCTAGATTTGCAGACCTTTTTTGCTGGGCAGACTATTGCTCTTGGTATTTTTGAGGACAGATTTGGTAATTTACGCCGTCAATTTAGGGTGGTTCTTGAAGGCGCGGTCGAGGGCGAAGTTCTAACGCTTAATGAAACCTTTCTTTATGATGATGGAGAGAAAGATTTCAGGAAATGGGTCATCCGTAGAACGGATCTGGGCACAGGCGGTGAAGCTCTTTATGAAGGTAGTGCCGATGATATCACGGGTGTCGCCAGAGGTGCTGTTTCTGGCAATGCCTTGAACTGGCAGTATGATGTTGTGTTGTCAATTGGTGGACGTGAGGTCGAAGTGCATTTTGACGATTGGATCTATCGACAGCATGAGGATGTTGCAATCAATCGCGCCTACGTCAGCAAGTTTGGTATCGACATTGGGTCGGTAACCATTGTATTCCTGCGCGGAGATGCTGTCGACGCCCTTAGACCCCTTGATCTGGAAAGGTGGTCCTGATAAGCATCTTGCGGTAACGCGGGCGCTGATTTCTGCTTGGGCTTAAGACTGGTTTTGTTATGGTGAAGTGCACCTTGGGCGCGCTGGTAGCGTTCTTTCTAATTGTTGCGAACGGTTTTGCCGCTGCGCAGACAGTCATGATCGAGACGTTCGTGCCTGAGGCCGCGCTTGTGGGTGAGGCTCGTTTCAAAGTTTTGCTTTTTCCAGTATATGACGCATCGCTCTACGCTCCAAATGGTGAATTCGAGAAATCTGGCCCTTTGGCGTTGGTGCTAAATTACGTGTCCGACCTGAAAAAAGAGCGAATTGTGAATACTACTGTCAAAACATTTGAAAGGCGTCAAATGGGTTCACCTGCAAATATAGAAAAATGGCGAAAGATTATGGCTAAGCATTTTTCAGACGTAAAAAAGGGCGATCGGATAATGATTGCTTTCCCCGATCTGCAAAGAGTGGTTTTCTCAACAAATGGGAGCCAGCCTACATTTGTTTCGGATGAAGGATTTGCCGCGGCGTTCAAAGATCTTTGGCTTGGTGATAACGTAAGAAACAAGGGGTTTCAAACCAAATTGTTAGGTTTGAAATAATCGGTTGTCTTACAAGCGTCATGCTGCGCACTATCTGATGGTAAAGAAAGAGAATGTGCCATGAGACTCGGGGCTTTTCTATTTGAGATCCTCCCGCTGGCCGGTTTTTTTATCGCTTTTCATTCCTTTGGTCTAGTCGTTGCTGCGGTGATTTCAGTTGGCCTAAGCCTACTTGTTTTGCTTATTGCGCGATTGCGTGAACGACGATTTGCAAAATTTCCACTGTTCTCACTGATTATTTCTGCACTTTTCACTTTGGCAGCTTTAATCTTTGATGCGGCTATTTTTGTAAAAATTCAGCCCACTCTGTTCAATGGAGCTTTTGCGGCAATCCTGTTTCTGGGTCTTTTTAGGGGGCGGGCAATGATGCGGGAGTTTTTTGGTGATCAGTTCGACCTAACTGACCCCACTTGGTATAAGCTGAGTTTTCGGTGGGCATTTTTCTTCTTACTTTTGGCACTTGCCAATGAATTGGCCTGGCGTCTGATGGATGAGGCTGGCTGGGTGGCCTACAAGACATTTATTGCTGCCCCGGCAAGCATGATTTTCATGGCGATGCAAATACCGTTGACTCTGCGTGGCAGACGCGACGTTGATAAGTGTTTTAAAAGGGAATAGACGTGCCGTCATAAGCGTAAAAACCGCCTGTCTCCGATGGCCTTAGCTTGTCTAGGACAGACCACAGCATGGTCGCACTATCCTCGCTTTTGAAAAGGCTACCTGCAGGAACATGCGTCTGAAATGGTTTTGATAGAGCTGTATCAACGGTGCCGGGATGAAGAGTGGCGACGCACGCATTCGGGTTGTAACGTGCCATCTCAATAGACAGGGTGCGCATCAATTGGTTCTGTGCAGCTTTGCTAGCTCGATAGGAATACCAGCCTCCCAGCTGATTGTCGCTTATTGATCCGACACGTGCGGAGATTCCAGCAAATTGGAGCCGATGATTACCACGAAGTGCTGGCAAAAGTGCCTTGGCAAGTAAAATTGGGCCTGTGGCATTAACCTGATAGGCATAAGTTAGGGCACTTGCATCAATGTCAGCGAGGCGTTTTTCTGGCTTGATAACTTCGTCCCTAAGAACTCCCGAGCAGCAGATTACGCGATCAAGCTTGTCGATCTCTGATAAAATTGTTTCGCCCGCCTTTTCAATACTGCTGGGAATAAGATTGTCAAGGGGAAGCCAAGTAATGCTGGGTCCCGGCGGTAAATGCTTAAATCCCTCTGCCACTATAGGGTCTCGTGCTGTCAGGAATAAGTGATTTATTTCGGATTTCTTAGCTATGTTTGCAAGGGCTAGACCAATGCCACGACCTGCTCCCTGAATTACCACGTTCATACTTTGGTCCGTTTCTGGGTATAATTAAATGATGGAGTGTATCACTTTCGGGATGGATGAGGTATTATTTGTGACTTAACGGTATTGAAGAGTTATGGTAACGCAACTATTTCTGGTGGGCTACAAAATCAAGGAAAGTTGTCATGGTGTCGGCAAAACTGCAAAGAACCTTCCCAATCAGATTGTTTTTAATAACGATAGCAGTTTGCATGGGGTCGATTGGTGCAAAGGCAGAGTTGGTCAGGCCTGACCCTTCCATCTCACCGGTTGAGGTTGTAGCCATTCAACTCAAGGCTCTGCAATTTAACGACAATCCTGAGCCTGATTTTGGCATTGTTCAGACATGGGCCTTCGCACATCCGCGAAACCGTGCAGCAACAGGCCCTCTTCCCAAGTTTGCTTTAATGCTTAAAGGGCCATCCTATGGCGAAATGCTGAATCACAACCGGCATGAAATTTCTCCGGTTATGATCGGGCAAGATACTGCACAATTTGATGTAATGCTAGAAACTAAAGGTGGCAAAATCCTGTTGTTCCAATGGGGAGTTGAAAAGGTCAAATCTGGTGAATTCGTTGGCAGTTGGATGACAGTCGCTGTCTCAATGCCCAGACTTGCGGGTCAGGGGAGCTAGGGAGTCTAGCTCCTTCACACAGCGGACGGCCATCAAATTTAATCAACATCCGCAGAGGGCAACCAAAAAAAAATTGGCCGATCAGGCTTGCCCTCAAGTGCCTTCAGTTTATAGTTAAATTACAATTGCTTCAGCAAACAAAAGATGCGCCGCACTTCTTGTTAGCGAATTAAAGGTGACATTACGCAGAGTGCTGAAAATTGGAAGTAATGTGTTCAAATCGAGAAAGATAGCGCCTAGCCGAGTTGTGATGATGTGTCCGCAAAACCATGCAACGACTGCTGCCCAGCGCCACCCTTCTGCATATTCTCCTAGAAAGAGAGTAGACATAAGAGTGTTGGTTAGGGGGTAACTTTTAAGTGCTGATTGAAGCTCGCCTTGCCCAAAAAGATGGATAATTAAGTGGTGATACATTTATGAATACCAAGAATAACCTCGTGCCTCATCTGGAGAATGGACGGGTTTGTACTAGCGAGCTTGCCTGCACCCCTGACTATTGCTCTGCGTCATCAAACAAAGTAACAATAGCCAATACCGGATCATTACGATTGTCAGGACGTTAAATTTCTCGCTTAGATAATATGAAACACTATCCTCAATGGTAAATACCATCTTTGGCAGAACCACTTATGTGGTACCACCCGTTGGCTTACTTTTGGGGATGGATTTGGTTTTCATCTGCCAGGACCTAGGCCCTGATCATCCTTAATGCATGGCCTAATTTAGCTGCCAGTTAATCGGTTTGACACCTTTGCTGGTCAGATATTTGTTTGCCTGCGAAAAAGGGGCGGATCCAAAAAATCCATTATGTGCCGACAGGGGAGAAGGATGGGCGCTGCTTATCACAAGGTGTTTTTGCTGATTAACGAAACGTCCTTTTTGCATTGCTTTGCGACCCCAGAAAATGAAGACAATGTTGGACCGTTCCTTATTTACAACATCGACCACTGCATCGGTAAATGGCTCCCAACCTCTGTTCTGGTGTGATCCAGCCAGTGCGTTTTCGACAGTCAAGCAGCTATTCATTAGCAGTACACCCTGCTTCGCCCAGGCGGTGAGGTTACCATGCGGTGGCGGTAGTAGACCTAGATCGGCGTATAGCTCTTTATAGATATTTTTAATCGATGGTGGTATGGCTACATTTGTCTCAACGGAAAAGCTCAAACCGTGTGCTTGTCCCGGCCCGTGGTAGGGGTCTTGACCAAGAATTACGACCTTCACATTGTCAAAAGGCGTAAGTGCAAAGGCATTAAATATTTTGTCTGAAGGGGGATAAATTAACTTTCCAGCCATTTTTTCTTTGAGAAGAAAAGTGAATAAATCCTTCATTTCTATGGTGTCAAAGTGTGGCGCAAGCCGCTTATGCCAGCTGGGTTCCAGTTTCATTTCAATCATAACGGTGGTCCGCACGGGGCAAGTGGCGGACATCCTTTATAGTTGTATTCTTTATCTTGCGTTTTCTTATTCAGCAGCAGACAGGTTACGTTGTGCACCGCTTGCAATTTCACCAATCTTTGCAATCTTTTTACTAGCGTCAGCGATTACTTTGCGCCTGTTTTCACTAAGCCCTGTAGCGTCAACAAAAGTAGTGTTTGTAATACCAAGGAACGACAAGATGTGTTTCACGTATCCACTGCTGGAGTCGATTGCGGTTCCTCCCAAGGTTCCACTGGACGTCATTACCACGAATGCGCGCTTACCTATGAGCAGCCCGCGAGCCTCATTATTTTCTGTGGCGTATGTAATGTCAGTGCGACAAACAAGATCAATCCAAGCTTTGAAGGCGGCAGGCACGCTGAAATTATAAATTGGTACCGCGAGAACAATGTCGTCCGCGGTTTGCAGTTCAGAGACCAATGCATCTGATTGCGCCAATATAACACGCTGATCCTGCGTTCGGCGTTCTTCCAACGTCCTGTCGCTGTCGATCCATGCATCGTTAACGAGGCCAATTCCGTAACTAAGGTCACGGTTAATAACATCTACCCCACGGAGTTTCCCGCCAAGTGCCACAACCATCTCATCCGCAAGTAACCTGCTAACTGACTGTGCCTTTCGCATACTCGCGTCAACGCGAAGAATAGTTTTGTTATTTCCAGACATATTATACAGACGCTCTCCATGCTAATATCCAGCGTCAACCGAGGGAAAGAAAAGCCATGGGAGGGGGGAGGACCCCCATGGCTACTGCCAACGTATTTATTGCGTGTCTAAGAAAAAAGGCGTTAATTAAACAAAATATAATTCTAAATTTATCAATAATGATATAAACTGCGACATAATGAGCCAGATAGAAGAAATTCGCGCCTTTGTTATGGTGGTTGAAACCGGCAGCCTGACCCAAGCGGCGGAGCGCCTTGGTATAGCTGTCTCAGCTGTTAGCCGACGCCTAAAAGATTTGGAACTTCGTTTAGGGGCACCCCTCATTCAGCGTACGACCCGCCGCATGTATTTGAATGAGGTAGGCCAGGCTTTTTATGACCGTTGCAAAGCCGTTCTTGATGAGCTTGAGGCAGCCCAGCAGGAGGTTCTAAATTCTGGAGGTGCACTAAATGGAGTATTGCGAATAAGCACACCACTCTCCTTTGGCGTTGCCCACATGTCGGCTGCGATTGCCCAATTTATGCACGCACATCCTGAAATTCGTATAGAGATGGATTTATCCGATAAGCGTGTTGATCTAGTCGCAGAAGGATTTGATTTGGCTATTAGAATCGGTGTCCTTTCAGATTCGAGCCTGATCGCCAAAAAAATTTCATGGGTGAAAAAAATTCCCTGTGCGGCGCCCGACTTTCTGGATCGGTATCCGAAAATTAACAAGCCGGAGGACCTAATAGATGCTCCTGCACTCGTTTATTCAAATGACAAAACCCCGGCAGATTGGAACTATACAGCTCCAGACGGGAAGTCCGGTGTAATGCGGGTAAATGCAAAATTAACGGCGTCAAATGGCGATGTACTCCGCGAGGCAGCGATTGCCGGACTTGGTATAACTTGTCTCCCTAGCTTCTTGCATTACGATGCTATTAACAATGGGTTGTTGCGTCCTGTTTTGTCCAACTATGACTGGACGGGTTTTGATGTGTATGCGGTTTATCCAAAGACAACAATTCTGCCAAAGCGAACGCGTGCTT
>CACNSW010000019.1 GCA_902623185.1 uncultured SAR116 cluster alpha proteobacterium
ATACAAGGTAAAAATTCTTGAGCTTGAGAAACTGCGTTCAGAAATCGCTTCCAAAGATTCAGAGTTATCTAAAATGTTGAATAATAATCAATTAATTTCAGCCAAAGAGCAGTCTGCAAATGAAAAAAGTGCAGCCCTCGCAACCCAAAACGCTGATTTTCAGAAAAAGATAACACAAAAAAATATAAAAATTGCGCAACTCGAAGAAGCGCTGGCTAATGAGAAAAAATCTAGGTCGGCAGACAAAAAGAACCAAAAGCTATTTGCCAAAAAGCAAGAGGCTGAAAAAGAGAAAGAGATTGCGGTAATTAAAGAGTTACAAATAAAAGTTGCTCAATTAGAAACCGAAAATAGAGAATTAAGCGACGGTTTGGCTAATGCTAAGGCGTCATTGAAAAAGAAGATGTCAGAAAAGGAACGCGAAGAAGAGATAAAGCAGGAGCTAGATAAAAAGCTCAATACACAAGACGATTACATGAAAAAAATTGAAATAACTGACCTCATTTGGCTAGAACCAGTTACCGAACTTGGTGACGGATTTACCAGTTTTGAGGCTTCACAGAACAATCGTTTGACAGTCGTAAGAATGTGTATGTCAAATATCTCTAACGCGGCATTCAGCTTAAAAAATCAGGACACAAGGATCGGTTTAACTTCAGGAAATGGAATACGAAAATTTGCTATAGCAGAAGCATTAGATGCGCTAGTCGCCCAGATGGAAGCCGATTTGTTACCATCAAACATCAAACCCGGAGACACAAAATGTGGGCATTCCGTATTCGAGACCCCTATTGGGTTTGATACTAAATTATCAGAGGTCTTTATTCTCGACGATGGGGAGCTTGTGGCAAGGCAAAAGATCAATTAACTTTAGGGGTCGTCATTTTGACCTACGTGTTTGCAAAAAGGCTATCACTCTAAAGGTCGTTTGGCGTTTTGGAACGCTAAATTTCGAGAAAAAAAGGCTCGTGTTTGGTTTAATCTGTGCCCAAAATTTGAAGCTTGAACACCCAAGGAGATAGACATGCGTTTAGGATCACACGTAAAAAAATCGATATACCTAATTTGTTTTGTTTTTGGGCTCTCAACGCCACTAAAGGCCGATATGGACTTTAGCCTAATTCAATTAGGTAGCTCGCAGACACAAACTCAGGAAATTCTCTCAAAGAACGGTTTTCTTTTTGCCAAAGTCACTGAGGCTGGATTTGATGCAAGAAAAATAGCGCTGACGTCGAAAATTGACAATCCAAGAAAAGAAATAAAAGAAATTCCACCTCGGGTAGATTTTGCAGATCTCTACTACTCTACAAAAATATCAGGGAAGTTTTGCGCGGGAAAATTATATGAATTGAACGTCTCATCCTACTATGAAGCAGAAGATGAGCTAAATATCTGGTCAGGGCGGCGATTAATTTATGAATACTTAGAAAAGAATAAAGCAATTATGGAAAAGCTATCACTGTCAAAAAAAGATGGTGACCCAAATGTCGGTTTTAGGTTTAACATCGATCGGTCTGCATCTGGAGGATCGGTAAAGGGTGTTGAGAACGTGACGTTAATGATCGATGCTAGCGGTAGTTCGGGATTAAACTTATTGGAAATGAGGTATAAGTTCTCCAATAAATGGTTTTGCCCAGAGTGATTGGACTAATCTTTCAAATCGATCTTAAGGTTTGATGATTTTTGAGGAAGCGTTTGGGTAGGTAATCATATTTCCCCAATACGACTAAAATGAAAATGCCTTCTCCTTTCAATAACTGACTTGGGGTTGAATTGCTTCGTCGTGATTTTTTTAAGAATACTGGATTAGCTGCCTCAGCATATATCGGCTTTGTGACTCAGTCTCAAGTGGCTCTCGCCGGCTTGCCTGGAACAGTAACATGGGGTGGTGTTTATTTGCTTGAAGAAAGCCCAGACTTCATGCCATTCACACGCAAAGCGTTACAGCTCACTGGAAATGAAAGTCCCTCCGGAGAAAGTGCTAACAGAACCCTAGTCAAGGAAATTAAGTCAACCGATTGGGAAAACACTGGTATCGACCTTCGTGCAGGATTAAAAAAGAAAGTGACCAGGTATGGAATGGTATTTGGCCTTGCTGCTGAGCAGGTACTAGCATCCATACACTTGCCGCAAATATCTGCTACACAATATATTCTCCGTCAGATAGGCTACGTGATAGTTTATGATATTGTCGAACGCAGGATTGTTTCCTGCATTGCAGTGAGAGGACGATACCTTGACGAGCAACCCGGTGCTCCAAATAAAGAAATACTATCCACTCTATTTTTCAATTTGTTAGCACAAAAAAATCAAAGGGGAAGCATAGCTAGCTTTATGCTCGAAAAAATAAGGGAATATCCCTTCGAAGAAAAATATCAAGGTAACTATTTCCAAGTGGATGGCATAAAATTTTCAGAACTTTCGCTTCTGCATGCTGAGCAATTAAGTGTGGACACCAACCGCTACGCAGATGAGGTCGGCTTTGCCGCAACAACAGCTTTCTCAGAAGTTTTACAGTGTCCTTTAGTGCCATATCGAAAAGTCTCTGCTGTAAATAAAAACTTGATAAGTGAAATGAAAATTGTTTCCACTTCTGGTGAGAGTGCGCTTAATACAACTTTACCTCTTAAATCCGCAGATTGCGGCATACAAATCACTCATGAGGGTTGGGAATTTCAAATCACCAGATCGAGTGATGTTCGCAATGAAGTGGCCCTGGTCACACGTATTTCAATTATCATGTATGAAAAAACATCTGAGAACACATTTTTCAATCAAAGCTACTATGGCCGGCAAGATTTTAACGAATTACCTCAAGCAGGATTGAGCATAGACAGAGTATCCCGCCTGTTTATGATGCATGAGACTATTCTCGATAGCGCTTTTAAAGGCATCAGATCAGATCAAATAAGGGGATCAGTTTATGACGGTATAGAAACACTGGCCCCCGGTCAAAAAACATTTATACAAGCTGACGCCCAAAACTGGGATGAATTCAGTGCAGAATGCAAAAATGTTTTTGCTCGCTTGCCCCGAAAATTTGGTGGCTGATTTAGCCAAAACAAAAAACAAAAAAATTTGCCGCTAGATACTACCCAAATTAGATTGAGTCACCGTTTTTTCTTCTTTTTTGGTGCTAAGACATTTGTTCCAACCACAACGTTTGTTGGAGTCAGTTCAACATTAGTGCGGGTCGCATAGTTAATTATTCCCTCACGGACTGAACAGGCCTTTATACGCATCACCCCAATTTCTGACATTAAATCTATAGTGTCTTGATTTAAAACATCACCACTGCCGGATGCTAGAAACGTCACACCGTAAGCTAAAGTCAAAGAATGAGCATCCGCAACATAGACTTCGGTCTTACCAAAAAGAGCTTTTATTTTTGGTAACGCTGAAGCTTCCATTTTTTTGAGGGTGCTAAGTTGATTATTTAAACTATTTTGAAAGTCATCTGTAACGACAAGTAATTCAGACAAAGTTGCGATCGATGGATTTGCCTGGTTGGCTAACTCCGCAAAAACTGCTTTATACCGCTCTAAATCCACTCCGGCCTTACTAATCTCCGCTAGATCAATCAACAATTGACCGCGGGTTATTGTAAGGTTGTATACTTCATCTCTGAAGATAGCCGCCACACTGCTGTTTCCAGAGTTTTGTCGAAGTTGTTGTTGGACGTTTTGCCTTGTCTCCTCCGCAGCATTTATTAGATCAATATACAAGTCACGATTCTCGTAGGACGGGTTTAAAACAACAGACATAAACTCATTTTCAATGATCTGAGCAAGATCTCCCTCGCGTTGTTGAGATTTTTCAAAGGTAGGACGCATCCAACTTGCAGCATTTGTAAGATTAACGTTGCGACCGTATCCACGCGCCCATCTGAGACCTTCAATGAACCTCGCCCCGTATTGATCTTTTTTGGCTGCTTCTTTCAGGAGTTTGTCGCCCAACGAGCTATTTCCCCCAACTCTTTCATAATATTTGTGGACAAGCCCATATGCAAATCTTGCATCATTGGCGATTATCTTCTTTTTCTTATCAAAACCACCCTTTTGCATTGTAGTAGCCATAATGGCCAAATCACGAATATTTGGCATTTTTACAAAATTGGAAAATAATTGTGAGACTTCCTCACTGTCAAAGGCCATCACATACTGTTCGAGAGAAACAAGATAAGGCGCGCTAGGTCTCACTGACTTCGATAACATCAACGTTATCTCAGCCTCGCTTTTTCTGAAATCCTTGACCAAAACTGGTATGTCTGGCTTTCCGAGTTGTGCGTAAAGGCCTTTCGATGCTAACGGCCTACAAATAAAATTTAGAGTTTTGTTTCCAGAAGCGATAGCATTAATGTTGCCTTCGTTTGAATTTGTTGATTGCAAACTTTGAACTTGCAAATCACTGCTTGGGTTTACTTGTTGCGTGGCAGGCTGTTGAGTTGTGGTTTCCAAGTTTAGTGTGCCCTCTTGAAGTTTTTTTGCGACTTCATCAAGCTCATTTTTCATTTTATTTAAATCGTCAAACAACCCTGCAGACGCTAGCGTTGGTAAAACGAGCACGAGGCCCACAACAAAAAATGAAATAGGCTTACACATCATTTGTCCCCCTTAACGCTCCGCTTGCCGAAGAAAAACCTCTGATATTGCTATGTAACCAGCAAACTCAAGGGCGCTTGCCAAATTTCTAAGTGAGAGTAACGTTGGTTGTCGCTCAAATTCAACAAATCTTTCTAGTAAAGTAAAAAATTCCAGAGGCTCCAGCATAGGCGAGGTATCTGTTTGGCCATCCAGATCTATTGACGTGACCAATAGTTTATCATGATTTTCTGAGTGTGCGCCCGAGTCAAGGTCGTCCAAAAAATTTACTGGAACATCACCGAAACTTCGGATGATGAGTTTGGTCAACCAAGCCGAGGGGTCTATAATTTCAAATTTCTCTAAAATTTCGAGTTCTTTAACAACACTTTTTTTCTGCTTAACATCAAAAACGGTATCTCCTCCATAAGATTTTATTTTGAGCACTCCATCGCCTTGGTCTGATATTTTTTCAAGAAATAAACAAGGCTTGTCAAAACGATCAGCCAATGAATGCAATTCTTCATTTTTTAGTGAAACTATAAGTTCCTGACAGACGTATGGGTTAAAAGGTGCTCGATCTAATAACCTCAAAAAACCACGCACGTCTGAAGAAGTGATATCCATTTCGAGTGGTATACCACTAAATTTAAAGTCACGAGGTAAAAGTTGAGGTTTTTTTAATAGCATAGCATATGAATTGCCCTCCAAAATTTTGCGCCAAAAAGCCAATGCATCCTCGAACAAATTCAACTCTGGGTACGCTAAAGCCAACTCCATTGCAAATTCAGGTGATAAAAACGAAGAATGACTTTCTATTAAGCGTGATAACTCATCCATCAATAATTCATCATTTATTTTTGGCGAAGCCGCTGGAACTTCTCCCATAAACGTAAAATCTGACCCACCAGGTTTATTTTCTCTTTGTTTAATTTTTAGATTGGAGATAGATACTGATTGGTAGAGTGAGAGGCGTAAGATATTCTCAACCTTCTTCCTATGCAGAGAGTTTATTTTCTTCGGAAGAAATGAAACATTCTCGTAATACAAATCCAAAATCTTCGATTGCGCCATGAGAACAGCACGATCGTTAAATATTTTTTGTTCCAGAGTAGTTTTTGGGCTCTTCAAAAAAAACGAGACCTCAACCGTTCTAACTTCTGCATGGGAAGAAATTGGGTTGAGAATTAGTAAAGAACCTAAGACTATGTAAATGATTTTAGAAATCATCTTCTGTTGTATTGGCGCCAGACGATCCTGAAACTCCAACACTTAATTTATTTCTAGATATTGAGCTGCTGTTTGAGGAAGAACCTGTAGCTCCGGACTGCTGTTTTGGATCGGTTGCCTTTTTGATTGGTTGATTATTAGCATTAATTTCAGCACGAGACTTTTCCATAGAGGAAGGCGTCCAAACAAGAATTGTACCAGCAATAGGTTGATTAGAAACAGGATGTTTTACACCCCAATATTTTGGTGTGGCTCCAACTATATCTAACCCTGACGAGGCTGATTTTATAGCCACATCTAAGGCCGATCCTCCTTCATAAACTTCTCCACCATCGGCAAGTTCAGCATAAGACGAGTAATTCTGAGACACCTTAGTCTTTACCGCAATTTCGCCCATAAATGTGCGCAATATACCTTGAGCTCGGGCTAAAGATTCCTCCTTCGCCGATTTAAGCATTAATTTAGAGTTAGACTTTGCGCCAGCTTGAGCATATGAAATTACGGCATAATTACCTGTTTCATCTCTTACAATTTGAACCCCATAAGAGGTCAGCAGCTCCAAAAGCCCTGCATTCGTTTTTGGATTGGGGATATGCTGTGTAAGTGGCTTGCCGGCTTTTGCGGGAGGTAAATAATTTGCGTCTTGAGCGACCAATGCACGCGCGACATTGCGTAAATTTTCAGATGTCACGATGACAACACACAACTCTCCCTTCATTCCTTTTCGTGATGTTTCTGCTACAAAAGCACGACTTACCCCAATCAACATTTCCTGTGATAAAGTGTTCACAACATTGTTGAAAGTCCTGCCACCAAGTTGCCCTATAATTTCATCAGCTTCCTCTGCAGTATTTGGTGTTGGCGGCGCTGATTCCTCAAGCTTGCTGTCCAACTCGCGATGAATTAACTCAAGTGATTTGCCAAAGGCGGAAGCTAAATCGCGATTATCAACAGATGCCGCACGGCCGTCTTCAGTCGATGCTTCAGGAAAATTACCCGCAAAAAGACGTGAGGAAACTTCACGGGTCACTTTTGCGCGAAGTGACTCAAGCATAAGGCCTTTTGCATCGAGAACAGCCTCTTCATATGCATTCTGACGCTCATTGATATAATTAGCGTGACCGGGCGAAACAGCCACGATACCTGTGCCAACAGCCACTGAAAAAGGCTTTTGGGGATTGTCCCAACCCTTTGCCTGAACATGATCATCACAAACCGTAGAAACACCATCGATTGTTTCAAGAACAATCTCAGCCTCAGCATCAAGGTCTAAAAGATCGTCATTGGCCAAAACCAGGTTTGGAAAAATTAGCGTGGAAACAACCACAAAAAAGATACCAAAAAAAAGGTTCTTCAAACCAAGACAAACCTTCTGTACTTTTGACAAACTGGATGCAACGCGGTCGCGCATAAATTACTCCCTACTGAAACTTTGCTTTAATTCATTAACCCTGCTTTTAGCTTTTTTAACTCTTTCCTGAGCTGCATTGATTTCGTCATCACGACCAGCGTGAACAGGTCTAAGGATAAATCTATAATTTGTTATTGGCGCAATATTTGCGTCAAAAAGTTCAATAATACGGCCGGTTGATTGCTTCGGTAGCACTCTTTCAATTTCCACAAATCCAACTGGCGTTTCTTTGAACCCGATGCTTTCTCGGGTGTAAGGATCAATCAAGCGCTCACCTAAACGTACCAAATCGTATATCTCACCACGCCTCATAGTTCGACCACCTTGACCAACAGTCACGATGTTACCTTCAACCGCAACGATGCGAGCAGGGTAAATCGCATTTTGGATCACTTGGCCAATAATACCTCCCCCTTTCTTTCCGAGAACCCGGTAGTCTTTGTCAGTTTCAATATAAATTGAGTCAGAGAACTTTATTTGCGATGTGGCTACATCAAGAATACGGATAACCACCTCACCGAATACTTTTTTACTCTCTTTTATCATATTGATGGTTTTCATCTTCTTTTGAAAGGTGAGCGTGTTCAAATCTATGAGTTTAATCAATACCAGGTAGTCTGCACCCACCTTGTTACCAAGGCGTGCTAACTCTGCTGTCGCCATTCCAGATGTCGCGATATAATTCAGCTCTGCTTGTGTATCAGCAATATTACTTCGGTCAATCATTGCAAATCGACGGGTCTGAGTAAGGTAATTCACCACACTATTTTTTATGTCTTTAGCTGTTTGTCTAGCACTCTGCTGGTCCGTCACAGCGTTATCCACAGTGATATCAGTAACTGACAAACGGAGGCGTTTAAGCTGCTTTGATTTATTATATTTCGCAACTTTGACGCTCAATTGAGCGACGTAGCTATTACCCAAAGCAGGGTCACGATTGACTGCGATAAGATCGTAGCTTTCAACAATCCCCTTTGTTGCCGTGACAATGGAGTTAGCAAATGCAGATGAAGCCGCATAAGTTTCGATGTTGTCCATCTCCAAGCTAACAGACTTGGTCTCAAAAGAAGTCTTAGATGATACCTCTACACCGTTTACCATGCTTACTGCAGATTTTAATCCATCAACTACAGCGTCCCTTAAAGAAATTCCAACTCCCTCGACCGAAACTTCCACGCTATTTATACTAGCAAAAGCAAAAGTAGGGCATACCATCGTGATGACTACCAGTAGGCGTAGCCATTTCCCTACCCTCGGATATTTAGGACGATTAAACATTCGACTAATTCCCGTTGCTGGCGCGCCTGCTCCTCTAAAGTCCAAACTAGTTAACACCTTTTGCGTTAAGACGACTTACAATTTCGTTTGCTGTGGCGTCCCCAGCTAAATGCAACGCATTCCGTACAGCTGTATTATCTTCGGGTCCGCCTGCTTGTGCTTGGACAGGTCCAATTGCTGCAACTTTTTTGGGAAGACGCTTTGCAAGGCTCAATACCTCGCCATTAATCGACAAAATTACATTATATCCCTCAACACCAGACTGTTGAGGTTGATTAATATCTATTGTGCCTATTGCCAGATATTCTATATCACAATCGCGCGCCGCTGTTATCACAGATTTGCGAGTTTCACGTGACATCTTTCCGTTCATCGCTAACTCCTCTTCGACTACATCAGGTTCTTCCCCGCCACACTCATTTACGAGATCCACATATTCAATTGGTTCGAAGTTTGCTAACGCTAAAACACTTGACATTTTTGTACTAAAATCTGCTGTGGAAATTATTTCGTAGTCACGAATTACAGACGTTGTTTCTTTACCCCGCTGAGTTGTTTGGCCAGAACTGGAACTCGAAGAATTTTCCTCTACCAGGGTGCTTTCAATTTCACTGGTGTCATCTTGAGCACTTACTATTTCAACAGAGTTTAAACTGCGGGCATTTGCCTCTTTTTTAACGTCAGCATCATATGTAGTCACGTCGCCGCCTGCAGTATAGGACGCTTGTTTGGCGGCAAAAATCCACACCATGTATGCGCCATCGCCGTCACCACCTCCTGATGCTCGGGTGAAAAGTCCGTCGATTAGGCTCTGATTGACGGTTAGGAGTGCTTCTGCATTGACCGTTTTGGTCTTTTTATCAACTTTATGACTTAATTTTTTGTCCAAAATATAACTGTCAAGATTTCCTAAGATCTCTGATCCCCGCGACAGGTATTCTTGCATTCTGCCCTTGTCCATACACGTACTGATGTATTTATTCCATGCAGCAAGTAATGCCTGTTTCTCGACGTTTTCGATATCTTCAGGTTCTGGTTTTGAAGAAAAATTACCCTTAGGCGTGTAGCTTGCTGAAGAAGCCCCATAAAACGGTTGATCTCCTGAACAGCTAGCCAAAGCATTTTGGGTCGGGAGATTAAAAATGACGAATATAAAAAGAGCGACGACAAAAATTTGGCGAGACATATGCGCTCCTAACTAATTTCAGTTTAATACTTACCGATAGTGAGACTTTAGGGGAGCGCAGAGGTTTTATGCAAGCGATTGTTGAAAATCACGCTAGCTCACACTTCACTAAATGAAGCCTCATAGATTTTTCACAAAAAACTACCAAATTTTCTCATTAATCGTTTTAGTAACAAATTGATTGGACCGAAAAGCAGTTGTGTATATGTCTGGTATTTTTCCTAATGTGGCAAAAAGGAATTATGATGATAAAAAAACACCCTTACATTGCTACCTTAAGAGTTAAAGTTGAAAACAGCAGGCAGGGACAAAATAATATGTGGTTTCCTATTTCCTCTTTATTAGCCATATTTTCAATCTTAACCGCTTTTTTAGTTCCGAGTTGCTTTGTGTTTTCCGCTCATGCAAAGGATTACGACGAAATTATAGTCCTCAACGACTACGCGGGCACCTCTCACGAGCTCAAAAATAGTGTGATCGATAAGCTTTCCGCTTCGTTGAAAATGGCACTCTCAGAACTTGAAATAACACATATAGACCCAAGGTTTTCTATGTCCGCAGATTTCAGTGAAAATCAAATAACCTCCGAAATGGCAGAGGCGTTAAAAGAGTATGAGGAAGGCCAAGCTGGACGGTTACTCGTGATTGAAGTCTCGGCAGCATTTGATATAGCAATGCCGGAACTAATCGTTCCAAGGGTTTCAATTACTGATGTTGGAACGGGGTCCATTGTCGCCGTTGTCACAACATTGCCAATTTTACCTCCGTTTAATCTGCCCAACATTGACGCCGGCGCAGCAGCTTTGGCTCGGTCTATCGCTAAACGACTGGATGAGAGTGGTTACATAGTTGGAGCGGGCAGAGCCAAACCGTGGGGTAGGACACCCATAAGTGTCAGAATTGCCCTAGAGGGATTTGCGGCTTGCGATCAGCAAGCGTTGTTGACAACTATTGAAGAGGAGTTTCCTGGCTTTTTAGGATTAGAGTTAGAAAAAGCACCAAATCCGACCTACGCGATTTACAAATATGAAACAACAGCCTCGAAAGAAAGGCTAAAAAAATGGGTGCAATTGTTAATCGCCGAGAATGGTGCATGGCGAAGAGACGTTGTGCGCCTCTATGTTCAAGGCGACGATTTCCGTCTTCAAAAAAACCAGGATTCTACACTATTCAAATCTTTGTGCGGCGACTAAATGATCGAACATCCGTTATCAGAGAAGTATAAAAAAATACCAAAATACTTCGCGCCATTTGTAAAGAGGAGGAAAAAACGTGAGTGTTCTTGTTAGAAATAGGTTTTTTATTTTACTTTTAACAACCCTCTTTGGTGCATTGGGAACTGGAACAAGAGCGCAGGCTGATGAACAAATTTTTGTTTTTGCATCAAACCCAAACGAACAGCTCATAGCTAGTACTTCTGTTACAACGGTTAAATCTCGGCTTAGTAGGTCTGGCTTTGCGGTCAGAGATGATATGAGCCTGCTAAATTCTATTGGCATTGATGAAAATAGCTCCAGAGAATTTATCCTGCAAAGAAGCGCCGCATTAGCTCAAATTGCTGGTAATTCTGTTTTGATATTCGTAGATGCGAAGAGTATTAACATAGCGCTTGATCGCGAAGTGCGCATGCGCGCAGAATTATATAGTACGGCCAGCAAAAGTTTTCTTGCTAGTTGGTCCGTACCCAACAACATTGTAATTATTCCTAATGGTTGTGATGAGAATTGCGCTTCTAATCTCCTGGAAATTGAGGTTGATAGAATGGCGGATACCCTTGGCGCAAGCCTCGTTCAACTTATTAAAAGACCAACTGGTGCGAGCGATAAAGATGGTGATGTAATTGCCATAATAGATGTAGAAATAATTGATCTTACAAATAACGAAGTGATCCAATTGATTGATCTGATGCGCAATGAATTTCCTGGCTTTGTAGACATTACCAGAGCACAGTCTTTTGGCCCACGTTATCGAATGCTATACCATACCACAGCTGACATACAGAAGTTGGGCACTTGGGTAGATATTTCCTTAGAAGAGATCGGGCTAGTAGTAAACGAGGATGTACAGCGAATAATTACTGAACAACGCATAGACATTCGTAAAATCGAACCTGCAACCTTGAAGAGCAGCCCTGGAAACACACTAAAATACAATTGAGTCAATCCACCATATCCAATCATCAGCGGGCAACAAAATTGACCCAAAAATTTTCATGTTCTTAGTGAATACATAAAACTTAAAGAAAACGAATTTTTGGAGATTTCACTTGATTGACAATAGTGCCAATCCACTTGCCGAAGTAGCTTTGGCTCTCGCCATGGCCTTTTTCAGCCTGATGGTCCTTACCCTTTTTGCCGTTGTGCATCAACCTCAATATACAGTAACGGAAGACCTAACAATTGCGCATTCCACATCTGAAACACAAACGGAGTCACCAAAGCTTGTAATAATGCATGAAACTGGATTGTACGATGACATGTTACGTCCCATTGACGCATCAGATTTGCCAGTTGGAGTGCCTATAACGCTTGCCGTATGGGACGATTTAACCATCGCAGATATGATGAGTTTTCAGCTAGCCAATCCAACACTTGATATCATGATTAGCACCTTAACACCCGAATGGACAAATTTGCTAATGGAAAAGATCGGAAAAGCAAAATGAGCCATCATACAAAGTACAAAAAAAAGTCTATGTCGCAGAAAGCAGCTTCAATCTTAATGACGCTAGGAGTTTATTTGATAATTGATGTTGCGACCATGGCATTTATCTCTCCGGTTAGTGCTGCTATTTCACAGGATGAAGTAAAGCACTTGATCATCCTCGAAGCTGAAAAATCATCCAACGTTTCGGCCAACCTCGCCTTGGCAGTGGCACACGTTGAGTCACGTTTTAATTCCAACGCGCTTAGCCCAAAAGGGGCTATCGGGGTAATGCAAATCATGCCGAGAACGGGGCGCGATGTATTCGGCCTAACGTCGAAGCAACTTTACGATCCCCGAACCAATATTTCTGCTGGTATTACATTTCTTAGCCAACTGATCGAACAATATGAGGGTCGCATTGATCTTGCTTTATCACATTACAACGGTGGTTCAGCGGTTTCGAGAAATGGCCAAAAAAGAATAATTCCATATACTAGGGATTATATTTTAAAGGTATTGGCTGCAGCCCAAAAATACTCCGTTGAAAGTAACACTTTGCCAGAAAAAGCTGGATTAGAAGCACTGTTCGAAGAACCTCATTTCAAAGAAAAATTGTACCCCCAAATCCTAAGTGATAATCGATTTGGTTTAAGCAAAATAAAAATAAAGGAGCGCAGTTTCCTCAGCGATCTAAAGCAAGTTGATTTTTGGCTTCATACTGCAAAGGCAACGCGCGACGGGAACGTTAACAACGTCATCACTTCGCCAAGCGCCCACCTGATTGCACAGATGACAAATAATCGACAGCGTTTTCGAAACCGGTTGAGGCAGAAGCAATGAACACGCTAATCTGTTACGGTATTTAAATTTAATTGAGCGGCGCCGCTTGCAAATTTCGTTTTAATTGAAAATCCATGTGATGTTTAACCCTACAGATATACTCAGCTCTTGGTCAGAATTCAGGTTGCAGCCACCTTCTGAACATTTCGTAAATTGTCTGCGTAGTTTAGGCGATGCCCTTACACCATCGGGACAACCAGTTTACAACCGAGCCACTTTGATAAATTTAACAACTAGTATTGCAAGTAGATCCTATGGGCCAGAACTATACAGAGCCTTATATGTATTAAAGGCTGCAGCGCTAACAAACACGAGCATTGACCGATTAATCCTGCACGATACGCAGCTAACAGGGGCCATGATTCTACAACTTTTCAGCAACGGCACGCAAAGCCGATTACTAATAATTGAACAGCAGACACTCAACTTTTTAGACGACGTTACAGACAAACAAGAAATGAAGATAAGTGAGCAGCAACTACCGTTAGCAATAGCGATGATTGAATTCCTCATTGAGGCTCTAGGCTTTGAAGTTGTTTATCAAGCCTATCGAAAATTTTCGTTAACCGCTGACAACTTTAATGTCAAAACCACTACTAAAGCATTTTCCGCCACCTTGTATAGGTTTCTCGGCGAACATTTACCGAGTGCAAGCAGCCGACAAATGGCACAATTACTGTCAAATTACCTTAAAAGCTCACTCCAGGCCACCACCCCAAACCGACTTGGTGATTTAGCACCCAAAGATATCACGCCTGAAGATGTGACAGATGAAATCATCTTTAATTTTTGGTGTGATTATGCAAACGATGAGACCGTCTCTTTCCGTTTGTTTACCACTGCAGCCCAGGCATGGATAACGTACCGCACCGCGATTAAACTGGCGGCCAGCGATGCGTTTACAACGCATCAGTCCTTTGAACAATTATTTCAGGAAGAGCAATACAATCCATCGGCAGAAGGAGGTAATAAAAAACCAATACAATCTGCGAGCACGCTTAGTGACGTTATTGGACAAATCTCCGCACCTACGAGGTGGATAGATGATCTAACTAGTGCGCCTTGCGACGAGATTAAATTCTTCACAAAGGTCGAACAAGAGGATATTGGTTTACCACTGTTGACTGGAGAGGCTTTTGGGCAACTTGTTTTGACATGTCTTAGGGTTTCTGTGTTTAGCCCGATTCAAAATAAAATAGTTCAAGAAAAACGTGAAAAATCTTCTGTCTCCTGCGCCTCAATATTCAATCAAATATCGAAAGATAGCTATGCCACCGTAATGAAAAGATGGCAAGAAATGAAGTTAGTAGCTAGTGGATTGTGCGACACAGTTTTCTTCAGACTTTGGGAAGCTAGGGCGCCACAGGCCTTTGACTATTTTACAAAAAGAGGTACCGAGGAAGAGCGAAGCGCTCTAGCCAAAATTTCCAAAGACCAGTCCCTAACTTTAAGCAGACCGCCGAATCAAAGCATTGACTTGGATTCGATTGCCGCCAAAATTTTCGCCGCACTTGACACCATGCCCAGATCGCACCCACTAAACGCTAGGAAATTAGCGATGCAAAAAACATCACATCGGTACCGCAGAAAAGGTTTGGTGCCAAACGAGTTGAATGGAAAGGATGCACAATTTGACTGGATCAACGCGCTGGCCATCGGTGGCGACAGACTACACAAAATCGAGAGTTTTTTAAGCAAAGTTGACTTTATCACGCAGAGTCAAACGACTGAATTAAAGGCCAAAATAAATGCAGATAAAAAAAATTTTAAAGAGAAACTAATTTCCTTGTATGAGGTGTAAGTAATGTCAGTTGAAACCGATAAAATTGAAATAGCTTTTGAACAACTGGTCGATATTCAAAATACAATCGATACTGTATTGAAGGTCCCAAAAAACCCAGGCCATATTGGTGTAAGGGATATGCTCCGTATCATCATTGGGCCACAAACTGACTCAGACCAAGAAAAGCTCTCAGAAATCTCAAGCAACTTTCTGGCACGGCGACAATTTAAAGCTTTGCTAAAAAGCCAGACACTGGCATCACAAACAAAACAAGCTGCTGCTTCAAGCAAGACCACAAGTGGTCAAGTACGAAGGTCAGGGGACGATTTTGATTTAAACCTTATCCCATCGACTGGAGACGACAAGCTTTTCTATATGCAGTTAAAAGTAAAGAACCATGAGCGTTTTGCACAAATTTCAAAAGCTGAAATGTTGTTTGTCGAAAGCAAAGGCGTGTTTTCTTCGGTCCCATTGCCTGAAATCTTGGATGGCGTGTCACAAATCATGATAAGGCAAGGTCATCCAGTTCTCGACGCATTCCATGATCCAGAGGCAGAGTTTTTCATCAAGTGAGTTTGCATAATCTAATTGTTCCAACAACACGACACGCGGCACAGATTCTCTCGATCACTAGAGAGGATCCTGATATTAGATCTGTAGTCTGTTTGAATGATAGTTTTCAGGCACTGCCAATAAGCAATGGATATGACCAATTTGTCCGCCGTCCAACCGGAATTATTGAAAAACTACTTGGGCGCTCAGCCTATCGGATTGACGTGAGCGCGCCGGTAACGCAAGGAGACAGTTGGCAACTCGGCTTTTGCCTTGCACATCTCCTACATGATCAAGATCAGTTCTCGCCTACAAATGCAGATATAACTATCTGGGCAACGGGTGAAGTCGATCCACATTTTCGAGTGAGGCAAGTTGATCATATTGATGCCAAAATTAAAACATCATACGAGTTACTTGTGGCAGAGGAACGAGCGGGCCGAAAAGTAATGATTCTTGCGGCTCCTGAAAACATCCTAGAGCTAAGCGATTGTGTTCCCAAGGAATGGGACGTGCATGGTGTTGCCACTTTAAATGAAGCTTGCGCTGCTCTTGGAATTCAAATGCCAGACAACCACGTCGTCCAATCACCGGATACCGTAAAAACATCGGAAATGGAACCCAACCGCATAAAGAAGTATTTATCTGCCACTGTAATTGCATTAGTTGCTCTTGTTGGTGTCAACATGCCATATCAATCATTAACTGATAGTTTTAAGTATGAACGTGATGGTCAATTGCGCGCCCTAAGAATGGAAATGCGCAAAATCAACAGACAGAAAAATTGGGTTGCGACAAATGCCTTTTATTTCTTTGAGGTTTTTTTTCTATTGCGTAAATCAAGCCAACTAGAGCGTTCTCTGAGCATCACCACGCTTACTTTAAATCAGGATTCAACCGCTCAATCTGAAACAGACCTAATATGTGCACGCCTTTCTGGTGCAATAGTATCAGCAAAAAATTTATCACTTGTCCCAAAAACCGGTTGTCCGGTAACTTTCAATGTAAAGAGCAAAGCCAAATCAGATGTAAGAGTATGGCTAGCTGTTATCGACCAAGATAATGACGGTAGTCCATTAACCATAATGAAGCATGGGGCAGACATCAAACCTGGCCAGCAGTTTGTTACACCAACAGTGACTATAAACAACCAAAAAACACTCTTAATCGCAGCCATTTCTGATAGGCCTGATGAAGCCTGGAGTGGCTGGTTCAATAATCTGCTCCTTTCTGACACTTTTGATATTATTGAACTCGAAGTTGATCGCCTCACATCAACTGGTGTTGGCGTCTTTCAAGCCCGCTGGCAACCTTTCATCGAGCTTGATTAATCATGCACACTTTCCCTCATGTAATCGAATTTGACCTGGTAACAAGACACCATTGTGTGTCACCTTATGAAGGAAAAGTCCATCTTGGCTTAACATATATTCGGCTGTGATTTGCCCAGTAAAATGTTCCACACTACCAGTTAATTTGCTAAGCCCTGCCAACAACTTAACATCCATATCCTTACGAAATATTCTTATCAAATTACCGGTGCCAGCGACATTTTGCATCGACGCAACGACGCGTGCTTCATCTATGGTCACAGGTTTTTCTAACGAACGTAAAAGTGGTGAATAAAGATTTTTGTTGAACGAATTAACCCCCTGTCCCGGCGCTAGAATGACGTGTCCTGAAGAATCAATCCGACCGACAATCATGCCAAGACAGTGCGTTAATGCTTGATAAATTTGTCTGTGCGTTGATGTATTGGCTGGCCACAGAAATTCTATTGATGGCAGGGAATCCTCATCGTTTATCTGTTGATATGCTCTGGCGACATCAGCAGCATTGGAATTTATAACAAAGTTAGCAGACTCCTCGCCCGCTAGCGTATTGATCTTGCTCCGGTTGCTTTTCGCAAGATTTGTTGGCATTTCCTCTGGCGTCAGTATGTTGTCCACTAAAGAGTGCCTTAGATCAATCAGTGGATTACTTGAAGACAAACCGACAAAATTTGACTCTATTTGCGTAATCGGTGAAATTTGAGTTCGGCGCATTGTTCCACTATCGTCGGTTGTTTTCATTGGCACAACAGAAGGCTTGATCCGTCTGGGTTCTTGGATAACAGCTACAACTTCTTGATATGTCTGGGTTCCAATTTTTTTGTGGATCTCATTATGTAGTGGTGAGCGTAGAGGCGTCAGCCTATCGAAACTTGAGATCTCTTTTAAAGGGGTAAGCTTTGTTTTGAGCTCTGTCTTGTTCACCCCTTCTGGCATTTTTTGAACTAACACATCCAAAGCTCCACGATCATCACTATTTGCGATCTCTTCTTGCTGTCGCAAAGCCAGAGAGGGTCTAGGTATAGACGCCACCCACAATTTTGCCAGCGTTTCAGGCGTTTTTCTTGCGTTAAATGGCTCGCTCTTACTCTTCGCTAGCAACTGAGCTTTAATAGTTTCATCTTCTCTATGGGAGAAGGATAGGTCTGGCAACGTTATTGAGGTAACAATTGCCAGACCCAGGAGGAACCCCATATTGATCCAACCAGAAAAGTGTTTAGACATGCTAAATTCCTGTATGTTCCAAATACAACATGTTTAGTTGCTGAATTATTTGTGACATATCTTCAGCACGTTGCCTTGGTGACATAAATGCTGGTGTTTGCTCAGAAGGCTGAAAAGATTTTTCGTCCTGGAAAACAACTATTTCTGACTTTTCTAAAGTGTCGTTTTCAATTTTTTCAAAGGCACTAAAGGCGGCGGCAATCTCAGCATCATTCATTTTCCCAGGATCTTTAATTGGCTGTTGCTGCACAATTTCATCTAGCCCTTCTGATACTTCGGCTTGTGGTAAAACCGTTTTCGTTTTATTCACCGTATGAGTTTCCTCGGTTCCGTTTACAGGCGGTTTCTCATGCAAATCTTCAAATGGCGTTGATTTGGATATTTTGGCGGGCACGGATGTAACTTCCTCAGCAGCCGCCTCTTTCATGGCAGTTACAATTAACTGCTTTATTTCATCAGCATTCATTGACACCTGTCTTTTTAGTGGGTTCGGCTCTGAAGCGAGGGAACCCTGAGTTTTATCATCCAGCGCCTCCAAACTCTCACTTGCTGCCTTGGCAACGGCTTTTGCAAATACGGTGCCGGTCTCAGCAATGCTGTCGTTGGCAATCGTCGTATCCGTGGGTGGCGTATCGCTCCAAACATCCAAGGTAGTTGTTATCCATTGGGTAAACGACTGATTTGATGAGCCCGTAAAAAGATAGGCGAGAGCTACCAACACAGTAATATTGAAAATCAAGTATCGCATTATTGTCTCCTCAAGCATTGCTATGATTTGCGATCAGTCGGCGCGTGCTATTTTTGCACTTACGTTCTACGGTCGCCAACGACGAGGCGTTGGCAACAATCAACACCGTCCGCAAAAAGGCCGAAAGCGGTAAACCAATTACCGATGTCATGAAGGCAAGACTGAAATGGTCTGTAAGTCCGGCAATAACTTCATTAATGTTACTTGGGGATAAACTGCTGTCAGAGAGTTGACCTATACCAAGACTAATCCCAAGTAAGGTGAAAGTTAGCGCAAGTGTCGCTATGCCGTTACAAGTCTGTTGTCCCGCTTGAAACCATTTCCTTCGCTGCCCATCGCGAAAATTATTGTCTCGGATCTTGTTTGCCTCGAAAATTTTTACAACACTCAATAGGCTAACAAATACTAGAACGGTGAGGAGCATTAAAAAAGGCAAGCCAAGAACATTAACTGCCCATTCCGTAAACTGTGCCACCGTCCTGTCAAAGAATAGGACAATTATAGCTAGAGCAATCACCATACTGCCCAACATGAGGCTTAATGTTTTCAAGCTGGCATCGCATTTTGGTATTAACGCCAAATACCTCATCTGCTGACCCTTGCATTCATCAAGTCACTTGTTGTCAAACCCATTGTTTCTAGCCAGTGCACCATCACTGGTTTTTGGCTCTCGGTTGCTGCATGGACAAGGAAAGACAATTCATAGTCTTTGAACGCTCTCAATACAGACGGTTTACGGCTAGACTGGAGTGATTTGTCGTTGAGAGTAATGCGCTCGAGGTCTGCCATCCGTCTTTTCGTGAAATTCATCCGCTCCCACCTTTGTTGGGCCGACATTGCGGGATCAAGCATCTGCTCTATAGCAACGGCCCGTTCCCGCTCCATGTTTTCAATTGATCCTGCATGCGCAGTCGCAATAGGACCGATGGCACCAGCCATTGCTATTAAGAGTGATAGATAAAGTTTCATTTGTTTCTCCATTAGTCTTCATTTTTAGAGTTATTTTTAGGTTTGATTGAACTTTAGGTCCTGCGCGGCTTGCGGTATTTACATGCGGTCACAATAGTTAAAACGTGATGAACATTTTTACATTTTCCCTTGGTGAAAGCATCGTTTGAACTTTATTTCCAGCTTGATCTTGCCATGCCTGCTCGGCCAATTTTTCTGCAAAGGCCATTGCGTCAAATGAAAGAAGTTTTGCCATATGACCTATAATTTCCTGCTCCATGCTTAAAGCGGCTAATTCCGCTTCTGTTTCAATAATCATTGCCTGCAATTCGTCCAATTTGCTAATGGGCTGGCCATCACTAATTTGTTGCCTGTTAGCGGGGTGAGCAGAAATCGCTTCACGAAGCGCTTCAATCGCAGCCCTGTTCTCAGCATAATCCTGACTGAATTTGCTTTCAGGTTGGTTTACGCTATAGAACAGTTCTTCTCGGAGTTTGGACTCCACCGCGCTTGATCTAATCCTAGCTTGATCAATAACGAGATTTAACTCTTGAGTATCCCTGTTTCTCGACTCACTCTGCCTGGATTGCTTCATTAAACGCTGATAAAGAGCCCGTTTTGTCTCCAATTGCTGGGCTTTGAGGCTAACCTGACTACCCATCATCTCTAAATAATTGCGCTTACCAACAATAATTTGATGCTCAACTTCAAGAGCTTCCTCTCCTTCGTACAAACTCTGATTCTCTTGCAGCGAGGTAATATTTGAAATCTCCCCACCAATTTTTTGGTCAAGCGTCTGCATGTCGTCTGCCAAAAGAGAATTCGCAAAATCTCTTTCAATAGCCTGTTCGAGGTGCTTTGTTGGTAACATAAGGATTTTTTCGCTAATCTGCGGTTGCCATGACACATTGCTTGCTAGCAATTCGCCCGAGTTCATCAGTAGCCAGTTGCTGCTAACCAAGCTCGCCATAATTATTCGACACAACTTTGATCTCTTGATCATAATTTTCTCCTGTTCAGCTTTTGCGACTAATTCTTTTGCCAGTACCAAGCACGGCGAATTTCGTCCTTTACACGGGACTTGGCATTTAGCGACGAAAGAGCTAACTGCTCACGCTGGTCGTTTTGGAAAAAAAGAAGCGCGTGCATTGTGCTGGTAAACGAACTTCCATCTGAAAAAATCAGGTCGCCCGGTCCGAACTTTTCTTCAAATTTGTTCAACGCCAAACGAGCTTTTGCGACGTCTCCTCCCTTAAGGTAATTTTGAACTGCCAAAGCTGATATCTGCATTCGGTCGCGTTTATCTGCAAGTTGAGTAGAACTGCCAAGCTGGTCATCACAAGTTACAAGCATGTCTGCACTGCTTAAATACAAAGCCGGATCCATTGCCTTTGAAGCTGATATATCCCGTGTTTTACCCTCGTTGACGCAATCATTGAAGGCAAGCACCGCCTGCATGTCTAACGCACGCTCAACAACATTTGTTGAAGGTCCTGGCGTCTGTGCTGTTGTCATAGGATTACATGCTGCCAGCAACGCTAATCCTACAATGCCAACTGATATAGTGAATGGTCTCATTTTTTTCTCCTAATCTGGTTAATGTGTATCTGCCAAATTCAGCGCAGCACACTAAACTCGGACGACACGCGGACACGAACCCGCTCGTTAATCTGGTAAGGACGGGAAGAATCAAACTTAAGCCTCTGCGCTCCCGTGCGGACATGGATCACGTAGTGGCTTGGATATTTTTCAGTGTGATTTGTATAGGTAGTTTCTCTGACGCATTTATGTCGTTGTTTGTTAGTTGATGCAGTCCACGCACCAGCAACGGCGCCGAGGGTGCCGGCGCCATGATTATCGCTAAGCTTGTTGCCAATCGCAGATCCGATGAGACCACCCACAACTAGATCGCCAAGCGAGATGTTCTGCGATTTGTTGGCATTGCGACAGGTTGTTGTAGAAATGGGTTCGCTAACAATCCTTGTTGCCCATACCGCTTGGGAACGTGTAACATAACCGTCGCGGAACTCTGTAATTTGTTCTGCTATTGCTGCAGAAGCGGATGCATATGTAAGACATACCCCGACAGCTAACTTAGCAATATTGAGCTTCATTTTTTCCTCCTGTAACTCTCGTCACAGGGGTTATGAAATGTTTTGAACGATTTTTGACTTGGTTTAAAAATTCATTTTCTAAAATCGACGAAATGGATGATTTAACTTAATTTAAGATATTGAAATATATGATTTTTCAATCCGATTATGAATTTTATTTACACTTGTCCAAATATTCGAAAGGCACAACTCGTAAACACCACCATTCTTTGTTGCATTACGCCCATAGGAATGATCAAATTACGCCTGCCCAGTTGAAATCAAACTATGAAACGAGACTGGCAGTAGTCACCAAAGTAATCGTTATTGATGCTCAACCTAACACCTGATACTTTCTGCTTATGACAGATTATCGTGATTATTCCCTTCTCGGCCGTGATGGCAAAGTAGCCCTGGAAAACGGTCTTGCCAGCATACGCTGGTACCAGACCGAAATTTCGCGTAACTCACTCAAGGCTCTGATGAAGCCAACTGACAGCCCAGCCATCCGCGATACGATAATCCTGTTTACCGCGATGGCCGTATTTGCTTGCTTGGCGGGGATACTTTTCCCGTCGTGGCTTTCTGTACCTTTTTTCCTAGCTTATGGAGTTCTCTATGGTTCGGCAATGGACTCTCGCTGGCATGAATGTGGTCACAAGACAGCGTTCAAGACACGCTGGATGAACGACGTCGTCTATCATATTGCGTGTTTCTGTATGATCCGAAACCCATACACTTGGCGATGGAGCCATACGCGACATCACACTGATACCATTATTGTTGGACGTGATCCGGAAATACAACTCATGCGACCCCCGGAATTTGCAAAGTTAGTAGCTAATTTCTTTGGGCTCATGGATGTGCCAATTGGGCTACGTTTAATGTTGGTCAATGCCTCTGGGGAGCTTGACCCACAGGAGGCAACCTACATCCCAAAAAACGAGCATCACAAGGTAGTAAGAGTGGCACGTTTTTGGGTTCTGATATATATTGGAACCATTAGCATATCCGTTTTAGTGCAGAGTTGGTTACCCTTACTGTTGGTTGGCACGCCTCGACTTTATGGCGCTTGGCATCATGTTATGACCGGAATGTTGCAGCACGGTGGCCTTGCTGACAACGTTACTGACCATCGGCTAAACACAAGGACGGTATTAATGAATCCCGTCTCACGCTTCATTTATTGGAATATGAATTACCATGTGGAACACCACATGTACCCTAAAGTGCCATACCACGCGCTACCAGCACTTCATAACTTGGTTTCTCACGACCTACCACCACCCTCACCCTCAATCGCAGCCGGCTTTGCCGAAATGTGGCCGGCACTTATTAGACAGCTCAATAACGAAAATTATTTTGTAAAACGCACACTACCCAAAAGTGCGACCCCTTATCGTGAACTGACTCAAAGCAATTTGGGCAGAGAGCAAGTAACTTCGAAACCAAATAATGCTACGCCATAAATGCTCATATCAATGCCAGCGATAGCGGTAATATTAGAAAGATTGCATGGGGTTATTGGAGAAAACCAGTATTATGCATCTAGTTCTCCATTCCTATCAAGATCTGTCTCAATTTAAGGCTTCTATCGCAGATTTTTAGGCCATAACCCGAACCCTAAACCTTGTCAACATATACAAAAATCACAACAGTTGTGCCTATCTCACAGCTTAAAAATAATAGGAGAATTAGATGTCGTATCCAGAGTTGAAAATGCTAATCGCGGGCGAATGGACCGATGGTAGTTCTGGCAAAAACGAGCCAGTTATCTGCCCAGCGGATGGTAGCACAATAGGCACCCTCCCCCATGCCAGCCCGACCGATCTTGACACGGCGTTACAAAGCAATCTGGACGGATACAATCTTTGGCGAAAATTAACTCCTCATGACCGCCAAGCAGTTCTGGAAAGGGCTGCTCAGATCCTTGAAGAAAGGTTCGAGGAAATTAGTGCAAACCTGACACGCGAGATGGGCAAGCCGGTTGGCGAGGCGCGGGTTGAAATGCGCGTTGCAATCGACCTTCTGCGCTGGTATGCCGAGGAAGGCAAGAGAGTCTATGGTCGGATTATCCCGTCACGTTTTCCCAATATGCAGCATGAGGCCCGTAAACAACCAGTCGGACCGGTAGTCGCATTTGTCGCTTGGAATTTTCCGGCGACAAATGTTATGCGCAAAGTTGCCGGAGCGCTGGCGGCCGGATGTTCGATCACTATAAAACCAAGCGAGGAAACCCCTGCAACAGCAATCGCAATCGGCGAAGCGCTTACAGATGCAGGGCTTCCAGCCGGTGTTCTGAACATTGTGTTTGGAGTGCCGTCCGAGGTTTCGGAACATCTTCTAGGATCACCAATACCGCGCAAACTCAGTTTCACTGGGAGCGTACCTGTTGGCATCCATCTCCAGAAACTGGCGGCGCAAAATATGATCCGCTGCACTATGGAGCTGGGAGGCCATTCTCCTGTTATGGTCTTTGAAGATTGCAATATAGAGGCAGCAGCAAAGTTATGTGCGGCCGGCAAATTTCGAAACGCGGGGCAAGTCTGCATCTCGCCAACACGCTTTTTTGTACAAGACAGCATTCATGACAGATTCCTTGCGCTTTTCAAGGAACAAGTGGAAGCGGTTAAGGTCGGCAATGGGCTTGACGAACAAGTGAGTATGGGCCCTTTAGTGGCTGAGCGCCGGATCAGCATTATGGATGGCTTTGTTACCGACGCAGTCGCAAAGGGCGCCGAGTTAGTGGTCGGCGGCACATCAATCCATAGAGCAGGAAACTACTTTGCACCAACATTACTGCAAGAAGTTCCAGATACAGCGCAAATCATGAACGAGGAACCGTTTGGCCCAATCGCGCCCACGGCTCGCTTCTCTTCACTTGACGAAGTGATTGAACGGGCCAATAGCTTGCCCTTTGGACTTGCAGCCTATGCCTTTACAGGTAGTGCAAAGACTGCCGGTGTGCTTAAGCAGGAAATTGAGACCGGCATGCTGGCGGTGAATTCACTGCATGTGCATTCTGTAGAGACACCTTTTGGCGGACTAAAATTTAGCGGATATGGCTATGAGGGGGGGATCGAAGGACTAGAGGTGTTCCTTGCCACCCGCTATTCCAGCGAAATTTACAACTAGTTCCCTATCCGCTAGCGAAGATTTTGTTGGAACACAAACGCCTTCCAACCCAAAGGAATGCCGTTTCACAAAATTTCCTGTTTTTCATGAAGTAACCCTTAATTACCAGCAAAAATCGGTGGCTGGAGAGGTTATTTTTAATACAACTAAAAATATTTTCGCAAGAAACCGCCAACTTCCTGACTTGGCGCCAAAAGAGCTTGTAAGATTTAAAAAAACTCCCATAAAAAAATACGAGTTGAACGTGGGGTCCATTGCCTGATTGTCAGTTATTTTCTCTCCCCTTCTTGGAGCACGTTTATGGCAAGACTAGTCAAAAAGTGTCCTCTTTGGGGATTGACGAAAAAACGTAGTTAAGCTACCCAGTCAAATAGTAACGTTTTTTGCGCTGGAGAGGTGGCAGAGCGGTTGAATGCACCGGTCTTGAAAACCGGCAAGGGTGCGAGCCCTTCGTGGGTTCGAATCCCACCCTCTCCGCCATTATTCGAGATTACAGTATAATCAGCAGCTTAATTGGCTAGCTGATTTTTTTGTACCCAAAATGTACCCAGCTATATTTGTCCGTTTTTGGCTGGTTAGGCTTCTTCCCAATCCACATATCACCTGATAGCGTTATTCGCATGAACAAGTTCTTTGGCAAATTAATTCGATTGCCAATAGTGTGAGTGATTAAACGGATAGAAGTTCAATGAATAGCGAAGAAGCAAAAGCTGCCAAAACGATCAATGATGCGATCGAAACGATGGCCAAAATAAGTGGTACATATCCCAAGGCACCAATCCAGAAGTTTGTCGAACAATGGTTTCTGGACGGGGATAAGGACCCCGAATATGTATTAAATATTATTTATTACATTCGAAATAAAAAATACCAGCAGACCGCATTAAACCATTTGAAAATGATAAAGACTCATGGGTTGGCTCATTCAAATCAGCCTAAAACTGTTAAACAATTGCCCGAAGCAGAGCCACCAAAACGAAATCCATCTCCTCTTTATTGGTCAAATGATGGAACAGACGACCAGTTCCTCGGCGAATTTACCTCGCCAATGGGTATGGTGATCAGCCTATTAAAGATTTTTGGCGGTATGGCCATTGTCATTTATTTAGTTGGTTCATTTTTGTAATAAAGAGTGTGAGTTTTTTTTGAGGTATTAGCATAGAAATAAAAAAGGTAGGAGTTTCAACTAGATCTTATGCCTAAGAGACCAAAACCGTTTGCCCTTTATAAAATGAGTTGTTTGTCAACTTGCACAAAGCCAAAAATCTACTGCCCCTAAAACTCCTCCAACAGAACACAATCAGAACAATTTTAAAGCCATAAACTGAATCTCAAGTAGCGAGGTTTTAGTGTGTTTTTAGCTATTGTTATGATGTGCTCTTTGGTAACTGAGGGTGACTGTATGAAGCTAACCGATACACGTGGTCTCCACATCGATGAGGATGCCTGCATGGTCAGAGTGGAAGAAATGATCTCTGATGTGAGAAGAGAGTACGAACTAAAAGAAGTTAAGTTTTGGCATAAATGCGAGGAAACTGAGGGAACTCAGGTTTAGAAAAATGATACACTAATTTACAAAACAATCAGAATTCCTGCCTTATCAATTCACGCATTTGTTCATTGAAAAGTAATCCATTTTGAAAAGATGGATGCTTTAGCGCTTTAATATCGGGAAAAGTGCGTTTGAGTCGCTTCGCTGCCAAGTTGTGTAAAGTGACTATTCGCTTAGGGCGAAGAAACTTTATAATCTCGATGGTGTTTTCTTCGCAAAATTGCCGTACCTCTTTGTGGAACTGATTAGAAAATGGGCTGCCAACATACTGGAAATGCCATAAATTCATTCCCACACAGCCTTCAAGTAAATCCATCCGGTTTTCTGACTCAAAAACTGCCTGAATGGTCTGACCAAATTTGTGTTTGGAATCAATACATGAGTTCCGAGTGGGCAACTCTCCAGAAAGGTTTAATTGATTTGCTTCCAAGTCACCAAATGATGTTACGCAACACCCACAAAATAAAATCTCTGCTTCAAATTTTGGAGATGTCCATAGAATTGAAAAGCCGAATTTGTCACCAATTTCGGACGGTCCAAATTTATTTTTTCTTAGAGTTTCAGGACAAGCAGCATTCCTGAATTCGATAGAATCTGACTTCGACCATTCCTCAAATTTTAATTTAGTTTCATTGTATATAGTTCTGATTTTATTCATTATTATTACCTATATATCTCTCTCCAAGATCATAAACCCAGGCCCCAATAATCACAAAAGCAAAGATAAAAAACAGGAACTGAATAACCATAATCGGTTTCTCGTTAATACCAAGCAACCCCATTATCCCTCCCACTATGGCTGTTGCACGACCGACAATTAAAAATAAAACTAAGCCGGATATCGAGTTAAAGCAGTCTCTTATCGTATCTTTCAATTCACAAACCCTATCTGTGTAATGGTATGAGTATAACTATCGCACGGGGGTGGCGTGGCCCTGCCCCACCCCCACGCTGATGTTTGCTTTTAGGTGCGTTTAAGTGAGTTACCAGTTTCCATCTTAAGCCGCAGTTCAGGTTTAATCGGTATATGCCTTACAGGACTGGCTGCTCCGTACTTACTGCCCCTTAAGCCACGCATACGATTAACCTTATGACCTCCCCAACGATTGTTGGAGAGCCCTCTGAGATATAACGGCAGGTCTTCCAGCTTATCCGCCTTACGAGCCATGAGTGGCCTCCATATGGCGTTTAAGACTTATGCCATTGCGCTTCATCTTGGTGAGCAAGGCTGAATAGTGAATATCCAATGCCTCTGCTGCTTTACGCAGTCGGCAGCCATTAGCTTCAATAGCTTGCTCAATATATGCTTTCTCAAAGTTAGTCTTTGCGGCTTTGAGAGATTGGTTTGATTGCATTAACACCATGATTTGTATCCTCCTGTAATGATGTAATAAAATACTCCTTAAGATTGATTTTGACGGATGATATTTAGTTCCCATTAAACCATAGGCGGGGAACGTAATCGGCTTTGAAGCTAAAAACGTTTTGCCTGCTTTTGGATGCTATGAGGGGGAGTTTTCCCCGGCTAATGAATGCCTCTAATCAGGATGCAGTTTATTGCAGTTGCCCAGCTGCTATTCAGAACTTGGCTGACGATTTAATTAGAGCCTGTTTTTACACGGACCTGGGTGCATGGACCAAGTCAACGTGAACCCGTTCCCCAGAGGTCGGGCATTCATCAGGTTTTTATGGAGTGGCTTTGCAGTGCACATTCTCAAAGGGCCCATTTATGTATATAGTTATACACATTGATGATAATTTGTCAAGAACAAATATAGAACAAAAAGTGAGATATTGCTAAAGTGTCTGTTACGCAGCGGTTAATAACAGTGCTTATTTTAGGTTACGTTTCGCTTACGCAAACAGCGAACGCATCATTATGCACAAGCCAAAATCCTGAGAACCCCTGCTTCTACAATTTGACAACAGATTTTGAAATTTGTCTTCGTGCAGCCAAGTGGACCGGAAATATATTTGTCTGGAGAGGTACTGCGGCAACCAATGGTTATGTAAAGGAGGCGAAGCGAAGAGGGTTAGACTGCACCAAAGACATCAACTTTTATGAATTCAATTCGAACCCCTACACCCCTTCAGCCTCAGAGTTACAAGCTGAACTGAATAAGGAAGCAGATGCTTTAAGGAAAAGGAAAGAGCAAGCTGCCGTTTCTCAAGCCCAATCGGAAAAGAAAGCCCGTTACAACAAGCGCCTACAAAAGGACAAATGTCTATTAGAACTCTCAGAGAGAACCTCTGAGCAAAACCAGGCCCAAGCAGATTACTTCTGTAATATTATAGCGGAAACAGACGGAAATAAAATTTTCTTTAACTGCATGATGGAGAAAGGTGCAAACAAAAACAGACGTTTAGTTGACGCTGCAGTGAACGTTTGTGCGGACATTGCAGTAAACCCAAGCGGTGCAGAAATCCTCAAATACAATATTCCAAACTGGCTTTTTCCTCGGAGCAACGATTAGTTCACTTAAATATAACGTATTTTAGAGTAAATTGTGGCTTAGATGATTGAAGGCCACGTCAGAGCATGAAAAATTAGAGGTGGAAATCAATGTCAAAACAAATTGAAAATTTGACCAGCGCCTGGTCTCAACTGAGAACCAATCCAGATGTTTCAGTTGCTTCTGTCTGTGCAAATTTAGGGCTTGGTGATGGGGATGAGGTGCTACTTCTTACTGCAAGATTTGAACAACGCATTCTTAGGGTGGCACTTTTGTTGGAAATGGAAATCGAGGTTGGTGGCAAAACACGATCTGATGGGCCAGACCTCATGCTGGAATTTAGACATCAATATAACAGTTTTGAAAAAGAGGAAAAGTTTGGACTCATGCCACTTTTCTTCGATCTAGAGATGAAAAAGCCTAAGTCAGGATACATGAAAAAAGAATTAATTGCAGCTTACTACCCCTGTTTAAAAAGTTGCCTCGAGGAAGACGACATATCAGAGGAGGATCTAAAAGCTGAATTTCTGGCGTCCGGTTACAACAAATTGATGCCCTTTATTCACTTGGTTGATGACGATTACAAAGCAAAAAGATAGTTATAAATTTCATTAAATAGGTTTAATACTCTCAACCATATCTCTCAACTTTGCCATTTCTTGTCTGTGAAAATAAGTCTTTCCTGCTTCCGTGCGTCCAATATTGGACTTTTTATGGCCAGTAAGGTCAGCAATTTCCACTTCATTATATCCGGCTGCTAGCATAGCCGTTATGAAGCCATGGCGGAATGAGTGATGGCCATAATGACGCTTATCACTCCCTTTACCCATAATTTCCAACATCCTGTCCTTAAAGCGTCCAAAACGTTTTCCCAGAGCAGTTACGGATTTGGTCTGGAATTGAAAGGCATCTCCATCCCTCGGGTCATCCAGAAATTCATACAACCATGAGTGCAATGGAATGATGCGTCTCGCTGATGCGGTCTTACCACCTTCAGTGGCGACATCAAAACAAAGCACTCCATCAACAGTTTTATATCTGGCAGAGAATACCTCGCTAATCCTCATTCCAGTGAAATAGCTTATCCAGAATAGCTGACGAATATCGTGGTCGTCTTTTACTTCTGGCATCTCCTTCATTTGAACAAGCATCTCGTTGGTGAAAGGCCACCTTTCTGTCTTTGCTTTAAGACCTTTAATTCGCAAATCACGGAAAGGATTTGCAATATTATCAAACCATCCTTCTTGCTTTGCCCAGTTAAATACACTCCCTAGATAGTTGATATCATTCTTAAAGGTATTTTCAGCCCTCTGCTCAACCCTCGCCTGTTTGACATATTGATTTACTAGCTTCGGTGTTATGCGTTCTAATTCCATGTCAGGTAATTCTCTGAATTCAAGAAAACGTTTGGCTGCATTTTTAACCTTGCTTCGTGTTTTCTTTGGACGCCCCTCGCTAGCCATTTCTTCCATGTACTTCTTTGCCGCATAGTTCAACGTTATTTTGTGCGGCATTGGTTCATCAAAGAACTTTCCTTCACTACGTCTTCGTAATTCCCGTGAGATAGCATTAATGGATTCTATTGCGTTGCTATATCCCTCTGGATAGTCGATTACAGCATTCTGACCAAACTCACTATCTGGGGAGATGGTCGTGTGAAGGAAATCAGTATATTCTTCATATAGATTTCCAAGTTTTTCAGTTGGCATTGTTTCAACACGCTGGAGTGTTTCCATGTAGGCGTCCACTCCAACCTTCAAGGCTGGACGTTCAGGACGCTGCTTGACCTGAAGTTCAAGTAAAATAGATTCTGCCCTTATGGCAGCTTCACGTGGGTCTGAAGTTCTTAACGTGCGTTTGAAATTCTTTTTGTTGGCAGGCCATTCCGTAAAAGCAGGAAGCTGCTTCATCCAATCTGCGACATGGAATTGCAGATAGTAATTGTTGCCATTTTTGCTAATGTAATCTTTGCGATATTGGCGAGGCATAAAAGCAAATGTACCCAGTTTGTACCCAGTTTTGATATGCTATAATATTGACATACAGGGAATTACTGGTCAAATTGAGCATTGAGAGGGGAATCCCACCCTCTCCGCCATATTATTTACTGTGTATAATAATCAGTTGGTTAGCGGAGCAGCTGATTTTTTGTTTTTAATAATGGAAACGAATAATCAACCCCTTCAATCTGCATTTTAAAAATTAAAATAGCAAATTTTATATATACTTGGGACACTAATCTCATTAATCACTTTAGGCTTAGGTGTTCTTTGGTTTTGGCACGGTAATTGCGAGTCAGTTCAGTTAGTTACGATTCATACTTGAATCTTTCTCTTATGCATTGAGACGTGGGTTTTCAGCCACCCTCGTCTTTCCCTTAGTCGGGGATGAAAAACTCGGCGGAACTGGACCACCGTATAGCCAAATCTACGGTGGTCCTTTTTTTAAGGTTTCACAAGATTGCTCCAGTTTAGCACGACCCTTGTCTTTATAAGGAAGTGTTGATGATTGTGTTCACTATTTGACATTCATTGTTCCTCCCTAAACTCGGGGCCGCTTCGCCGATCCATTTTTTAGCCCGAGGGAATTACAATCCCTCGGACATCTTCTTTGCGCTTCAAGATGGTGAGTTCGTCTTCATCGATTAGATCCTTTTGCTCGAAGTGAGCTTCCTTCAAATCCATGTTGTGGGACTAAAGTGCGTGTGTTGCTACCAGCTCGGCATCTTTCTGAGCTTTAGACGCTGCGCCAGCTGCATGGATAAGAATGGCTTGTGTGCCGCATGGGATTAAGTAAGACGTGGCAGAGGTCAAAACTGTGATGACTTGGGGCTAGCCAGCGATGTTGTTAATCTGTGTCAGCACGTTTCTTGTGACGCAGTCTAGGTGACCAAGTTCCGTGCTTGTGATTGCTGAGACCGCAACCTTGCCGCTACTGATCGACACAACTGCACGCGAGGCTGTGAGGTCAGCATCATCAATCGTGGTGGCTGTGACTGCACCTGCGATGTTTGAGGAAGTCGCTTTTACAGTCGACTTGATGAGGCGCATATGGTCATCAGCCTGTGCAAGGCCGTCAGTCAACACGGGGTTTGAAGCGTTCAGCGAGTCGATGAACGTGCCGCTTTCGAGTGCCATGTTGGAATTCCTAGGAATTTAGATTGCGGGTGTTAGCGTTGCGTTATTTAAGGAAGCCTTCTTAAACTAATTGTTGTGATGCTCTGGACCGCCGTTGCTTATTGCATATGGTTTGTCCTTTTTGGACTGGGTGATAACGTCACTTGTTACCAAAAAGCATGGTATTGCATCATTTTTGCGGGCGGTGGCTGGGTATTTAATAAAGTAATCAATTGGATTCTTGGGACGCCCTTCTTGATTTGATCGGCACTGATAGATTTTCTGAGATTGCCCCGCCCGTGGCGAAAGTCGAATAACAACAAAAAGGCCGAGCTTTAGTGGCATTTTTAAATTAGTCAATATTTGACACTGCCGGGAGTCGATAATCGGTGCATGGGACCCGATCGACATCGTCACAATACGCTTAGCTATTGATATTGCAGTATAGTTAATAGCCGTTGATCCGTACTCAGCTGACCTTGGCCTAGCTTGCCCTACTCGAAATTAGACCATTAGAGAAATTTATTGCGATGGGCTACAATCTAGTCATTACAAATCGGAACACTAGCGAGCCCGCTGAAAAGTCTAAAAGCTTTCTGCCTCCAGAGCCACCTTAGCGTAAGCCTGAACATAGTCTGTTGGACTATATGTTCTTTTTTTTAGCTGGTGTACATGGGTGTGTGGGTTTTTGATTGCAGCTGCCCTTCTGGTTGATCGTGATAACAAACACTCTTTGAAATCTTGGGAATTTTGACCTTCATTTTCTTTGTCACATGGTTCATTGCTCGATTATTTCGATGGCTTGCTATGTCAACGACAAGACCATTCGAGTAACGACCATCAAATCGGGACATAATTGCGAGTCATTCTCGCTGGCCAACCTACGTTCACGGTGCGACAATCTGTCAATGGGAGTTCGCCACTAACCTCCGTTAACAAAAGGCAGGAGACATCATGAATGACTTTTCTCGTATCCATGCGACGAATGCATTAACGACATCATCCTTCAAAAGAAAACGACGACGATGGACACCCATGCTCCTAATGGCCATTGCAGCTGGTGTGACCCTAGTGACCTTAGTTGACTAGCGGAGACAATCGTACACCGTATGGATTACGGCAACGACAACAAAGTAGCCCACATAACAACCAATGAGAGCTATCAAAACCCACAAGAGCCATAGTTCCTTACTTATCTCTTAGTTTTATTGAATTGAAATCGTGTTTGCCGATTATCGCAAACACCTTTTTCTTAAGTTGCTCAAAGGTGGAATATGCTCAAAACGACCTATTTGTGTGGTTATTGGCCTGTTAATTGCTATATCTCTATTGGCTCTGCACATTAAGCCCACCTAGTAACGAGGGGCTGTGGAGGTCATATTGGGTGCTTTGGCCGCTTTGGGGGCGCTTGGTCTTTATTATTATTGGACGCTGCCGCCAAAAACTTTTTAGGCCACAACGTTCGCAGTGACAGCCGTAATCACTTCTTTATGTGCCTCGAGGAACCATTTGATTGGCTGACGCTTAATCTTCCAACCGGAATACATCTTATTCTGTACTTTTCCCAGCCCGGTAATTCGTTCTCAACATGGACGATACAGTATTGATCTCGTTTCTTTGCTACGTTGCCGTGATAAATGCCAATCACACATTGCTCATCTTTGTAATCATCCAGCAAAACCCTAAGCTTATTTGTGAGATCCTGGGACACAGCAGCGAAAAAACCACAAGCAAATATGTGCATCCTCAAGACAAAGCTAAAAAGGGCGCCATCAGCAACCTCGTTATGGACATCTGGGAGCAGCGTGTCATGGTAAAATGATTTAAGACACCAAGGCCGTCCGGGGCCACCTGGCGCACTGCTCAGCTCCCATAGTTTGGGCGCGTACTCCCCGTTTCTAAAAGGACCTTTATAAAAAAAGGGTTAAAGGGTCAATTTGTTGTTTTTGTTCAATGCGTTCTCAGTCTATATGCATTGATAAAAATTTGAGTGTGTAGCCGTAAAATAACGGGAGCATACACACCGACATCGCGGCACCCAAAGCGGGGACGTTCATTGATGCAAAGATTTGGGCGTCAGCAATTAGGATAAGGCCGATTAGAAAACCGATCCAAGCTCCTCTTACACAACCGTCACCAAATTTCGTAAGTATACTGTCATCACCCTTTGCCCCGATCACATTACCGACCCCAATTATAGCTACTAATAATAAAGATGGCATATCTAGGAATTTTTCCTGTCCCCCTCCATAGATAATTGCAGCAACAACTGCTCCTAAAACAATGACAAGGCCAATAATTCTGGTTGGGTTTTCAAACATAGTCTCAAGCTCCAAAATCCAAAAGAAGTGAGGTCAAATTTACTGGGCCAACTCCTACAATGTCAAATGGCCTGTGTGTGGAAACCGCCTCGTATGCGTGGTGGTAAGCCGTAAATGGGTGAGGTTATGTACACCTGTTCAACGAGCAAAGTGGCATATGCACCGCTGTGAGTGGGGCCATCTGAAGGTGAATTACCAGTATAATAGATCACTAGGATTACAGGTGAATTTCGGTGGCCCTTTTTTTTGCGTGTGCTTATTCACTTGAAAATAATGCTCGAAAAACAGGAACAAACTCCACAGCAACCCATCCTTAAAAAGGAAGTAAAAAATGAGTAGTGCAAATCCCGCACTTATAAACTACACGCTCGAGACATTTACTAATGAAAGAGATATGCATTTTCATCTCAGCCAGTGGAAAAAAAGAAAGGCAGAATTCATTCCAAAACTCAGAACAGCTGGTTTGAGAAAGATGACCGGAACGAAGATTTGGAACAATAAGGGTGAGGCCGCGGTCGGCTGGATATTTGAATACGAGGACAGCGACTCGTTCAAAAAATGTCAGGAGATTTTTTCCGAACTTTCCGTGGTCGAGGAGAATGAAGTTCCAGTCAGAAGGCAAGCTTTCAGAGGTGTGGTTTTTGATGAGGAGGTTTTATAACTCAAAGACGAAAAAAGGGTCACCGAAGTGGCCCCTAGTGTCAGTCATTGTGGAAATAATGTTGCAGTGTATCTACCCTGTCCGAATGAATGGTCAGCTTGTCTAATTCTGCCTGTACAGATTCTAAAAAGTCTGAGTGTTCCCCTGCGCCTACAGGGTGGCGCAGGTAGATTTCGATGTTGGCTTTATGCAGCTTTATGTTCGCTTTCGCGTGGCTTTACAAAACCTTCAGCATTTGTCGTCGCATCTAGTCTCCTTCCATATCCAGTATTTGGGTTGAGAGAGTGCGGAGAGTCATACTCCCAAGCATTGTATTTGGGAGTCCAAATGGCCTCACCATTACATATCTAGCACGAGTAGAAATCCTGCCGCTCTTGGGTCATTCTGTGACCGCAGCAATATGGTATCGACGTCATCAGTCGCACTCCTTCTTCCCAGTTTCACTATCGATAAAACAGGCTTCTGCCTTCGGTTGGTTGTCGTTGTCGGGTTTGATTTCGTTCAGGACGCCGTAGCGTTTACCAGCGGCACGGAATGTAGTTATGCCTTTGCAGCCACCCTTCCACGCCTTGTAGTAGATGTCCTTGAACTCGTCGTAGGTAACGTGGTCGCCGACGTTGCACGTTTTCGAGACAGCACTGTCAACATATTGTGAGGCCATGATGAGCACTCGCAGGTGGTCGTCGACGCTAATTTCGTTGGCTGTGCGTCCTTTGATGCCAAGCGAGTAAGCATAATCCTCAACACGCTCGATCTGCTGGCCATCGAAACCAGTTATTGTCCTGTCGTAGAACAGAGCAAATGGGGGCTCTATCCCGCCAGAAACATTGTCAGCGGTTAGGCTGATTGTTCCTGTCGGTGCGATCGAAGTCAGGTGAGAGTTGCGAATACCTGTGACTTCAATCTTGTCTTGTATTCTTCTTGGTAACCGCTGAATGAACTTACTTTGTCCGTATTTGTCGTGGTTCCAGAGCGGAAATGGCCCTTTCTCCATCGCAAGGTCAGCCGATGCGTCATAAGCTGTGTTACGCAGCTCGCAGAATACATCCTCCATAAACTCCATGAAGTCAGTTGATGCGTAGCTATAACCGAGCATCTCACCAGCGTTCGCTAGGCCGGTGACGCCTAAGCCCATTCTACGCTTACTTTTAGCCTCAAGTTTTTGTTCCTCGAGAGGATAAATGGTCCTATCGACGACGTTGTCCATTGCTCGAACCACGCAGCGAATATCGGCATCAAACCGCTGGAAGTCGAACTTCTGCATTTCCATATCAACGTATTTTACGACGTTGAATGAGCCAAGTAGACACGCTCCAAAAGGTGGCAAGGGTTGTTCAGCGCAAGGGTTAGTTGCCTCAAGCGTTTCCAAGTAATGTAAATTGTTCATCTCATTCATACGATCGATAAACAGAATGCCGGGTTCGGCATAATCCCATGTGGACCTCATGATCATGTCCCACAGGTTCACGGGGTCTACCTCTTTATAAACTTTGCCGTCATGGATCAGCTGGAATGGAATATTGGCGTCTAAGCACACCATGAAATCATCGGTTACACCCACTGAGACGTTGAAACCCGTCAATTTGTGGGAGTTGTGCTTAGCTGCGATGAACTCCTCAATGTCAGGATGGTCTATGCGCAAAACACCCATCTGTGCGCCTCTACGGTGACCGCTCGAGGCGATTGTCTGGCAGATAGCGTCATAGATGCCCATGAAGCTCACAGGACCGCTAGACCGACTCGCCAAGCTCTTAATGAGGTCGCCTCGAGGACGAATTTTGGAAAAGTCGTAGCCGATACCACCTCCCCTGCGCATAGTCTCAGCTGCCTCAGTGGCACGAGACATAATGCTGTCCATACTGTCCTCGATAGTGCCTGACACGAAGCAATTATAGGCTGTTGTCTGCCTCGCAGCCCCCATTGCATTCTGCACCCGACCAGCTGGTATGAACCGCATATTTTGCAGCACATCCTTAAACTCTTCAAAGTGTTCGTCACTATCTTTCAGACTGTCCGCAATTCTGACGACCTTTGAATAAAAGTCTTCACCAGCCTGTCGGTACTTCTGCTCGTCTATCTCTTGGGACAGACGAAGCTGTGGCCCGTAAGTCGGGCGGGTGT
>CACNSW010000020.1 GCA_902623185.1 uncultured SAR116 cluster alpha proteobacterium
AAAATATAGCGGAAGATGACAGCCAGATAGAAATCAACGAAGTGCTAGAAACAGCAAGTGCGAAGGCCATTGGAGAAACACAAACCAACGACAGAGAAATATTAGAGGATAGAGCTTCTGGGGCAGAATCTGGCATGTCACCACCCAGAGCTGCTAAAGATATTGCGAATGACAGCGTCACTTCCAAGATCAAACCAGAAACAGCGAACGAAGAAAAGTCTAGGTCCATCTCAACACCGCTGGTTGCGGCTAGGACAGAAAATCCACTGTTGCCTGAGGCACTGGCAAAGCAACCCTCCTTTATCCCGCCAGCTGCCGCAAAACTACCCGAAGACGCATCTATCCCTAAAACTCGTGAGGCCAACGCCTCTCGACCAAGTCTGATCAACAAGATCTCAGGCCTCTGGAGCCAGAAGCCTGACAATGCAAAAACTGGCAAGACCGGGCCCGATCGCGTCTCGGAAGAGAACAGTATGCATGCGGATAAGACCGGCTCCATCTTTGATCTGCCACGCGGTGACATGGTACAGCATGGCAATGACGAGGACACAAAAATAAGTGACAGCCTTTCTTCCGCAAGTGGAATTCAGGGAACGCTCGACAACGTCAGCGATGACCTAGACATTCCAGCATTCCTGCGTCGCCAAGCCAATTAGTGGCGATTTAACCAAAGCGGGGTTCATTGCTACAATCCGTAACCAAATGTGATTTGCTATGAACCCAGCTGCAAAATAATATGATGGTGGTTCAAGTGCAGATCTGGTCAGAATTGTGAAATCATCAGTCAGTTTATGAGTATGGTGTACAACTTCTCGCTGGAACGGACATTGACCGATAAAAGACGCGATAGCGAAACAAGAACCAAGGGCTAAGCCTAAATGTTCATCGATCAACCGTTCCAAACTACTTTGCGTAGTAAGATTCCATTTGAAGATATCGGTTTGCATTCTGGTCGGTATGTTCGGGCGGTGATCCGCCCTGCCCCGGCTAACACAGGCATTATTTTTCGTCGCATCGACGTCGAAGAAAGTCGCCAAACGGTACCGGCACATGCGGAATATGCAACCGCGGCCAGACTTTGCACCCGTATCCAAAATGACAGTGGTGTTGGCCTTGAAACCGTTGAGCATTTTATGGCGGCTTTTGCCGGCATGGGTGTTGATAATGCAATTGTCGATATTGACGCTAGCGAAGCGCCCATTTTGGATGGGAGCAGCAAGCCGTTGGTAGATGCTATTAATCGTGTCGGCCTGACTATTTTAACATTACGACGTCGTTACTTTGTTGTTACTAGAACACTCCAAGTAAAACTATCATGTGGAGCGTGGGCTCGGATTGAACCGTCTGATAAGTTAGAAATTGACATAGAGATTGATTTTGAGGATGTCGCAATCGGCAGACAGAATTATCTCTACCGGCACGGTAATGGTAAATTTGAAGCAGAACTTGCCAGCGCTAGGACGTTCTGTCAGATGCGCGATGTTGAATTCATGCAGAACGCTGGATTGGCACTCGGTGGTTCTTTAAATAATGCTGTGGTCGTTGAAAATGGTGTTGTGCTGAACGAAGATGGGCTTCGCATGGAAAATGAGTTTGCGCGTCATAAAGCACTTGATTGTCTCGGTGATTTGTATCTGCTTGGCATGCAGGTTAAAGGCAAGCTGACCTCTTTTCGTCCAGGGCACGCGTTGAGCACAAAATTGGTACAGACGCTGTGGCGTGACCCGATGGCTTATCAAATTGTTGAAGATAATTTGCCGATTACGGTTTCTGAAGGGTACACATTACCCGAGGTAGCTGCCGCTGCCGCTGTTTAGCTGGCATCTTCGCACAATTCAAAATTTTTAGCCTGAAAGCACCTTTGTTGCGTCGATAGAAAATCATAAAGCGGCCCCTTTTCACCGACCCAGCGACAGGCTATTGTTGGGCCTTTAGCAAAACACGCATAGCATAGCTTGGACCTTGCCTGCCGAACATGAATGCTGATGATGGAGCTTCAATTTGGCCTATTCGATACCCAAAAGCATTTTTTTAGCAACACTAGTTCTTTTAGTTGGCTGCGCTTCCGGCGAAATCGAAGAGCAAATCGAACGCTCTGTTGACGAACTATACAATGAGGCGTTAGCCAGCGCGCTTGCAGGGGACACCAAAGCTGCCGCACCACAATTCGAAGAGGTTGAACGGCAACACCCCTATTCAAGCCTTGCCGTGCAGGCACAAATCATGGCGGCGTGGTCATTTTACCAAGAAAACGACTATGCTCAAGCTATCGCGGCGTTGCAGCGTTTTGCTGAACTGAATCCTGCTGACAAACGCGTGGAGTATGCTTATTACCTAATTGCGCTCAGCTATTATGAGCAAATTGTAGATGTTGAACGTGACGCCGAAATGACACGATTAGCTCTGTCCGCCTTTGAAGAACTGCAGCGCCGATTTCCGAATGGGGTATATGGGCGTGACGCCCTCTTAAAGATTGACCTTGCTCGCTCACACCTTGCTGGGAAGGAAATGGCTGTTGGCCGCTATTACCTGCAAAGTGGGCATTATGGTGCCGCGCTTAGGCGCTTTGAAAAGGTTATCCAAGACTATCAGACTACAAATCAGGTGCCTGAAGCTCTATTCCGCATGACGGAGGCTTACCTCGCACTCGGACTTGTGGATGAGGCCAAGAGGGTAAGTTCGGTTGCGGGCTATAATTTTCCGGACTCAATCTGGACTGAGCGTCTTGCCGAAATAGAGACCAATCCCGAACGCAAACTGCCAAAGGGCATTTTTACACGTTCCATGGAAACCCTGACCAACATCTTTGATGATTAGCAATGCTTCAGAGCTTGACCGTTTCCAATATTGTTCTCATTGAACAGATGACCCTACAATTTGGTGTGGGGCTAACTGTGCTGACCGGTGAGACTGGCGCTGGCAAGTCAATTCTGCTGGACGCGTTAGGACTTGCACTCGGCAGCAGGGCCAATTTTGACCTGATCCGCAATAACGCCGATGAGGCTCAGGTTACCGCAAGTTTTGCTCTTGCTGCAGATCACCCGGCAAATATTCGCCTTGATGAGGCGGGTATTATCACTGACGAAATGCTGATCCTACGCCGCCGTCTCAAACGGGATGGAAAATCCAACGCCAGCATTAATGATGTGCCCGTTTCGCTTGGACTGCTGCGTGAGATTGGTGACATGTTAGTGGAAATTCAAGGCCAGTTTGAGGGGCGAGGATTGTTGGATGTAGCAACTCACGTCAGACTGCTAGATAAAGCAGCTGGCCATGCCGACAAACTTGCCAAGCTAGGGTCGGGTTGGAACGGCTGGCAAAAGGCAAGGCGAAATCTATCCAAAGCGAAGCAAGAGCTAGACCGAGCACGCGCAGAGGAAGAATGGTTGCGCGATGCGGTGGAACAGCTCGATATTCTGTCACCAAATCTGGGCGAAGAGACAAGCTTGACCGTTCAACGTGAGATGCTGAGTAATGTCCGAAGAATTGGCGAAGGTTTGGCCATTGCCGAAGATGCAATCCTTGGTGAAAGCGGTGTGCAGATGCTCCTTGGTAAGGCCTGCACCGCGCTTGAACGGGTAGCACCACTGGCCGGTGGCGGGTTGGATCAAGCATTGATCGCGATGGAGCGTGCCAACGCTGAACTGACTGAAGCCAGCTCAGATATCAGCAGAGCAACGCATGAATTAGAGGCAGATCCGAGTAGGTTGCAGGAAGTGGATGACCGACTACATGAATTACGGCAGCAAGCGCGAAAACATGGCTGCAAGGTTGATGAGCTTCCAGACGTTCATACAAGACTTGCGGAGTCGCTTGCCGATTTAGATGACTCAACTGTCGCGCTAGCTGGCCTTATCGAAAAAGAGCGCCAATGGCGTGACTATTACAGCAAAATGGCAAAAATTATCGCCGACAACCGTCGCGCAGCAGCGGTGAAACTTGATGCCGCAGTCATGGACGAGCTTACGCCTTTAAAACTTGAGAACGCTGAATTTGTCACTGTCATTACGCCGCTTACCGAAGCCCAATGGGGGCCGCTTGGAATGGATCATGTGCGCTTTGAGGCAACTACTAATAAGGGACTGAAGGCCGGCCCTATCGAACGCATTGCCTCCGGCGGCGAGTTAGCACGCTTCTTGTTGGCAATGAAGGTGGCGCTTGAGGAAAGTGACGCTGGACGAACGCTGATTTTTGATGAGGTAGACTCAGGCGTTGGTGGTGCAGTTGCCGCTGCCGTCGGTGAAAGGCTTTTGCGACTGGGAAATGGTGTGCAGACACTTGTCGTCACTCATTCCCCACAGGTTGCAGCTAAAGGGTTGCATCATTTGCGGATTACCAAGACCACCAGCAACACCGGTGTTATCAGTTGCACTGAGCCGCTTAACAACACCGCCCGCACCGAAGAGATAGCTCGTATGCTAGCCGGCGAGGAAATCACGCCAGAGGCGCGGGCGGCCGCAGGCGCCCTGATGGAGAGGTGAATGGCCAAGTTTCTAACCTCAGAACAGGAACTCGCTGCCATCACGGCAAGCACAACCGATCCTAAACAGATGAGAATTGATGAGGTAGCGGATGAACTGGCGTTGCTCGCCGCAGCAGTAGCCTACCATGACCGTCTGTACCATGGCGCGGATGATCCAGTAATCAGTGATGCTGCCTATGACGAACTAGTCAGGCGCAATCGCGACTTAGAGGCCTTATTTCCCAGTCTAGTGCGAGCAGATAGTCCATCTGCCCGTATAGGTACACCAATGGATGGTAGCTTTAGCAAAATACGGCATGCGCGGCCGATGTTATCGCTGAGCAATGGCTTTTCTGACGACGATATCACCGAATTCGTAGCCCGTGTTCGCCGTTTTCTGTCTTTAAATCATAGCGACGAGTTAGCGCTCACCGCCGAGCCAAAAATTGATGGGCTGTCACTCTCACTACGCTACGAAGGCGGTGAACTAATGCAGGCAGCCACACGCGGCGACGGCAGCGAGGGCGAGGATGTCACGGCAAACATCATGCAGGTGGACGCTATTCCAAAACAGCTTGCCGGAACACCGCCCGCCATTCTTGAGGTGCGCGGCGAAATCTATATGGACCGCGAAGATTTTCTAGCGCTGAATGAGGCGCAGCAGGCAGGTGGGGGCAAACTGTTTGCCAATCCCCGTAACGCTGCCGCCGGTTCGCTCAGGCAAAAGGATGCCAGCGTCACCAGCGGCCGCAAATTGCGTTTCTTTGCCTATTCGATGGGCGAATGCAGCGCCGAGATCGCCGGAACGCATTGGGACTTTCTGGCGACACTCACGAGCTTTGGCTTCGCCGTAAATACGCTGTCGGCACGGTGCCTGTCAGTTGCCGAGCTGCTGGACACATATAAAGCCATTGGCGATGCCAGGGCGACACTCAGCTATGACATTGACGGTGTCGTCTACAAGGTTGACCGGCATGACTACCAGAGTCGGCTTGGCCAGGTGGCACGCGCACCAAGATGGGCGCTGGCGCATAAATTTCCAGCGGAACAGGCACAGACCATCATCCGCGCGATCGACATTCAAGTGGGGCGCACCGGTGCGCTGACTCCGGTGGCGAGGCTGGAACCAATCACGGTTGGTGGAGTCGTAGTCTCCAACGCAACCTTGCATAACGAAGACGAGATCAACCGCAAGGACATCCGCATTGGCGATACTGTGGTGATCCAGCGGGCTGGCGATGTCATTCCACAAATTGTTCGCGTTATTAAAGATCATCGGCCGACAGACAGCACCGAATACAAGTTTCCAGAACTCTGTCCGGTCTGCGGGGCAGACGCGATCAGACCAGAAGGTGAGGCCGTGCGTCGTTGCACCAACGGTGTCAGCTGTGACGCACAGCGGCTTGAATGGCTCAAACATTTCGTCTCACGTGACGCCTTCGACATTGAGGGGCTTGGAGCGCGACAGATCGAGCAGTTCACCGAGCTTGGCTGGGTGGCTTTGCCAGCTGATATCTTTCGACTGCATGAAAGGCAGGAGGAGATCGCTACCCTTGACGGGTTCGGCGAAATCTCCATCCGCAATCTGATGACTTCGATCGAAACACGGCGAACCATAGGATTTGAGCGGTTTATCTACGCGCTTGGCATTCGGCAGGTGGGACAGGCCACAGCCCGCATTCTGGCGCTTCACTATGACAGCCTGGACAAGTTGCTGACGGCTATTGCACCAGGCGCGGACAGTGAGGCCGCGATGGCCGAACTGGTGGAGATCGATCAGGTTGGCGCGTTGATGGCGTCTGACATCATTACTTTTTTCCTCGCACAAGCAAACCGCGATATGGTCATCGACCTTGCCAGCGAAGTCACGATCATTCCGCCGGACAGGCCGGCAGATAACAGCCCGGTAAGTGGCAAGACCATTGTTTTCACCGGTACGCTTGCCGGCATTTCCCGGGCAGAAGCGAAGGCACGGGCGGAATCACTCGGCGCGAAAGTCTCTGGGTCGGTTTCGGCAAAGACTGATTTTCTGGTCGCCGGGGCAGATGCTGGCTCAAAGGCCCGTAAAGCTGGCGAGCTTGGTGTCACCGTCCTCGACAAGAACGCCTGGCTGGCTTTGATCGATAAATAGGATCAAAGCGGTGCGCAGGCCCGGCGCAACCAGTCCTGCACAACCTCATCACCATCGAGCAACGGCAGCAATAGCGCCTCAACCTGAGAGTGATACGCATCCAACCACGCGCGTTCAGCCTCATTCAGCATCGCGGTAACGACCAACCGCTTGTCGATCGGACAGTGGGTAACTGTCTCGAAACTGAGAAAACCAGCGTCATCAGGCGGATTGATGATGATAAGATTCTCGATGCGGATGCCCCATTCACCCTGTCTGTAATAGCCCGGCTCATTCGAGAGCAGCATACCGGTGACAAGCCGTTCCGTACCACGTTTGGACAGGCTCGCCGGACCCTCATGCACCTGCATGATATGGCCAACGCCATGGCCTGTTCCATGGGCGTAATCCAGACCCTCTGCCCATAGTGGTCCGCGTGCCAGAACATCGATCTGCTGGCCTGTGCTGTCTGCTGGAAAACGGGCACGTGCTACGGCGATATGTCCCTTGAGGACGCAAGTAAACGCGTGGCGCATCTCATCGCTGGGGGTGCCTATCGCCATGGTACGGGTAATGTCGGTCGTGCCACTGGTGTAATGCGCACCCGAATCCACCAGCAGCAGACTGTTACCGATAAGCGCACTGTCGGCACCCTCAATGGCGCGGTAATGGACAATCGCCCCATTTGGCCCCGACCCGCAGATGGTCTCGAAACTAGAGGAGATGAAATTTCGGTTTTCGCGGCGGATGGAGAGCAAATGCGCCGCAATCTCTGTTTCCCGCATCTGGCCGGGGGACACTGTCTCCAGCCATGACAGGAATCGTACCATGCTGGCACCATCCTCGATATGGGCGCGGCGCGTACCTTCCTGCTCAACCTCATTCTTCACTGCCTTGGCATGCATTACCGGACAGGCACGGCGGACCAGTTCGACAGCGCTGCTGTCGAGAATGTCATGAAGAGACTTTGGCAGGCTGGCCGCCTCAATCATCACTTTCGTACCGCTGGCATAACCCGCCTCCGGACCCAGCAGGCCCGCAAAATCCGTCAATGGCACAACCGACGCATCGGTGGCCAGATCATCCGCCATCACCGCCGCCAACCGCCCGGGTTCAGCCAGCAGGATCAGCCCATTTTCGCGGTGATACAGTGCATAGGCCTGCATCACGGGCGTACAGGGAAGGTCACGGCCCCGAATGTTGGTCAGCCAGTTGACCGAATCGACACGGCTGATAAAAATGGCCGTGCAATCAGCTTCCTGTAATACGGCATCCAACTGTTGCAGCTTTTCCGACATCGTCGCGCCAGCTGTTGCCGCATCAAGACGAAACGGTGCAGGCACCGGTGGCGACGGTCGGTCCTGCCAGATGGCGTCGACCGGATTGATACCGGTGCCAAGCAGCGTGGCACCAGCTTCCCTAAAAGCACGCGCCAACCTGTCGAAGGTGGCAAGCGTCACCAGCTTCTTATCAACGCCGATCGTCAGCCCGGAAATGGAAATTCCCTTCAGCCAGGTGGCAAGCGTTTCCTCGGGCATGGTGTGGGTGGTCCAATCTGTCTGATTGGTCTGGTTCGCCATCTGCAGCGTGTAGCGGCCATCGCTGAACAGGGCAGCACTGTCTTTCAGCACAAGGCCAAAGCCGGCCGAGCCAGTAAACCCGCACAGGAAGGCAAGCCTCTCATCACCTGCCTGAACCTCTTCACCCTGATACATATCCTCGCGCCCAACGAACCAGCCATCAAGCTGCTGTGAGACCAGTCTTTCGCGCAGAGCGGCAAGCCGCAGGTCATGCTGCTTTGTCTCTGCCATTGTGCTCACTCCTCCTGTGTTACCATCGAAGCTGATTGGCGACCATGCCACAGTCCTGGCATCGCGCCAATGGCCGCTGGCCGCATGACGATCACCGTCCAATCGCCGATGCGCAGCATCGTCCAGCACCGCAACCCCTGTGCGGCATAGGCACGCTCGACCGCAACAGACTGTTCATTGAGAATGCCCGAGAGAATCAACCAACCATTGGCCGCCAGATAGGGCGCCAGATCAGGCGCCATACGGCGCAGGGGACCAGCGAGGATGTTCGCCAGAATCACGTCATAGGGACCGGCCTGGCGCACCGCGCGTCCAGCAAAGCCCGCCGAAACGACACAACACATCTGCTGCGGGGCAATACCATTCAGCCGCGCATTGGCACTGGCAACGCGCACGGCAATAGGATCATTGTCCACCGCCATAACCCATGATGATGGCCAGATTTTCCGCGCTGCCATCGCCAGAATGGCAGACCCACAGCCCATATCGAGAACCTTGGCCGGTGCGGGACGTGACAGCGCGGCAATCATCTGCATGGCGCGCAGACAGCCCTCGGTTGTCGGATGCGTTCCAGACCCAAAAGCCTGCGCGGCCTCAACCATCAGCGGCAGACTGCCAGCCGGTGCGGGCTGCTCCACATGGCTGCCATGAATCCAGACGCGGCCAATGTGCAGTGGGGGAAAGGATGCCCTGTTTTCAGCCAGCCAGTCGCGCTGTTCGAGCTGGCCAATCTCCAGTTCGATGTCATCAAGGCCCAGAACACCAAGCGGTTGGTCAAGCATTGCCACGACAACTGATCTCTCAGGTTCAAAATCAAACAGCGCTTCAATAAGCCAGCGCTGATCGGCAAGCTGCAGATGCGATGTGGCAAGACTCTCCATCAATTCAGAAAAGACAGTCTCTATATGACCAGCCTCGCGGGTCGTCACACGCTCCGGCAGTGTGATCGTTGCCCGATAGAGCGTGACATTCGCGGCATGGGGATTTTGACTCTGCTGGGTCATGGGCTGGGTCATGGTTTGCTCACAAAACCGGAGACAACCTTTTTGTGGCCGGCACGGTCAAAGGCGATTTCCAGTTTGTCGCCATCGACATTGATGACATTGCCCATCCCGAATTTCTGATGAAAAACGCGGTCGCCGATGGCAAAAACGGTGCCGCTGTCCTGAGCGATGAAGCTGGGGTCGCTTGCTTGCTGCTGTCGGGCCGCCATGCGTCGCCATCCGGGGCCATAGCCCGACGTCCCGCCAAAATGCGAGGCATCGGCAAGCTCAGCCGGTGTGGCGCGGCCAAAACCACCACCCATTGCCTGCATCCCCTGCACATTGTCCTCGATTATGCTGTCGGAAGGGAGCTCCTGCAGAAACCGGGATGGAATGGCCGACTGCCATTGTCCATGAATGCGCCGCGATCCAGCGTAGCTTATATGAACCAGCTTGCGCGCCCGTGTTATGCCGACATAGGCGAGGCGGCGCTCCTCCTCAAGGCCAACAGCTCCGTTCTCGTCAATGGTCCGCTGACTCGGAAAGATCCCCTCCTCCCAGCCGGGCATGAAAATGGTATCAAACTCAAGCCCTTTGGCGGCATGCAGCGTCATCAACGTGACCTCGCCATTCTCTGCCTCGGTGTCACCATCCATGACAAGGGCGATGTGTTCAAGAAAACCAGCCAGCGAGTCAAATTCCTGCATCGCATTGACAAGCTCAGTTAAATTCTCCAATCGCCCCTCGGCATCAGGTAATTTATCTACCTGCCACATCCGGGTGTAGCCGGACTCATCGAGGACCATTTTCGCAAGGTCAGCATGATGCATGCTGGCAACCGCATCACGCCACCGTTTGACATCTCTAATGAACTCGGTGAGCGATGTTCTGGCGGCTGGCCGCAATTCGTCAGTTTCGATCAGGTCAAAAGCGGCGGCCATTAGTGGCTTTTGCGAGGCACGCGCCTGAATGTGAATCGCCTGCAGGCTGGCCGCGCCCAGACCACGTTTTGGCAGATTGACAATGCGTTCAAAGGCCAGATCGTCGGCAGGCTGGGCGATCAGGCGGAAATAGGCAATAGCATCGCGGATCTCTGCGCGCTCATAGAATTTTGCGCCGACGACACGGTAGGGTAGGCCAATCGCGATGAACCGCTCCTCGAATTCACGCGTTTGAAACCCTGCACGCACCAGCACTGCGATCTGCGACAGGTCACCACCCTCTTCCATCATGCGCTCAATCTGGCTGGAAACTGTCCGCGCCTCATCGGCACCATCCCAATAGCCGTTGACGCGCAATTTCTCGCCCTCTTCGGCAGCTGTGAACAGGGTTTTACCAAGCCGTGTCTCATTATGCGCAATCACCGCCGAGGCAGCGGCCAGAATATGCCCTGTCGACCGATAATTTTCCTCCAGCCGGACGGTTTTGGTGCCAGCGAAATCGCTCTCGAATTTAAGTATGTTACCAACCTCAGCGCCCCGCCACCCATAGATCGACTGGTCGTCATCGCCGACACAGCAAAGATTGTGTCGTGTCCCTGTCAACAGCCGCAGCCACAGATATTGGGCGACATTCGTATCTTGATATTCATCGACCATGACATGCGTAATACGCGCCTGATACTTAGCCAGCACGTCCGGATGAGTCTGCAGAATAGTTAGCACATGCAGCAGCAAATCACCAAAATCCACAGCGTTCAGCGCCAGCAGCCGGGCTTGATAGTCCACATAGATTTCCCGTATCCGGCCATTGGCAACATCTCCCGCCTCGGCCGCCCCCACCTTATCCGGTGTCAGGCCACGGTCTTTCCAGCGCGAGATAACGCCGCCCAGCATGCGGGCCGGCCAGCGCTTGGCATCGAGATCTTTGGCCTCGATCATTTGCTTCAGCAGCCGTGTCTGGTCATCAACATCGAGAATTGTAAAATCAGGCTTAAGGCCGACAAGATCAGCATGCCGACGCAGCATCCGTGCCGCCAGCGCATGAAATGTGCCGAGCCACACCTGCTCGGCCATCGGGCCCACCATATTTGCCACCCGCATTTTCATTTCACGGGCTGCCTTGTTGGTAAATGTCACCGCTAGAATATTCCACGGCTTTGCGGTATCTGTCGCCACAAGTTCAGCAAGACGTGCTGTGAGCACGCGGGTTTTACCGGTTCCAGCCCCGGACAGAACCAACACCGGTCCCTCTAGCGCCTGTACAGCTTCACGCTGCGCCAAATTAAGATCATCGAGCCATGGGCGATGGGAACGAGCACTAACATTCATATTAGTTGAAAAGTCGCAAATAGCCATCATGTGGTCAACGCCCGAAGTGTCGCAATCTAAATAAAATGGTATCGGGTAACAATCGAATTGCGCCGCGAATATTGATGGTCATAATTTAGAGGAATTGGCCAGTGGAAAATTAGGTGGTAACGGCTCATTTCACTAAAATCCATTTTATACTTCGAATAATTGATATATGATCAACAGCATATGGAGATCGATGCGGACGGACTATGCGGTTTTTTATCAGAATAATAGGGCAAAAAATTTCAAGAGTATCACTTGGATTTTTTGTTTCGTCTGTTGCTATATCGTTTGTTTCGGGGTGCACCTCATTACCAGAAAACCGGCGCAGCGATCTACGAGATCCGTTCGAAAACGAAAACCGAGAGGTTTTTGCCTTCAATTTAGGCTTTGATACTTACGTCGTTGAACCCGTCGCCGATGCCTATAGAACCGGTGTACCACAAAGCGGTCAACGCGCCATTGGCAACCACATCAAATGGGCAGGAATGCCCTCAACAGCTATCAATTCGGCGTTGCAGGGAAAAGCAGAAAATGCTGGTCTAGCAACCTTGAATTTTCTAATCAATGGACTAACTCTCGGTTTTGCTGATCTGATGGAGGACGACACGGGTGTGCACAAGGAAGATTTTGGCCAGACGCTCGCCGCCGCGAACGTGCCAGAGGGTTCTTTTCTTATGGTCCCGTTTATGGGCCCTAAAACCACGCGGAGCCTTGTTGGCACCATCGGCGACATGGTGATAAATCCAGTTGGTATATTGGCCAGAAGCGATGAACTGCAAACTATTAACACGCTGCAAATTCCAGTTGCCGCGGTAGATTTACGCGCGCGTACATTTGACGCGTTTAACGATGTCAAATATAACGCCATCGACCCCTATTCACGTGTGCGGTCGATCTATTATCAGACTAGGGCTGGCATGTTGGAAGACAGAGTAAGCTCCACCATCGGTTCCTCAGCGAGCGATAACGAGTTTGATGCCTTTTTTGAGGATGAGTGATGACACCTGTTTTAGCTACTCCACGTTTTGACAACTTATATCGTATGCTGACGCTTCTCATATTACTGTGGGGGTTATCTATTTGTGCACTGCAGCAAGCTAAGGCAGATGACCACAGCGCAGCTGCTGAAGCACATATCGAGGCCATGATTGGGTCTGCAAAGAACCTTCTGGCAATCCAAAACAGCGACTCTTCTACTCGCTTAAGACAAGTGACTGAACTTCTAGACACCTATTTCGACTTTCCCAGTATCACTCGATTTTCAGCTGGCCAATATTGGCGCGCTGCAAGTGCCGCCGAAAAACAGGAATATGAACTGGTAATACGAGAGGTAATCATCGGCACGGTGGTCCGGAATTTTGATCAGCTCAAAGGGCTTGAATACAGCCACGTTGCTAGCATCGAAAAGGGCAGCAAGTTGGTTCTGGTGTCGGGCCTCTTCAGCGACACCGTTGGAGACCGCCCCTCAATGTCAGTGAATTGGAGAGTGACAACTCTGCCTGGTAAACCGATTAAAGTGCTCGACATAGAGATCGAGAATATTTCTATGCTGGTAACACAAAAACAGGAAAACATCGCCATCATACGAAAGAACAAGGGTGAATTTAGCGCGCTCATCGCGGCTATGCGTGAAAAGCTAGCTAGCTAAATCAAACAGAAGGCTGCCGAGCAAATTTGACACCTCATTATCGGCTTATAGGTTTGTATTTGATGCGCGTTGGACGATCAGCTTCTGCACCAAGTCTGCGTTTTTTGTCAGCATCATAAGCTTCATAGTTGCCTTCGAACCACTCAACATGGCTATTGCCCTCGAACGCCAGTATGTGTGTGGCGATGCGGTCAAGAAACCAGCGGTCGTGACTTACAACTACAGCGCAGCCAGCAAATGCTTGGAGCGCTTCTTCAAGTGCCCTCAGCGTGTCCACATCAAGATCATTGGTTGGCTCATCGAGCAGCAACAGATTAGCTCCACTCTTCAGCATTTTTGCAAGATGCACACGGTTTCGCTCACCACCCGAAAGCTGGCTGACCTGCTTTTGCTGGTCGCCTCCCTTGAAATTAAACTGCCCAACATAAGCGCGAGAAGCTATCGTTCGCTTGCCAAGTTCAATTTCATCAAGCCCATCTGAGATAACTTCCCAAACAGTTTTGCCCTCCTCTAAGTCATCACGGGTTTGATCGACATAGCCAATTTTGACAGTTTCACCAATGGTGAAACTGCCAATGTCCGGTTCATCTGCACCAGTGATCATCCGAAACAAAGTGGTCTTTCCTGCGCCATTCGGCCCAATCACCCCGACAATGCCTCCTGGCGGTAAGCGGAAAGACAGGTCATCAATTAGTAATCGATTACCAAAACCCTTACTTAGGCCCTCAGCATTAATCACCACGTCGCCCAGCCGTGGGCCAGCAGGAATGTGAATTTTTGCAACATCCATTTGACGCTGATGATCATCGGCTAATAGTTTTTCATAAGCATTAATCCGCGCCTTAGATTTCGCTTGCCGCGCCTTGGGTGCTGAACGTACCCATTCCAACTCACGCGATAGTGATTTTACTCGCGCATCCTCTGCTCGTCCTTCCTGTTGAAGGCGTTTCTGCTTCTGCTCTAGCCACCCGGAATAATTTCCCTCGTAGGGAATACCAGAGCCGCGATCCAGCTCCAAAATCCAGCCTGCAACTTCATCGAGGAAATAACGATCATGCGTAATAGTCACTACGGTTCCAGGAAAATCTTTCAAGAATTGTTGCAACCAGCTTACCGACTCGGCATCTAGATGGTTTGTCGGCTCATCAAGCAGCAACATGTCAGGCGCACTAAGCAGCAATTTACACAAAGCAACTCGGCGCTTTTCACCACCCGACAATTTTGAAACATCGGTATCCCCCGACGGCACGCGCAAAGCATCCATCGCAATCTCCGCCTTGCGCTCGAGATCCCATCCATCAATAGCATCTATTTCTTCCTGCAACTCCGCCTGTTCGGCGATTGTCGCGTTCATCTCATCATCGGTCAACTCCTCGGCAAAACGGGCACTGACCTCATTAAACCTGTCCATTAACTCTTTTGCCCGCCCCAAACCTTTAAGCACGTTACCAGTAACATCAAGACCCTCATCAAGCTCCGGTTCCTGCGCCAGATAACCAACATTGATTCCATCGGCTGCCCATGCTTCGCCGTTGAAATCGGTATCGAGACCCGCCATGATCCGCAGCAACGTCGATTTGCCGGCGCCATTTAAACCAAGAACGCCGATTTTAGCGCCCGGAAGGAACGAAAGGCTGACATTTTTTAGAACTTCTTTCCCACCCGGCCAACTTTTCGACAAACGGTGCATTACATAAACGTATTGATGGCTGGACATTTTGACTCCTTTTTAGGGCGGCCCTTCGAAGCATCTGCCTTAGGGCGTTTCTTCAATATTAAGCGACACACGAGTTGTAGTAACGCAGCAGACACATGGCGTTTTAGCGTCTGCGACCACTCATAACAATGCGGAAACGCGAATTTTTCATTTGTATGACTCACACCATGAATGCTAGCGGCACGCAAGTCATGATGGTATGATAATTAGGTTAAAATTGAAATTCAGTGGCTATTTTTGAAATGATTGGCAACTTATTGGCGCAGAGCGCACCCGCGCTGGGTATACTGGTTGACCTGCCCTTGGGCGTTTTGATGTGGGCGGCTGTGCTTCGCTTTGTGTTGACAATTTTCATCAACGCAGACAGTCGGATCTTGCCAATGCGCATGCTAGTCAGCTTCACTGGCGCTGTGATGACGGTAACACGTCCCCTCAAACCTGTATGGATAATCGATCGGATAGCTCCTCTTCATACAGCTTTCGTCCTGCTGATTATCCGTTATTATTTACTTCCGCTTATCATTAGTTATGACGTGTTGTCGTTTGGCAATATGCCGCTTGAGAGCATGGTCCTATCAGTCTACTTCGATTTCGTGGCCTCAGACTGGCTAGCCTGAACGATAGTTTTCTGGGTAACTTCACCAGAGTGTGTTAATCGCCAGATCTGCTGTCCCGCCGGCATGTCAATAAGAAGAACCATTCCAGATTTGTCCGGTGAAGCGGCTCTCACCTGCGCTCCTTTTGGCAGAACAAGTTTGATCTCACTCGCCGCGGTCTTGCCCGAGTCCTTTGTCAGCCGCGAGTAAATCGTCACAACAATCACCGAAAAAACAACAACGATCAGAACCGCCATTATAACAACCAGACCTTTAATAAACCCCAGATGACGCACTACGGCAGACGTTTCTTCTGTATGAGCTTTTTTGGCAACGTTATTGTTGGACAGGTCTTGCATGAATTTGCTCCGTAGACTCACGAAAGATTAAAGGCCGGCACCCGTCAGCATAGAGATAAGGTCAAAATGTTACCAGTCTTTCAACCTCTAAATTAATGGGTTATTGTCCGTTTGCATGATTAAGAATAACAAAAATCAAGACGCTGTAGAGGCCGCGCCAGGCGAGATTGTTCGGATAACAGCACCCGACCAGACAGTCACAGAACGCCTTGACCGCTTTCTTACCGCTGCAATTACATCCAGCATACGCGAGGATGATGCGCTATCTGATAGCCAAAGTTTGTCACGCAGCCGGGTTAAGGCACTGATAATGAATGGGTGCTTGCACGAGAACGGAGTGGTGATCACCAACCCCTCGGCAAATTTTAAGCTTGGAGCGGAATATCAACTTTTTATTCCTAAGCCAAGTGATCTACTGCCACACGGCGAATCCATTCCTCTAGATATCTTGTTCGAGGATGAGCATTTGCTTGTCATCAACAAACCGGCAGGGATGGTTGTGCATCCAGCACCAGGCAACCCGAAAGGAACGCTCGTCAACGCGCTGATCGCGCATTGTGGTCTCAGCTTAACTGGCATTGGCGGGCTTATGCGGCCAGGCATTGTTCATCGGTTGGACAAAGATACATCGGGGGTGATAATGGCTGCCAAGACTGACCGTGTGCATCAACGTTTGACCGATATGTTTGCGGCACACGATCTTGACCGGCGTTATCATGCCCTTGTTTGGGGAATCGGTATTAACCAGCAGGGATCAGTCGACGCTCCGATAGGCCGTGCCAAGCATGATCGCAGGCGTCAGGCCATTAATGAAAAGGGCCGCACGGCAATTACCCACTGGCAAATGCTAAGGGTCTATCCACCCTTTGGATCAATGGTTGAGTGTCACCTTGAGACTGGACGCACCCATCAGATCAGAGTGCACATGGCGCACATCGGCCATGGTGTGATCGGTGACCCACTTTATGGCAAGCCAGCAAGAGCCAGCCAGATGCCAGATAAAATCTCGCAAACCTGTTTAGCACAACTGCGGAGTTTTGGCCGGCAGGCACTACACGCTGTGCACTTAGGCTTTGCCCATCCAATAACTGGCGAAGCCTTAGCCTTCAATGCTGATATTCCAGCAGATATGGCCAATTTACAACGGATAATGGAAACCGCTGTAGCAGCGCGGGCCAAGTCCAGTCGTTAAAATAATTGCGAGCGCTATCAATCTCAGCATTTTTAGTTATTCGCAAATCAGAAAATCAGTCCATTGTTTTTTATTAATTTTTTGCTAAAATGCATCATATGATTGGATCTTAAAGAAGCCCTATTTTTGCCTAATTCGGCAACAATAATGGACATGTGAAAAAGACTTTTGCTAAAAACTGCCTTAATCTTGTTGCTTGAGGTTGTTTATATTGCAGCAGTCAAAAGGATTAATCTCTAAGGAATAGTCGATGGCCGGCAAAATCAACCTCCCCGTTCTGTCCCCTGATGGGAATTTATCACGTTACCTTGAGCAAATACGAACGTTTCCAATGCTTGAGCAAGAGCAAGAGTACATGCTCGCCAAGGCATGGAAGGACAAAGGCGACGTTGACGCGGCGCACCAACTTGTAACTAGCCACCTGCGGCTTGTAGCAAAAATTGCAATGGGTTACCGAGGCTACGGACTCCCAGTCGCCGATTTAATCTCGGAGGGTAACCTAGGCATGATGCATGCTGTCAAAAAATTTGAACCAGAAAAAGGGTTTCGACTTGCCACATATGCAATGTGGTGGATAAAAGCTGCCATCCAAGAATATATCCTGCGGTCCTGGTCACTAGTGAAAATTGGGACAACCGCCGGCCAAAAAAAGCTGTTTTTTAATTTGCGCAGGATTAAAGGCCAAATCCAAGCAATTGATGAAGGGGATCTCAAACCCGATCAGGTGACGCACATCGCCGCTCAACTTGGCGTTACTGAGTCAGAAGTGATGTCCATGAACCAACGCATGGCAGGCAATGATCGTTCGTTGAATGTACCATTGTCTCGCGATAGTGAGGGTGCTGGAGAGTGGCAAGATTGGCTTGAAGACGACAGTGTTGATCAAGAGACTAGTTTTGCTGAGCACGAAGAGTATTCGGTACGCCAAACCCTGATGATGGATGCGATGAAAGGTTTAAACGAACGAGAGCAGCGTATTTTGCAGGCACGCCGGCTAGCAGAACCGCCTCTAACTCTCGAAGACCTCGCTACCGAGTTTTCGGTAAGCCGTGAGCGTATCCGGCAAATCGAAGTCCGGGCTTTCGAAAAGCTTCAAAAAGCGGTTCGAGACAAGGCTATCGAAAGAAGAATGTTACCTGAGTTGGATGCGGATCCTGCGCTCCTTAATCAATAGGGAGTGCTTTTTAGGTCTCAATGTTTCGCCAAGAATACTAAACTTAGTCCGCGCCCGCCACGCAACTTTGTCTTTGATGTGATAGTCAGTCCATTACGCGCACCAAGACAAAATCAATAACATGTCTGCTAAATCGCTTGTCAACAGGTGTTTTGAGCAATTAGGCGCTGAAGGGGTCCCTGACTATGATCGTATCATTCCGCTCGGGGCTAGTCGAAAGAAGTGTTACCGGCGTTTTCGTGAGTTCCTCGACCCTGCGGATGTATTTGACCGCACTTAATGGTAGTTGATCCCAACTACGCGCACCATATGTGCTGTCATGCCAGCCAGGCATTTCTTCATAGATTGGTTTACATTTGGCTTGTGCCGCCGAGTCAGAGGGAAAGTAATCAAGTTTGACGCCATTTAAGTCATAGCCAACGCATATTTTCAACACGTCAAAACCATCAAGCACATCGAGCTTGGTTAGCGCCATGCCAGTAATACCAGCTATAGCATTTGCCTGACGTACCATCACCGCATCAAACCAACCGCAGCGGCGCTTGCGACCTGTTACCGTACCAAATTCACGTCCACGTTCGCCCATACGTTCGCCGTCATCGCTGAATTCCTCAGTCGGAAATGGGCCGCTTCCAACGCGTGTCGTATAAGCCTTTGTAATTCCCAGGACAAAGCTGATAGAGGCAGGGCCGAAGCCGGAACCGGTGGCGGCTTGCCCAGCAACCGTGTTTGACGAGGTGACGAATGGATAGGTTCCATGGTCAATATCAAGCATCACACCTTGTGCCCCCTCGAACAGCACCAGCTTATTGTTTGCTTGTAACTCAGCCAGCAGCTTCCAACACTGACCAGAAAATGCCATTAATTCATCACGCATGGCCATAAGGTCCGCAAACATCTGGTTAGCATTAGCAGGGGTGTGTCCACCTGCCAGCAACCATACATTGTGATGCTCTACTATCGCCGAAAGTTTTTCAGCCATTGTATCGGGGTTAGCCAGATCACCGAGCCTTAAAGCACGACGCGCGACTTTGTCCTCATATGCGGGCCCTATCCCACGTCCAGTGGTTCCAATTTTGGCATTGCCGCGTGCAGCCTCACGGGCAGAGTCGATAGCCTGATGGACCGGCAGAATTAGCGCTACAGAGTCCGAAACCATTAAAGTCTTAGGCGTTATTTCTACACCCTGTGAGCGCAGCAGCTTGATTTCGGATAGCAAATGCTCTGGGTCGAGAACTACGCCATTGCCTATAATCGAACGTTTGCCAGGGCGCACGATACCCGAGGGAAGCAATGATAACTTATATTCAACGCCGTTAATGACTATCGTATGACCTGCGTTATGCCCGCCCTGAAAGCGTACCACAACATCAGCGCGGCTTGACAACCAGTCAACGATTTTACCCTTGCCCTCATCACCCCACTGGGCACCAATCACGGCTAAATTTGTCATGAATTTTCCCGTGGTTGATGACGATTAAATATCTAAATAGGCGCTTTGTGAATAAGCTCGTCAAAGAGCGATGGACAATACCCAAAAAAGGATTCAATCGCAAGCAACAACACCTCATTTTCCGCAGATCCGGGGTCTACACCACTTGGCTAAAACGAAGAAAATCAGCACGCACCACTTGTTTCAGACCTCTTAACTCTTCGAGCGTGTTAGAATCCACCCCACCATCGATTTCGACAAGAGCTATGGCCTCACCACCAGCCTGCTTACGACCTAGATGGAAAGTAGCGATGTTGATACCACGCGCACCAAACAAGCTACCAAGATCACCGATGAAGCCAGGCTTGTCATAATTGCGCAAATATAGGAGATTATCGGGAAAATCAGACTCAACTGGGATGTGCTGAACTTCGACAATTCGTGCTTTGTCACCGCCAACTAACGTGCCAGCAATCGTACGCTCACCACCACCATGACTGACGCTTACCCTAAGTAGCGTTTCATAATCACAGCGTCGGTCATGGCGAATGGTAGAAACAGAAATGCCATTAGCCTTTGCCGTAACTGCAGCATTAACCATATTTACAGACTCCATCACAGAGCCAAGAAGACCTGCAAGCGTTGAGGCCACCACGGGTTCCGGGTTAAGGGTTGCAGCTTTGCCGTCAAATTCAATATTGACCGCAGCCAAACCGTCGCTATCCACCTGCCCCAGAAATTCACCAAGTTTACGGCCGAGCGTCATATAGGGGCGTAGAATGGGCGCTTCCTCAGCAGTAACCGAAGCCATATTAAGGGCGTTTGTCACTGCGCCTTTTGTTAGGAAGTCAGCCAATTGTTCAGCCAATTGCAAAGCAACCTTTTCCTGTGCCTCAATCGTGCTTGCACCCAGATGCGGCGTTGCCACGACATTCTGCATGCCGAATAGCAGATTTTCAGTTGCTGGTTCACTAGCGAAAACGTCGAGCGCCGCCCCGGCAACATGCCCAGTTGACAGCGCCGCCGCAAGCGCGACCTCGTCAATTAGCCCGCCGCGCGCGCAGTTTATGATCCGTACTCCAATCTTGGTCCTATTCAGCGCATCCGCTGAAATGATGTTGCGCGTTGCGTCGGTTATTGGAGTGTGTAGGGTGATAAAATCAGCCCTAGCTAACAAGTCATTCAGTTCAACTTTCTCAATACCGCTACGCTTAGCATTTTCTGGTGTCAAATAGGGATCAAAACCTAAGACCCGCATCCTGAGCCCAAGTGCCCGATCAGCGACAATCGTACCGATGCTACCACAGCCGATGATTCCAAGTACTTTACCAGTAATCTCCGTTCCAATAAATTTTGATTTTTCCCATTTACCAGCCTGCGTTGAAGAATTTGCCGCAGGAATCTGGCGGGCAAGTGATAACATCATGGTAATGGCATGCTCTGCAGTTGTAACGGCATTGCCGAAAGGTGTATTCATCACCACAACACCTTTTGCCGTCGCCGCAGGAATATCTATATTATCAACACCGATCCCGGCTCGGCCAACAACCCTCAAATTTGATGCTGCGGCTAATAAATCTGCCGTCACCTTAGTCGCCGAGCGAACGGCAAGGCCGTCATAGTCACCAATTATAGCCGACAAATCATCTGGACTAAGATCAGTTTTCACATCTACATCAACACCGTGTTCCCGAAGGATTTCTGCAGCACGGGGGTTCAAATCATCACTGATAAGCAGCTTTGGCACGTTTTTATCCTGTTGTCCGGAGTTATGAAAGTAAGTCAAGCTGCATTAGCCTGACATTGCGCACGCGTCTCGGCATAGGCCCAGTCTAGCCATGGCAAAAGCGCCGCGACATCAGCTGGATCGACTGTTGGTCCACACCAGATACGAAGCCCAAGTGGCGCATCGCGGTAAGAACTGATATCGATTGCAACCTCCTCGGCGGCAAGTATTGCCTCGAGGTTCTTGACGACAGCTTTCTGTTGTTCTCCGTCCATTTGAATAAACCATTCGTCGATAAAGCGCAGGCAAACAGACGTCTGTGAAACTGTGGCAGGATCGACTGCAAGATAGGAGTAGTTGGGCGAATTCATGACCCAATTATTCATTAGGGCAAAACTAGCATCGACACGCGCGATAAGCCCTTGCAAACCACCAAGACTCTCAGCCCACAAAAGCGAATCAATCGCATCCTCAATCACCAACATTGACGGTGTATTAATTGTCAAACCTGAGAACAAGTTAACATCGAGTTTGCCTTTTTTGGCAAGTGATAGAACCTTTGGTACCGGCCAAAGCGGGGTATAGCTGTTAACCCTCTCAGCGGCACGCGGTGACAGAATGATGACACCATGACCACCTTCACCACCAAGTGATTTCTGGAAGCTAAAAGTTGCCACATCCAACTTTTCCCATGGAATTTCCATAGCAAAGCAGGCCGATGTAGAGTCAGCTATCGTTAAACCGGCGCGGTTATCTGGGATCCAGTTACCATCTGGAACGCGAACACCGGCAGCAGTACCATTCCACGTGAAAACAACATCATTGTCGAAATTGACCGATGACAAGTCTGGGAGGTGACCATAATCGGCAATATGGGTGTTGACATTTTTCAGTTGCAACTGATTTACGATATCAGCAAGCCAGAGATGGCCAAATGCTTCCCAGCCAAGCACATCAACACCACGCTCGCCCAGTAGCGACCACATCGCCATTTCTACCGCCCCTGTATCAGATCCGGGGACAATGCCTACCATATAATTTGCAGGCAACTGGAGAACAGAGTGGATTTTGGTGATACATGTCTGAATTTTGGCCTTTGGTTCCACAGCACGATGAGAGCGCCCCACCGCTGCCTGCTCAAGGGCTAAAGGCGACCATCCAGGCCGTTTGCGTGTCGGTCCGGTTGAAAACAGCGTGGATGCAGGCCTTATCAACGGTTTTGCGTTGGTAGACATCGAGCTCTCGTCAGAAATTTTTCCATGTGTCGGAAGATGGACGGACATACTGAGAATGCGCAGTACTGCCAAAATTTGTCAACCACCCGCCAGTTGCATGGGTAAAAGAGTTTTCGCTTTTAAGATTAATTTAAATTTATCTAAATTTACACCGTTGCCTTTTTCAGACACAAAATTATTTCATTCATTTTCGCTTTAAGCAGCGCTTCGTCATCCGCCTCTACCATTACTCGGATAAGCTCTTCAGTACCCGAGGGGCGCACGAGAATTCTGCCAGCATCACCTAACTCCTGCTCAATTTTCGCTAGGTACCCTTTTACCTCGGCGTCCTGTAGAATAGCAGGGTCAACCCCTGACAGATTTTTCAACTTCTGTGGCGACGGTGTGAAGACGTTGAACAACTGGCTTGCTGGTTTTTCACTGCGTTTAAGCAAAGCCAACATTTGCAAAGCAGCGACTAGCCCATCACCTGACGTGCCAAGGGATGTCAAGAGGATATGGCCTGATTGTTCACCACCAAGATTGATGCCAGTGTCGCGCATCATCTCGACGATATAACGATCACCAACAGGCGCACGGTGAAGCACAAGCCCATGCGCATTTAGATAGTTTTCAAAGGCCCGGTTACTCATCACTGTACCTACAACGCCATCGCCTGTCAGCGTGCCATCTGCCTGCATCGCAACTGCTAAGCAAGCTAGGATCTGGTCCCCGTCAAGCACATGACCATTTTCGTCGGCAAGTATCAAACGATCTGCATCACCGTCAAGTGCAATGCCAGCCGCTGCGCCATTTTTCACCACGGCTTGTGCCATTATTTCAGGATGAACAGCGCCGCACCCCTCGTTGATGTTGTAGCCATTAGGATCATTAAATAAAGGGGTCACCTCCGCACCAAGATCACTGAGGGCATCGGGAGCACTTCGATAGGCTGCACCATTGGCACAATCAATCACCACTTTAACGCCATCAAGGCGTAAATCGTCAGGAAAAGATGACTTGGCAAATTCGACATACCGGCCAACCGAATCAAGCATCCGCCTAGCGCGGCCAAGATCAGAAGCATCAGCCAACGCAATGGACCCCGCTGCCAATTGAGAGATCTCAATCTCAATCTTATCATCAAGCTTGTAGCCATCAGGGCCAAACAATTTGATCCCATTGTCATAATGTGGGTTGTGACTTGCTGAGATCATAACACCAAGATCAGCCCGTAGCGAATTTGTCAGATATGCAACGGCAGGTGTTGGTAGCGGCCCTAAAAGTCGGCAATCCATGCCAATAGAGGTAAAACCCGCAACAAGACCAGACTCAAGCATGTAGCCAGAAAGGCGCGTGTCCTTGCCAATTACAACCTTCGGGCGACCTACACGGCCTTCCATATTGTTGTCAACAAACCAACGACCGGCGGCAAGTGCTAGCCTAACGACGGCTTCGGCGGTCATTGGACCGGTGTTGATACGGGCTCGCACACCATCAGTACCAAAAATTCCTGCCATGTCTTCACCTGTTACTCAAAAGAAGCGGGTGCCGTCTACCATCAAGAATAGGTCAGAGGCAATCAAATCCACAAGCCCATTGACGGCCAGTCTACATTTTCTTCCAAAGGAGGTTACTTTATCCCACCTATTAGAGCGCATTCTACAGCAAGTGCTTGCGCCGTCTCGACGACATCATGGACGCGGAGCATCTGCGCCCCCTGTCGGGCAGCTGCCATAGCCAACCCCAATGATCCTGGGAGACGCTGATCGGTCTTCTCACAAGATGAAAGTTTTGCGATGGTCGATTTCCGGCTGGCACCAAACAGTATTGGCACACCAAGCCCGTGCAGCATTGCTAACCAGTTAACAAGCTGTAGATTATGATAAACTGCTTTACCGAATCCAAAGCCGGGATCAATGCTGATTTTTTCACGTGGGATTCCCGCTGCTATCGCCGCGTTGATCCGCTCCTCTAGAAATGCATAGATCTCAACTGGGGCAAATCCATATTTTGGGCTATCCTGCATTGTCAAAGGCATTCCCTGCATATGCATAATAACAACATAACACCCAGTCCGGGCTGCAGTTTCTAATGCGCCCTCACCACGCAACCCAGCAACATCGTTGATAATAGTGGCGCCCCGAGCGGCAGCGCGATCCATAACCTCAGCATGTTGGGTGTCAACTGACAAAACGGCTCCCAATTTTTTAAGACTTGATATCGGCGGCAGTACGCGTGCCAATTCCTGATTGCGGGTGACCGGCGTGGCACCCGGACGTGTCGACTCACCGCCCACGTCAATGATGCGGGCACCATCGGCAATCATCGCTCTACCCGCTGCAACTGCCATTGCAGGGCCATAATGCTTACCACCATCAGAAAAACTGTCAGGCGTAACGTTCAAAATGCCCATGATCTTCGGCGCTCCCATTGTAATACCAGCAAATGGGTAGCGGAGTTGGGTCAAATTATCGATAATCCTAGCTGCTGTATTGCGATCATCAGCTGTTTCCAATAGGCGATCGACATCCATCCTACAAGCGATATGGCCACCCGCTGTGACTTGTACAACATCCACCATATCGAATCTGGCAAAACTGCCAACAAGTACGTTGCTGCCGCCGAGCGAAGGTACCGGCCGTACCCAGCTTGGTACGGCAAAAGGCGGCACCGGGAGCACCGCCATTTTAATTGGATCGCCTTGCATATGGTTAAACAGCCCTATCAGGCGGTTTCGCTACCGGGCTTCTTATTCCGGCCAGATCCGGGGAGGGTCGTACGGGAACGCTTACCGCGAGGCGTTTCTACCTCATCAGCAGGATCCTGACGGGACAAGGTGCCGCCTTCGACAATTATTTTAATCTCATCACCGTTGAGAGTTTCATATTCCAGCAATCCTCGCGCTAAGCGTTCGAGCTCGTCATTGTGTTTTTTCAGAATTTTAGTTGCTTCCTCATAGGCCTCGTCGACAATCCTACGAGTTTCCGTGTCGATGATGGATGCAGTCGAGTCCGACATATTTTTTTGCTGTGCTACTGAACGACCGAGGAACACCTCCTGTTCATCAGCGCTGTACGCGAGAAAGCCAAGTTTGTCCGACATACCCCATTCCGTTACCATACGACGAGCCATGTCGGTAGCCATCCGGATATCAGAGGAGGCGCCGGTAGTGATTTTTTCCTCACCAAAGATCAAACCCTCGGCGATACGGCCACCACAAGCTACACGCAAGTCTGCATGTATCTTGTCACGTGCAAGAGAGATACGATCACCCTCTGGCAGACGCATGACCATGCCGAGTGCGCGACCCCGTGGGATAATCGTTGCCTTGTGGATTGGATCAGACGCAGGGCAATGCAATGCTACAACTGCATGGCCAGCCTCGTGGTATGCAGTCAGACGTTTTTCTTCGTCTGTCATAACCATTGAGCGCCGTTCCGAGCCGAGCATCACCTTGTCCTTAGCCTCTTCAAATTCTGCCATCGACACTGTCCGCCGACCCTTCCGCGCCGCCAGTAATGCTGCTTCATTCACTAAATTTGCTAAATCTGCGCCAGAAAACCCTGGAGTACCGCGAGCGATCACCCGAGCATCAACTCCATCTGCTAATGGAGTCTTCCGCATGTGCACCTTCAGGATCTTTTCGCGTCCCATCACATCTGGATTGGGAACAACAACTTGACGGTCAAAACGGCCTGGGCGAAGGAGCGCAGGGTCAAGGACATCAGGACGGTTAGTAGCCGCAATCAAAATCACACCCTCATTCGCTTCAAAACCATCCATCTCGACAAGCATTTGGTTCAGCGTCTGCTCGCGCTCATCATTACCGCCACCAAGTCCTGCGCCCCGATGCCTTCCAACAGCATCGATTTCATCAATAAATATTATACAGGGTGCGTTTTTCTTGCCCTGTTCAAACATGTCACGGACGCGACTGGCGCCAACACCGACAAACATCTCAACAAAATCAGATCCTGATATTGTAAAGAAAGGAACATTTGCTTCGCCAGCAATCGCCTTCGCAAGAAGAGTTTTACCTGTACCGGGGGGCCCCACAAGTAATACACCCTTCGGGATTTTGCCACCAAGACGTTGAAACTTTCCCGGATCTTTAAGAAATTCTACCACCTCTTCAAGCTCAGTTTTGGCTTCGTCTATTCCAGCCACATCCTCAAAAGTCACTCGGCCTTGATGTTCCGTGAGCAATTTTGCTCGCGACTTACCGAAGCCCATCGCACCACGGGACCCACCCTGCATCTGACGCATGAAAAATATCCAAATGCCGATAAAAAGCAGCATAGGAAACCACGATAGAAGAATCGATAAAAAGCCAGGCATACCACTGTCCTCGGGGCTTGCAATGATGCGCACGTCGTTTGCATTTAACACCTCAACAACATCTGTCCCTTCTGGCATCACACTAGTGATAACCCGGCCATTTTTAGCCTGCCCTTTTAAGTTGCGCCCATCAATGACAACTTCAATCACCTGTTGACTCTCGACCTCAGCGATGAAGTCTGAATATGCGAGTTGGGAACCGGGAGTTGACGAGGACGGGCTTTGGAACAGGTTGAAAAGCCCAACAAGAGCTGCGCCAAAAATAAGCCAAATGATAATATTTCTTCCCAAGTTCTTCACGTCAATTTCCATCCTTCTTCGATGCTACGAGCAGCGCCAATAATGGTGTATACCTCTACCCAAAGTTAGTTAACCTTACAAGCGCGCCCATTCTTTCCAGAGCCAGAAAAGTCGCGTTGGCACCACCATTGAGGTGCGGCAGCCCATTTCTTTCAGTGAAATGGGGATAAAGCACCCTGCCGTCAAGGGTTTTGATCGTTGGAAAAGCCCGTCGCAGAGCATGGGGCATGCATTTCCATTGTGCTGGTGCCGGAGCATCTCCCAGCGTTTGAACACATCCAGCCACGGGCGAGAACAGGCGCCAGACACCGGCATAGATGACCGGCACGGACGCTCTAATCTGAACCAACGCTTGCTTATTACGGTCTAACTCTTTTAGCACCCGACAGTACGTGCCTCGATCACGCGGAATAAATCGACAGCCACCTAGCGTTGCGGGCACACCGCTCTCGAGACGAGATCGTAAAAGAGAAAACGCTTTCTGAGATGGAAAATAGTCACCACCACCGACTGCCAAGACTGTCTCACCAACCACCCGTCGCCATAATATATCTGGCAAACGACGTAATCCCGATAATGAGAAAGCGGCATAGCCTTCAGCAAATAATTCGGGTAGTTCGAGCTGCCTTTCCATGACCGCATCAACCTCGTAACAGATAGCACGCGCTGCAGCAGACAAGCGCGTCAGCCCATTGCTTAAATCCTCTCCAGACGAAGAAAGAGCTTTTAGGTAGGCCCGAACACGGACCCGCTCAAACCTCTCGTCATTATTGCTAGGGTCAAACTCATAGTCGCAGCCAAAATGGCTACAAAATGTTGACAATTCGTCTGGTTGCCAGTTTAAAAGCGGGCGTAGAACTGGGGTATCTGCAATAATTCGACAACACCCCATTCCACCAAGCCCCGCGAGACCAGAACCGCGGGAAAGGCGCATGAAAACAGTTTCCGCTTGGTCAGCTTTGTGGTGTCCAAGTAGCAGAACAGCACCCATCTCACGCGCAGAAGCAGTTAGAATCCTATACCGCTGTTTACGCGCCCAATTTTGAATGCCACCAGTTGGTGGAACGGCAGTTACACGCCTGATGATCGTATCAATCCCAAAATGTTGCATCCGTTTGACAACACGGCGAGCCTCTTCGGTTGAACCGCTTCGAAGTCCATGATCCACCACGATCGCCCTATGAGAGATGTCTGTCTGTTGGGCATATTGTTCGGCGAGCAGAGCAAGGGCCGTGCTATCTGCTCCTCCCGAAAGTGCGGTCAACAAAGGGCGCTTCTGGCATTTAAACACCTTTCCGCCAAAGGTAGAAGCCATATCACAGCAGGCCAGGCTAGCTCGAAGGGCCCTCGCAAAACGAGCTAACTGTTGGCTCTTAAGCTCAGCTGTCACAATTGGATGCTGCACTCAACTTAGCCAGCTGCACAATGAAACTCTCAGGGGGAGAGTCAAGAAGGCTAGGTAACGACGCATAAATGGCACACGCCTGATCCTGCGGCGCAAAGTGTGAAACTGATTCTGCAATCCACATCGTTGTATCAACTAACCGAGCATCATTCGGATATTCTGAGTTGAACTCGGAAAATGTCATCGCTGCCCTTTCATAAGAACCACGCATGAACTGGACACGTCCAAGCCAAAAAGCCGCATCAGCTTCACGACTATGTCCCTTATTTATCGTACGGAACTCAGCAAACGCATTTTCTGCAGTCTCCAGATCATTCTGCAGCGCCTTGCCAAGAGCAAAGCGGTATTGCTCATCCGGACTTTCATCAGGAAGGATTTGCGGCATGGCAGGAAGCGGCGGAACCTCGCTAATATTGGCGGCCCCCACTTTCTTTTCTCCAACTTCAGCGGAATCAGAATTCATAGTACCTTTGGCTGCTATACTAACAGAGTCTTTCAAAGCGGTTGGGGTAGTATTACCATCATCGAGCTGTCGATCTAATGCTTTTTCTCCAACCGACCATGTAGTCGTACCATCACCAACATTGCGTTGAATATTAATCTGCCCGCCCGGCTCAGCCGGCAATGTATCAACTGCAACCGCTGCATTGGCCAGATCCTCACCACCAAGCGTCATTAAGGTCTGCATTCGCTTTTCCATACGAAGCAGACGAAATTCGACATCAGAAGTAATTTCAAGCGTACGCTCCATCCGGCGATTGGTCATTGCTAAAGAGTCTGTAAGCCGTTCTATGTTATCCTGCAACGACCGGATGCTAGCGCTAATTTCACTTTCATCAGTCGAGGTGCTACTAGACAGCTGTTCAACCTGCATTTCCAAAGTACGGAAACCCTGCTCGACGTTACCACGCAGACCCTTGAGGTCCGCGTCAAACAAGTCCATGCGCTGCTGCTGGCGCAGAATCAATTCCCGCTCGACTATTGTGTTACCTGGTGCACGAACAACCGTGCGCTGGGTTTGACTATTTGTTGCCTTATTTGAGCCATCGGCATTGTAGCTCTGTGCCTCAGCGAGATACACCTGAGTCAAGGTTAAAAGAACCATGGTAACTAGACCAACAAATTTTTTATTAATCATAATTGCCTTCACATCACTTTGTATTCATTTAGACAAGCCTGTTTGAGGATACCGTTGAAGACATAAATGACCATTTTGGCAAAAATTGGGCATAAAAAGAGGAGCCGAAAGCTCCTCTCCCTAAATCCAATGGTAATTAGCGTCCAACCCAAATTTCATCAAATTTTTAATTGATGATCGTTGCAGACCGACGGTTTTTGGACCAAGCGGTTTCATTCGATCCCTCAACCGCCGGCCGCTCTTTGCCGTAAGAAACAGTGCGAATCCGAGCCGCGTCTATGCCCTGTGCTAATAAAAAGTCTCGGGCAGCAGAAGCGCGACGTTCGCCTAGAGCAAGGTTGTACTCACGCGTGCCACGTTCATCACAATGACCCTCGATAGTCACTTTGATAGATGGGTTCATTTTCAGGAACGCCGCTTGACGGGATAAGGTTTGCCGCGCCCGTGGATCGAGTGCTGCGCTATCAAAACCGAAATAGACCGAGTTTCCAATCGCAGTCAACTTTTCCGCGGGCGTGCGTGTCGACGTAACTGAGCTAGACCCATCAGCGGAAGCCGATGAACCTGACGAACCTGACGAACCTGACGAATCTGAAGCAGAAGTGCCGCCAGAGTTTTCGGCCGAAGATGCAGATGTCGATGCCGTAGTTGTTGTTGTGGATGATGAACTGTCGCCACTACTGGCACTCGTTGTCTGTGAAGCGGTTTCACAGGCTGCGAGGAATAGTGTAGCCGCAAAGATTGCAATCAGGCGTTGAAACATTTTGTGCCCCCGATATTTTAAGTTGTCCGGCGTGCCGGAATTCCTGTTATAATCTGCCCGCCTTTTTGCAGGTCTGTCATGATGCCAGCAGCCGCTGAATTGCGTGCAACGCTTTCGCATTATCAAAACGCGGGCAATAAAACGACCCCGCTTTTCTCCACTGGACTACAAATCTAAGATGGTTAATAGCGCAAAAAAACGATGAAAGAAACATAAAAACTACTGTTGGTTCGACTCTCTCACGCGAAATGTCTCCCGGACAGAAATTTAAATACCCATTTTGAGACACAAAAGCACACATAGTGACAAAAGATTATCGCACTGGCGACCACGCTGGATCCGAGGCATCGGAGGGAGTGATAACCCTGCGTTCATTAAAACCGGTAATGTCAACGCGATAAAGAGCTGTCTCGCCCCCAGTGCCATCCTCTTCAAACGGTTCCTGCTTGAAATACATCAAAACACGGCCGTTTGGTGCCCAAGTTGGCGCTTCAACGAGAAATCCCTCGGCTAGCAGGCGTTCACCCGTGCCATCAACATTCATCACGCCGATGTAAAACCTACCCCCAGTCATCTTAGTGAATGCAATAATGTCACCACGAGGTGACCACACCGGCGTTGCATAACGCCCGTCACCAAAGCTAATGCGCTTGATATTTTTGCCGTCTGTGTCCATCACATACAACTGTTGTCGCCCCCCCCGATCAGAGTTGAAGACGATGCTGTTGCCATCAGGCGAGTAGGATGGCGAAGTGTCAATAGACGCCGATTTAGTGAGTTGACTCATCGCCTGAGTACTCAAGTCCATCTCATAAATGTCAGTTAGGCCATTTTTTGCCCAACTCATTATCAGTTTATCGCCACCCGGGCCGAAACGAGGAGCGAAAGTCATACCAGGAAAAGAGCCAAGCCGCTCGCTCCTTCCCGTCCTGATGTCGTGGATGTAGACGTTGGGTTCATCGTTGAAATAATTAAGATATGCGATCTCGTGAGTTCGCGGTGAAAAACGGGGAGTTAACACAAGATCAAGGCCACTAGTCAAATAACGGTGGTTGTGGCCATCCTGATCCATTATCGCCAATCGCTTAACACGACGAGACTGTGTGCCAGCCTCGGCGACGTAGACAATCTGCGTATCAAAATAACCAGAGTCCCCTGTAAATTCTTCATAAACGAAATCAGCAATTTTGTGGGCGAGTTGGCGAAGGCCATCTGGGCTAGCATTCCCAGAGCCCGAGGTGATATTGCGCTGTGTGATCACATCCCACAGAACAAATTCCACTTGCAGCTTGCCGTCGACATCAATTTCAGCCGATCCGATGAGCAATCCCTTTGCCCCAAGTGGAGCCCAATTGGCAAAATTAGGGCGAATAGCGGGTGATTTTGGCGGCGAAATAAAGGCAGCACTATCGATTGGATCAAACAGGCCAGAACTGAGCAAATCATTGGAAATAACCTCGGCAATCTGCCGGCCGGCATCGCTGATCTCACCATCAAGATTGGTAAATTCGGCAATGGCAATTGGAGTCGGTGCGACCTGCCCTTCGGTAATTTGGATACGCTGTTGTGCTAATACAGGGCCAGCAACAAAAACACAAAGCACTAAAATCAATGCCGGCACGCTGGTCAGAACTGACAGTTTTACCTTCAACGAATCCATTTAGACACCCTTTCAACCATTTTTGGCCTTTATCCACATATCATCGCAAAAGAAAGGCTGGATTAAACTCAAAAACAAATTCTCGTTGTCTCCCGTTTGGGTCGTGTGGAATTGGCAACGGTGAACTTTTCACCATGGCCCGCCGCGCCTCAAGGGCCGAAACCTTGAAATACTTGTTGAGCTTCATTTTGAATTTATCTTTTATTTCAGCTTCCACGACATTACTCTCAGCATCTATCACTACAATTATGTCAACAATAAGTGATTCATTGCCGGCAGCACCAACTGGTGGCTCCCAATGTTTACTTACGTGCTGTCGCAACTGATCAATAACGTCCTGACCGAATTCCATGTCACGTGGTGGTTTTTTGACTTTCTGGGCATTGCCCGCTGCCGCAGTCAATGTCTTAGTTAATGTATCCGACGCCAGCTTTCTTTCCTGTTCCTTGCGCTTCTTATCAGCCTCTTCAACCTGATTTTTAACCCTCGCAAGGTTTTGCAGAACGCCAGTCGCAGCCTGCTTGCGTTTCTGCTCATCCTTTACTAGCTTGTTGACTTGTGCTGCGAGGCTGTCCTGCGTCCTGCTTTTTTGTGTTGTCTTGGCGACCTGCGTTTTTGTTGGAGCTGGTTTTGGCGGCGTTAAATTGGTTGCCTGATTCTTTACCTTCTGGCGTTGTGGTTTAGATTTTGGCAAGGTTTTTGGAATCGCACGCGGGTTAGCCTTTGGAGCCTGAACCGTTTCAGCCCTGCTCAATTTGGGCTTGAACGCTGGTTTTTCTGGGATAACCTCAGCTGTTGTCGACGGTTTTTTGGGCACAAGCTTGGGGTTTGGTGTAGGCTTTGCTTGTGTTTTTAGCACAGGCTTGGATGCCTGTATCGGCTTTGCAGCTGGTGGTTTGGGAGGTGGTGCTGGTTGCTTTTTCCTGATAGTTGGCTCTTTTTCTTCTTTTGCTGTGCTTGGTTTGTTGCCCTCAA
>CACNSW010000021.1 GCA_902623185.1 uncultured SAR116 cluster alpha proteobacterium
GGGGCATGGCCATGACGGGTTTGATCCCCATGTCTGGCTTGATCCTGTGAACGCAAAAGCGATTGTCCACGAGATCGAAGAGGCCCTCGTTAAGGCTGACCCAGCAAACGCTCAAACTTATGAGACCAATGCTGAAAAGACGATGGCCAAGCTAAACGCCCTCGTCGAGGAAATTGACGCGGAATTAAAGCCGGTCAGAGGCAAAGGGTATATCGTTTTTCACGATGCTTATCAGTATTTTGAGCAGCGTTTTGGCGTGTCTGCCGTTGGATCTATCACCGTGTCACCAGAAATTCTGCCCGGCGCAAAACGGGTCAGCGAATTACAGACAAAGGTGAAGTCACTCGATGCAACTTGTGTATTCTCAGAACCACAATTTGAGCCAAAGTTGGTCTTAACCATTACGGAGAATACAAATGCAAGAACAGGTGTTCTTGATCCACTCGGAGCAGGCATTGAAAAAGGACCAGAAATGTATTTCACCTTAATCCGAAACATGGCTCGGTCTCTAAAAGACTGTTTGTCTGGAAAAGGGTAGATTTTCCAGCTCTATTCCAGGCAAGCCAAAGAAACAGCCTGATTGGAAAGTGATTCTGAATTAGTATACCAGCCCTGCCAATAGCTATTTTGGCGGGGTTTTTTGGGCGTCGTAGATCATACAATCCAAACAAATGAAATGATGGTGGATTGTGAATTATTTTCGATGCAAGCTCTTTTCAAATAGGCAGTTGAATATCAGACCGTATTGGAAAGTAGATAAAGAAGACCACAATGGACGTCTGGCCAGATGATTTTGAGGCGCATGGAAAACATGTTGGAATTGTACCACTCCAGTTTCACCATGGGCTTGATCTTGCTGAGGTCATAAAAAAGGGAAAATTGCACCGTCATTGGTACGCATCTATCCCCGAGCCAGAAAAAGTCGCTGAGGAAATTGAGCGACGCAAGAGTCTTCGCCTTAAAGGCATTATGCAATCCTTTGCGGTTATTGACAAACGCTCCGGAAAAGCGGTTGGCATGACAGCCTACATGAATATCGACCCCAAGACGCCTAGGCTAGAAATTGGTTCAACTTGGTATTGCCTATCGGTGCAAAGAACTGCGCTCAACACCGAGTGCAAGCTGCTGCTGCTTCGCAACGCCTTTGTCAACCTGAATTGTCGCGCCGTTGAGTTCCGGACGCATGTGATGAATCAACAGAGCCGCGTTGCGATAGAGCGGCTCGGCGCAAAATTTGACGGCATACTGCGTGCGCATAAAGTGATGGCCAACGGAACTATCCGCGACACCGCGGTGTATTCGATCATTAACTCCGAATGGCCAGTTGTTGAGGCGCATCTGGAATGGCAGCTGGATAAACCACGAGACTAACGCTAATATCAACCGCTAATAGTTCCACAACTTGGCGCGCTAGTAGATCAAAATACCCGCCGCATCGTGACGTTTACGTGATGGCAATGATGATAAAGGGTTTTAAGAAGCTCTATTACGTTTCTCTTGTAAAATTAGTTGGTTTTGTCAATCAAGACATGGACAGCACAGCCATTTTTGCTTGTGACATTTCCTCGATGGTATGGGCAATACCACCGACACCCAGGCCTGAGCAACGCCTGCCAGCAAAGGGCATCCAGTCAACTCGGAAGGCTGAATGTTCATTTACCATGATGGCGGAGCCATCGAGCCTGTTGATCGCATCCATTATCTCTGCGTAGTCGTTTGAGAATACAGAAGCCTGAAAAGCAAATGGCAAGCTATTAGCTTGTTCTATCGCGTCATCCAATGCCTGTTTTTCATAGACCGCAATAACTGGCCCAAAAATCTCTTGGGTTGAAACGCAACAGCTCTCGGGAGGATTGAGCAAAACTGTGGGTGCATAGCATGAGTCAGACAGCCTTTTGCCTCCAATCAGAACCTTAGCGCCCGCCTCAACCGCTTCTGTCACCCAATCATCAACCCTGTCCACTTCTCTATTTCGGATCAAGGGTCCGCATTGCGTTTCAGCCTCGATTGCGTTACCGACGACAAGTTTTGATGCAAGATCGGCGATGCTCCCGGCAAGATCACCGGCGGAGGAGCCAAAAGCGAAAACTCGTTGAACCGAAACACAGACTTGACCAGAATGGTAAAAACCGCCCTTAACGATACTTGGAACAAGTGTTTCTTTTCTGGCCGAAGGACAGATAATAACTGGAGCCACACCGCCATGTTCCAGCGCGACTCTTGTTCCGGGTGCAAGCATTGAACGCAGTTTCCAGCCGACGGCGGCCGAGCCGATGAAGCTGAAGAAGGCTACCCTGTCATCGGTAACAAGTTTTTGGGCAGTACTCACTTCGCAGCAGACAAACTGCGCCCATTCGGCCGGTAAGCCTGTCTGATGTAATATGTCGATAAAAGCCTTACAGCTGAGTGGTGTGTCGTCTGCTGGCTTAACAATGACCGGATTTCCAGCGGCAACGGCAGGCGCAACCTGATGGACAATCAAATTCAGCGGATGATTGAAGGCGGAAACGGCAACTACGGGACCGATAGGTTCCTTGGTGGTGAAGGCTATTTTGCCAGCACCAGCTGAGGTCAGATCCATAGGTATCTCATGGCCTGCGAGATTGGCAATCTCTGCAGCGCAAGTTTCAACACCGTCTATCGCTCGTACTACCTCAATTTTCGCGTCAATGAGAGGTTTGCCACCCTCGGCTGCGATGAGAAGTGCGAGCTCGTCCGTCCTACCTTTCATAATTTCGGCAGCTTTTTTCAAAAAAGCTATTCTTTCGTGTCTTGGCAACCCCTTCCTGCTAGCTTTGTGAGTTTTATCGGCAAGGGCAAGTGCGGCTTCAACGTCTTGCTCAGACGACATGGGTACCGAGCCAACTGGCGATGAGTCAAAAGGGTTGGTTACGTATAACTGGTTCATCTCACAAATCCTCACACAACCGACTTGTGATCTTGTAGATCAGAGATCAACTCTTTAACGTTCTGGGAGTAATCAACGGGCAAATCGATCAAATGGACACCACCTTCTCTGTAAGCTCTATCGACCGTTTCGACAAATCCAGTCGTACTGGTAATGAGGTGACCATGTGCCCCGTAAGACTCTGCATATTTCACAAAATCGGGGTTATTATATTCTAGGCCCCAATCCTGAAAACCTGAACCAGCCTGTTTCCAGCGGATCATCCCATAGGAGCTATCATTAAGGATCAGAACAACCAGGTTTAAGTTCAGCCTTACAGCGGTTTCAATTTCTTGACTATTCATCATGAAACCACCATCACCACAAATCGACATAACCTTACGATTTGGATAAATCATGGCGGCGAGCATTGCCGATGGCAACCCGGCGCCCATCGTTGCCAGGGCGTTATCGAGTAGAATCGTATTGGGTTGAAATGCCAAATAATTTCTTGCGAACCAAATTTTATAAACACCGTTATCAAGAGCAATGATATCGTGATAGCCCATCAAGTTTCGAATTTCTGATACGATGTTTTGTGGCCGCATTGGAAAAGTCGGCTCTTCATCGAGCGGGAAAATTTCTCCTTTGACGTTGTCCCTGACTTTCTCAAAATCTCCCAAATCCAACTCAAGCCTTGACCCAAGGGCATTCGCTAATGCATCGACGGAAAGGGCAATATCACCTACGACCTCTATCTGTGGGAAATAAACCTGATCTACTTGGGCCGATTTGTAATTTATGTGGATTACCTTTGTGCCTCCATGTTCCATAAAAAATGGTGGCTTTTCCACGACATCATGACCGATATTCACTATTAAATCGGCTATCTTGATATAGTCGTGCAAGTAGTCTTTGTCGGAAAGAGCGGCTGTGCCGAGGAAATAGCTTGAACTTTCATCTACGACACCCTTTCCCATCTGGGTGTTGCAAAACGGCACCCCGATCATACCAATGAATTCAGATATTGCCCGACGGGCTTCCTTCCGATTTGCGCCAGCACCAATCAATAGCAACGGACGTTTTGCAGTTTTAATGGCATCAACAGCCGCTTTTATGACCTCTTTACCTGCCACCGCATAATGTCTCTCTCCTGGTGGAATCAAATCCACCATCTCCGCTGACTCCTCTGCAATATCCTCGGGCAACTCAAGCAACACGGGGCCAGGCTTTTCTTCCTCGGCGATGCGGAAGGCCTCCCTGACGAGGGAGGGTATTGTGTTTGCGTTTACGATTTGTTTAGTCATTTTGCAAATCGGCGCAAATAGCTGAACAATGTCCACTATCTGGAATTGGCCTTGCTTCGACTTTTTTATAGGTTTTTGCCCCGTAATCATTACAAGGGGAAATCCCCCTAGAAAACCGTAGGCCGCTGGGGTCGTAAAATTTGTTGCACCAGGCCCCAGGGTCGCGAGGCACACACCGGCTTTTCCAGTAAGTCTGCCATAAGTCGCTGCCATAAAGGCAGCACCTTGTTCATGCCGTGTCAGGACAAGTCTAATTTTTTTAGATTTTCTAAGTGACTCCAAAAGATCCAGGTTTTCTTCTCCAGGAATCCCAAAAATATATTCAACACCTTCGTTCTCCAAAGCTTGGATGAACAAATCTGACGCTTTCATAATAACTCCCGCAACAGCACTTAACACTTAAACAAAAACACGATGCTAGACACTTCATATTTCAAATTCAAAGTGATTCTGATTGCAAATGCAGTGTTTTACTCAAAATGTGCTTGTTTGATTGACGAGGCTGCAAAAATTCATGAATGTTATTAAACTAGTAGAGTATTTATGATTAAAGCAACGCGCTGCATGTGAACAATTTATAAGATTTTAAGGGTTGGCGACCCCGAAATCTTTCTGACAAATCGATTGGTTGGAGAATTAATTATGGATTTGGTTTGGGGACGGTATTCTGTGTTGATATATGCAGTGGTACTGACGTTTGGTATATTACTTGCCAGCATTTTGCACCCATCCTTAGCTATATTCTCTACTCCCTTCGCTTTAGCTTCACTAGTGGGGTTCTACGATTTCTTTCAACGAAAACGACCGGTGCTAGCGAATTTCCCGTTAATTGGTCGATTCAGATTTTTATTGGAATCAATACGACCTGAACTCAGACAATATTTTTGGGAGTCTGACAAGGATGAGCTGCCATATTCAAGAAATCAAAGGTCAATGGTTTACCAAAGATCAAAAGAGATACTAGCAGCGAGGCCATTTGGATCAGACGAAAATCATTATATGGACGATTTCACCTGGCTCAATCACTCAATCTCTCCTTCACATATTCCCGACGACGATTTTAGGATCACTGTTGGCGTGGGAACAAAATCTTATGATATCTCTGTTCTGAATATATCAGGGACGAGTTTTGGGTCACTCTCACCAAACGCTATTCAATCTCTCTCAGCTGGCGCAAAACTGGGCGGTTTCGCGCACAATACTGGCGAAGGAGCGTTGTCCAAATACCATGAACAAGGGGGTGGAGACACTATATGGCAAATCTCTACTGGTTATTTTGGATGCCGAACAGAAGACGGGAAATTCGATCCAAAATCATTCGTCTCGAAAGCAACGTTACCTCAAATAAAGATGATTGAGATCAAATTGAGCCAAGGCGCCAAACCTGGGCATGGCGGAATGCTTCTTGGGCCAAAAGTTACACCAGAAATCGCTGAAACCCGAGGTGTTGAGGCATACGTAGATGTTATTTCACCCCATAATCATTCATCATTTGGAACACCTAACGAGTTGCTTCAATTTGCTGATAAACTCCGCAATTTGTCCGGTGGAAAACCGGTAGGAATAAAGCTCTGCATAGGGCATCCCTGGGAATTCGTCGCTATTGTAAAAGCAATGGTAGAGACCGGTATTGAACTTGACTTTATAACAGTAGATGGGTCGGAGGGTGGAACTGGAGCAGCACCAGTTGAGTTTACCGACCATCTGGGAAGTCCATTACGAGACGCTGTTGTTTTTGTTGATAATGCACTCAGGGGAGCTGGATTGAGAGATCGCGTCAAGGTCGCTGCTTCAGGAAAAGTTGTAAGTGGGTATGATATAGTTAGGATATGTGCCTTGGGAGCAGACTGGTGTAACATGGCGAGGCCGTTCATGTTCTCATTAGGATGCATTCAGGCGCGAGATTGCTCCTCGGGACGTTGCCCGACTGGCGTGGCGACTATGGATGAAAAGCGTTATCGAGCAATTAACATAGAATCACGAGCCGAAAGAGTACGAAATTTTCAGAAAAATACCCGTTTTGCTGTAAAAGAACTTCTTGAGGCAAGTGGGCTAATGCATCCTCAAGAGTTAAACAGACGACATATTGTTCGTCGGTTATCAGAAAGCCAAATAAAACTTGCTGATCAAATCTATCCAAAAGTTGATGATGGAGCTCTGATCAGGGGCGAAACTGTTGAAGATCCACGACTTGCCTCATATTGGCACCGTGTTAGTGGGTCCTCTTTCATGCCTATGAACTAATTTCCGAATTTAAAACTCAAGGGAGTTATCCCATGATCATCACATTAGTCTCGTTCGCTTGGTTTTTTGGTTTGCTGATAAGCCGATTTGGCCTCCCGCCAATGGTTGGTTTTCTTGTAGCCGGCTTCGTTTATAATTTTGCCGGCTTAGAAGCTCCAGATGGATTACAAACAATTTCAGATCTTGGCGTAACACTATTACTGTTTTCAATCGGCTTAAAATTAAAGCTCAGGGATCTAGCAGCCGCAGAAGTATGGGGGACGTCAGTTGCCCACATTATCGTATCTACACTTTTTTTCTCTTGCGTTATTTTGGCAGGACAACTGATCTTCAACATACCTTTGTTTGAATTATCTGCGCTTTCTATTGTTATTTTAGCTTTTGGTCTCTCTTTTTCCAGCACCGTTTACGCCGTAAAAGTTCTAGAGGAAAAGGGCGATATGAGCGCCCTTTATGGCAAAGTCGCAATCGGTATTTTGGTTATGCAAGATATCTTTGCAGTTGTATTTCTTACAGTAAGCGAAGGTAAATACCCAAGTTTAACAGCAATATTGGTCTTTGCGTTGCTTATACCCCATGTTCGCAGAGCCATATACAAGCTACTCGATTATGCAGGTCATGGTGAACTTTTGGTTGTAAGTGGATTATTTTTTGCTTTGGGCGCTGGTTATGAATTTTTCTACTCCGTAGATCTGAAGGGCGACCTTGGGGCCTTAATACTCGGTATAGTAATCTCAAATCACCCTAAATCCAAAGCGTTAGCAAAATCACTACTAAGTTTTAAAGAGTTAATGTTGGTCGGATTTTTCTTGTCGGTCGGCATGCAAGGTTTGCCGAATCTACCTGTCATTTTGACGGCCGTAGCCTTGGTTTTAATGCTTCCAGTAAAAACTTGGCTTTACATGATCATAACAACGCGATTTGGCTTAAGAGCCCGTACCTCCTTGTTTAGCTCAATAACACTGGGTAATTTTTCTGAATTTGGCTTGATTGTTGCGGCGCTGGGTGTTTCGCAAGGCTTTCTCTCGGTTGACTGGCTTCTAGTCATGGCAATAGCAGTGAGTGTTAGCTTTGCGGTTGCAGCACCCTTCAGCGCCAAGGCTGAAGTAACCTATCAGAACAACAAAAAAATTTGGGACATCTACCAAAAAAGTAAACTCAACCCGAAAGACGAAATACTTGACACGGAAGACTCTACTATATTGGTAATTGGGATGGGGCGTGTAGGAGCTGGAGCATACTCATCTTTGAACAAATCTCGACCGAATAAAGTCTTAGGTATAGAACTTAACGAAGAGCGTGCAAATGAGCTCTCTAGGCAAGGCTACAACGTCAAAGTGGCGGATGCCACAGATACCGATTTTTGGAATATGGTCAGAATTTCAGAACCTGCAGAGGAAATGATATTGCTAGCGATGCCTAATCACAAAAGCAATATTTTTGCAGCAGAACGTATTCAGGCAAGCGGATTAGATTGCAAGATTGTGGCAATTGCAAAGCATGAGTCGGAAGTTCAGGAATTGCTTGAGTTGGGAATTCCCTCTTTCAACCTCTACAAGGAAGCCGGGGAAGGATTAGGGCGTGAAGCTCTTCAGACAATAAATTTGCAGCAAGCTTGAGCAGTGGTTTTGCATTAAATCAGTCCAAAATAAGTTTCGAGGTATTGTAACTTTTTGCTGCTTGGTCAACTATCAGCACGCAAAAAAGTTTGTAGGAGAAAGATTCCTGACTCAATTCCCAAAGATCCCAGGCAGGCGAAGGTTATGTTCCTTCGCGCAGTCCAAGGCGACATCGTAGCCGGCATCAGCGTGGCGCCAGACGGCCGAAGCAGGATCGTTCCAAAGGACACGCTGCAGGCGCACTGCTGCTTCAGGTGTACCATCGGCAACTATTACCACGCCTGCATGCTGGGAAAAGCCCATACCAACACCACCACCATGGTGTAAACTAACCCAGGTGGCGCCACTAGCGGTGTTGGCAAGTGCGTTTAGTAAAGGCCAGTCACTGATAGCGTCAGAACCATCCTTCATTGACTCTGTTTCACGGTTTGGACTTGCCACAGATCCTCCGTCGAGGTGATCACGGCCAATAACAATAGGAGCGTTCAGTTCACCGCTCGCCACCATTTCATTAAACTTCAAACCTGCTATATGGCGGTCCCCAAGCCCAAGCCAGCAAATGCGTGCTGGTAAGCCTTGAAAAGTAATTCGTTCCCTGGCCATCTCCAGCCATTTTATCAAATGAGCATTATTTGGAAACAGGCCCTTCATGGCTTCATCTGTCTTGTAAATGTCCTCTGGATCCCCCGAAAGTGCGCACCAGCGGAAAGGACCAATCCCTTTGCAAAATAATGGGCGAATATATGCGGGCACAAAGCCGGGAAAGGCAAAAGCATTCTCCAACCCTTCTTCTAACGCAACTTGGCGAATATTATTTCCGTAATCCAGTGTGGGTATCCCTTCGTTCCAGAAATTTACCATCGCTTTTACGTGCTCTTTCATTGACGCGCGCGATGCTGCTTCGGCAGCTTTTGGATTACTTTTACGCACCTCACGCCATTGGGTCATACTCCAGCCCTGCGGCAGATAACCATTAAGTGGATCGTGTGCACTGGTCTGATCAGTGACGATATCAGGTCGTAAACCACGCCTGTGAATTTCTGGAAAAATATCCGCTGCATTGCCCAAAAGGGCTACGGATTTGGCTTTGCCAGCTTGTGTCCAACGCTGTACCATCTCAAGAGCATCTTCTAGGTGGTCTGTTTTTTCATCCACGTAGCGGGTACGAAGCCGTAAATCTATACTTTCCGGGTTGCATTCCACAACAAGGCAACACGCCCCTGCCATGACAGCAGCCAAAGGCTGAGCACCACCCATACCACCTAGGCCCCCAGTTAGGATCCACTTGCCTGCCAAAGTACCATTATAATGTTGACGACCAGCCTCAGCGAACGTTTCGTAAGTGCCTTGTACGATGCCCTGACTGCCAATGTAGATCCAAGAGCCAGCGGTCATTTGACCGTACATAATCAAACCCTTTTTATCGAGCTCGTTAAAATGATCCCAATTAGCCCAATAAGGCACAATATTCGAGTTGGCTATCAGTACACGAGGTGCATTTTCATGGGTCTGGATGATAGCAACTGGCTTCCCAGACTGTACAAGAAGCGTTTCATCCAACTCAAGCTCCTTCAAACTAGCAACAATACGATCAAAATCTTCCCACGTCCTTGCTGCCTTACCTATTCCACCATAGACAACAAGTTCATGAGGACTTTCTGCAACATCAGGGTGCAGGTTATTCATCAGCATCCGCATAGCCGCCTCGGTCAACCAACTCTTGGTGGTAATTTCATTACCCGTTGGCGGATAAACATTTCTGATATTATGAAGCAGATTGTTCATAACAACCTCCAAAAAGTTTAACTCTCAAAATTTAGTCGTTGGCATTGGTGTCACAGAGTGAGTCATATTCCAATTACTACACCAGCAGATTGAGCAAGTACGTCGGACTTGATTAAATCCGCTGCCGCCTCAAGGTCAGATGCCATGTATCTATCAGAAGTTAGGGGCGATACCACTGATCGCAAACAATTAATGACCATTTGGATGGAGGAAGAAGTTGTAAGTGGTGCACGTGCCTCAATACCTTGAGCGGCGCATAAAGCTTCGACCCCAAGTATAACTGACAAATTGTCAACCATGCGCCGTAAACGGCGGGCACCATGGGCCGACATACTGACATGATCCTCCTGATTAGCAGAAGTTGGAGTGCTGTCAGTAGAACAAGGATGCGCAAGGTGCTTATTCTCGCTCATCAATGCAGCAGTGGTGACTTCAGCAATCATAAAGCCTGAATTTAACCCTGGTGCGTGGGTCAGGAAGGGAGGCAGATCAAAACTTAAAGTAGGATCTACCATCAGTGCCACCCGGCGTTGCGCTATGGCTCCCAACTCTGCAAGTGCTATCGCTATCTGATCGGCAGCGAACGCCACAGGCTCGGCATGAAAATTTCCTCCCGACAAAATTCCATTTTCTGTAACAAGCGGATTATCAGTAACAGCGTTGGCCTCTATTTCTAGCGTCTGCCCAGCGAACCGAAGAAGGTCTAGCGAAGCACCTGCAACTTGCGGCATACAGCGAATGCAATACGGATCCTGAACACGGGTGTCATCATCTCGGTGGCTCTCACGGATTTCGCTTCCAATCATGATTTCAGACATCGCGGCAGCGATTTCGATTTGTCCTTTCTGACCACGTAGGGCATGAATTTCGGGTCTGAGAGGTTGCGTGGAACCCATAATCGCATCAGTCGACATCGCGGCGGTTACGATCGAGCTACGCACCATTCGAACAGTATCGAATAGTGAAGCAAGTGCGCAGGCGGTTGAAAACTGCGTGCCATTTATAAGTGCAAGTCCCTCTTTTGGGCCTAATACAATTGGTGACAAACCTACCTGTTTGAGAGCGACTTTAGCAGGCATACACTCATCACCCCAGAAAGCCTCACCTTCGCCTATCATAGCGGCCGCCATATGTGCCAATGGAGCAAGGTCACCCGAAGCACCAACCGACCCTTGTGTGGGAATCAGGGGAGTAATACCACGGTTCAACATAGCCTCAATAAACGCACAAATATCCCATCTTACTCCTGAAGCTCCCCGGCCCAGCGATAAAAGTTTCAAGACCATCATCAATCGGGCCGTTGGGATATCTAACGGTTCTCCTACACCACAACAATGCGACATTATTAAATTGTGTTGCAGCGCTCTGATATCATTTGGTGAAATTCGGACTGACGCTAGCTTGCCAAACCCAGTGTTAACACCATAAATCGGCTTATCACCCATTGAAACGACACGCACCTGTTCAGCTGTCATTTCGACCACCGCCTTAGCCTCAGGCACAAGACGCACCTCAATACAACTATCGCGCCAAATTCTTTCAAGCGTTTTAAGGCTCGTTGCTGCTGGCTGAAGTAAATTATTCATGTTTTTCCCTCAAAAAACCTAGTTTTAAGGGCATTCACACCAAAACAACAACTTAACTCCGCTGGATTCTTAACATCCCACAATGCCAAATCTGCCCGCATTCCCGGCGCGACAATACCACAATCATTAAGGCCAAGCGCACGAGCAGCATTTCTGGTTGTGCCAAGAAGCGCCTCTGCAGGCGTCAGGCCAAAAAGCGTGCAAGCCATGTTCATAGAAAGCAAAAGTGATCCCAGCGGTGATGAGCCAGGGTTCCAATCCGTTGCCACCGCCATAGGCACCTTATATTTCCGAAAAAAATCCACAGGTGGTTTCTGCGTTTCATGAAGCGTGTAATACGCTCCCGGCAGCAAAACAGCAACGGTGCCTGCACCAGCCATGACAGCGACATCTTCTTCGTCAGCAAATTCCACGTGATCGGCAGAAAGCGCACCATAATTCGCAGCAAGTTTAATGCCGCCAAACTTTGAAAGTTGCTCTGCATGTAGTTTTATCGGCAAAGCCAACTGTTGGGCTTTTTCAAAAACGCGCTTGATCTGTAGAGGGTCAAATGCAATGCGCTCACAGAACCCATCAACGGCATCAACAAGACCCTCAGAATACGCCGCTGCAAGAGCGGGAATGCAGACCCTATCAATGTAATCATCAGATCTCATACCTATGGGAGTAGCGTGGGCCCCGAGAAAAGACGTAAGAACACGAATTTGGCGCACTACACCAATAGCCCGCGCAACGCGGAGCATCTTTAGCTCAGTATCCAGATCTAAACCATAACCAGATTTTACTTCGACTACGCCAACCCCCTCAGCAATCAAGGCGTCCACACGTTTTAATGACTCCTCAAGCAATACTTCCTCATTAGTTTCACGCGTCGCCGAAACTGTCGAGATGATACCTCCACCAGAACGCGCGATTTCTTCGTAAGTTGCACCATTTAGTCGCATTTCGAATTCACGCGCACGGTTGCCACCATGGATAATGTGGGTATGGCAGTCTATGAGAGCTGGAGTCACCAGACATCCGCCAGCATCCCATTCCCTAACATCACCTAACGTACCATCTATGTCCTCAGTTCGGCCAACCCAGCCGATCTGGTCGCCATCAATTAAAACAGCACCATCATGGATAAGTCCATATCCGGCGCTTTGCTCATTCATCGTCGCAATGGAAGCATGAGTAATCAACAGACGTTTGGACATACTGTCTCCTTGTTAGAACAGATACTTAATGTTATTATGTACCTACATATTTTGTCAATGGAGGTTGCTTATGTCCAAAATCCATGCCCGCCATGTACTTACACCGGATGGTTGGGCACGCAATCTTTGTATTGAAATTTATAACGGAAAAATTAACCAGATTTCCAAAAGCGCGGCATCATCTCGAGCGTCAATCGACCTACTACTGCCCGCGCCTGCAAATCTACACAGTCATGCCTTTCAACGCGCAATGGCCGGATTAACCGAGAAACGCGGTCCCGACCTTAGCGACAATTTTTGGACCTGGCGGCAACTGATGTATCACTTTTTAGACCGACTGACACCGGACCATGTTAAAGCTATTGCAGAACTTGTCTTTATGGAAATGTTAGAGGCCGGTTACGGTGCAGTGGCAGAATTCCACTACCTGCACCACGACATTAATGGTGTTCCTTACCATAATTTGTCTGAAATGGCTGAGAGTATTGTTTCTGCAGCACAAAACGCTGGCATAGGCTTGACGTTACTGCCTGTACTCTACATGCACGGGGGTTGCGATAAACGCTTGCTGCAAGAGGGACAACGCCGATTTGGATGCGATTGGGATCTATTTTGTAAGTTACATAACGAGAGTGCCAATGCCGTTTTGCAGGCGCATAACGATTATAAAATTGGAGTTGCGCCCCATTCTCTTCGAGCCGTTACGCCAGGTGCACTGGCGAGAATGAACGAGATTTGTTCTACCGGCCCAATACATATGCACCTTGCAGAGCAAAAAGCAGAAGTCAGAGAAGTCCAGGCACATTTTGGCGCTCGGCCAGTGGAATGGCTACTAGCAAATGCAAACGTTGGCGCTGAATGGTGCCTCATCCACTGTACACAAATGACGAAGAAGGAAACAAAAAAGTTGGCTGCAACGGGCGCCGTTGCTGGATTGTGCCCGATAACCGAGGCCAACCTCGGGGACGGTACCTTCAATGGTATTACATTTCAAGATGCTGGTGGCCGCTTCGGATTGGGCTCAGACAGCAATATCCATATAGCGTTGTGGGAAGAGCTTGCTACATTAGACTATTCCCAGCGGTTGCGAGATTTCAGCCGTGCAGCAATGGCGACACCAGATCGCTCAACCGGCAGGTATCTTTTTGAAACCGCTACACTAACTGGCGCTCAAGCAGCCAGCCGCCCATCTGGTGAGATTGCAGAAGGAAAAATCGCTGATTTAATAGCGATTTCAACCGATAACGAATTTCTGTGCAATAGAGTAGGAGATGCCGTTCTAGATAGTCTTATCTTTACCGGACATGGGCGTGATTGTGTTACAGACGTTTGGAGCGCTGGTCGGCACATGGTGGTGAGCGGTCGTCACATTCACCGCAAACGCATTGTTGAGAGATATATTGAGGTTTCAAAAAAGATTGGGCAGGAATTGTGAATATAAACAGACGCCTATCCTGGAGAAATGTGCGGGACACGATCCATAATGCGATATTATGTGGACGCTATGGACCGGGCGACCGTCTGCCTCGCGACGCTGATTTAGCCGATAACCTTAATTGTGCTCGCTCGACAGTCCAACGCGCAATGCAAGATTTGTCTAACAGTGGCCTTGTTGAGCGAAGACGTAAAGGCGGTACGAGAGTGCGCTCGGAGCCAGTTACGCGGGCTACTTTAAATATACCCATAATTAGACGTGAAGTCGAACAGAAGGGAGCTCGCTATGGGCATCAATTGATCCGTCGTTCGCAAGCATTGCCACCCCGCAAAGTTATGGCAAAGTTTGAGCTATCGACACCTCATCATATGCTTCAGGTGGAGGCGCTACATTTTTCCAACGGTTGTCCCTATATCCTAGAGGATCGGTGGATTAGCCTCAAAACAGTGCCAGAAGCTAGGGAGGTGGATTTCACCCAACAAAGTGCAAACGAATGGTTGTTGCTCAATCAGCCCTACAGCCGTTGTGATGTGAGCTTATTTGCAATCTCAGCAAACGACCGTTTCGCCGATTTGCTTCAGGTAAAAATCGGTGTAGCACTCTTTGTTGTCGAACGCACGACTTGGATAGACAAAGCACCCATCACCACCGTTCAGGCGATTGCCACACCAGGGTATCAATTACTTACACGCTGTTGATACGCGATTTAGTTTTCTGCTTCACACCAGATAAGAAATGCAGTTAGGCAAAAAATTAGGCACCGTTTATTTTCTCTATCCAAGCATTTCTTCGCATCCAAATTTTTTCTAGTCTAAATCGATAAAAATTACCGCTAAGGCCTGCACAACCAAACAAAAACCTTTTCATAACTCTTAAATCTTGATTATCAGAGCGTCCCCGTATCTCGCATGATTGGGAGCCGAGAATCAGACAGAGGACCCAGTTGATCGATTTTAGCTTGGCGGTGCCATCACGAGATTGAACTGATTATTGGAAGGCCAACAAATAGTGAGGCATTAAAAGTCGTTTTTGAATTCTTTAGCACGTTGACTTATCTAAAGTGCTTCGCACATAACTAATGCTTGGGCGTTGACTCATCACGTAGTGCCGTTTCACACTGTGGGTAGTTGGACTGTTATAAGAAGTGCCGAAAAATAATTTTACAGGGCAAGCTATAAAACATTTCTTAACCAAGACAACCGCAAGAGAAAATCTTAAGAGCATAATCTTAATGATAGCTGCAATGGGTTGTTTAACGTTCGCCGATTTACTGATTAAAATTGCTAGTCAAACCATACCAATCGGGCAAGTAATGGTTGTTCTTGGGATTGGTTCTGTAATGATATTTTGGGGGTTAATGAGGTTGAAGGGGGAGTCTATTCGACTATCTCCTTTGGTTGACCCTGCGGTGGTTTTAAGAAATGTCGGTGACCTAATTGCCATAAATAGCATGTGCTTGGCGTTAGTCTATGTCCCCATATCCACAATTGGTGCAGTCATCCAAACTGTACCATTAATGGTCACTGCTGCCGCATCAATTTTCCTTGGCGAGCGTGTTGGTATACGACGAGCATTAGCAATTTTAGTTGGTTTTGTAGGAGCATTATTCATTGTGCAACCAGGCACACAAAGCTTTGACGCGATGACAACTCTCGTTTTTATTTCTGCGGTTGGGATGACACTACGAGATATTGGCACTAAGTTGGTTCACGAGAACTTTTCGACTTTACTTCTTTCATTTTACTCATGTTTGTTATTCAGCCTAAGTGGCTGTGTCCTGCTCTTCCTTTCAGGAGGATTGAGTGTAGTGGATATAGAAATGACAGTTATATTTGTGGCAATGGTAGCTCTTGGTTCATTAGGTGTAATCTTTATGACTGAGGCTGTCAGATTGGGAGAAATGTCCGTAGTTAGCCCTTTTCGTTACACTCGGCTTTTGTTTTCCATGGTTGCTGGAATCCTGGTTCTTGGTGAGCAAGTGAATGCAATTATGCTATTCGGTTGCACTCTAACTATTTTTTCTGGTCTTTACATCTGGCGTAGGGAAATTTTGTCCCAAAAATAGCTGATCGTTCAACCTTGTTAAAAGTTTTAGTCCAAAAAGTGTGGCTTCAAACGTCAGGTTTTCTCCAAGAATATTCTCCAAATTTGGGCATTGGCTGGCTGTCACTAATCAACTAAGATCTTGAATACACTATCAGTCATATTGCCGAAGTGAGTGGCGTCCATGACCTTCTTCATGATTACTAAGATGACCTATTGTCCCCTATCATGGAAATAGTTTGAACCCAGAGCTGGATTAGTTAAATGGTATAACAGGTCATTCGTAATGATTAGTTGGGGGTTCGATTCCCTCATCCAGCACCACCTCAAGTGTTTTAATTGATGTAACCAATTTAATTGCGGAAGTTTACCTGTCTGCTGTTGGATTAGCATGCAACAAAATGGGAAACAAATGCAAAGAAAATCATGTGCTTAATCGTGATGGTATCTACTATTATCTCCAGCGTGTGCCTCACGATTTGACCTCCCACTATGGTGTTGAAGGGCTCTGCTTCAGCCTTGAAACCAAATCAGCCTTTACTGCTACTCGAGCCAGCAAATCCATAAACCAACACCTTGAGGACTACTGGCTTGGCCTTCAGTTACAGAATATGGATATACCTGCCATTCAAGTGGGTAAATCAAGTGATCCAGTTGCAAATACCTTCTTTCCCAATAATGACAATGCTCAACTAAGCGGCCTATCTCAATAGAGGACATTAAGATTTTGCAATCTCGTTGCAGAGAGATTGATGATGATATGGGTTGGTTGATTGCGCTTATCAGTGATACCGGAATGGGGCTTGGTGAAGCTGCTGTTCTATTGAAAGAAGACATCAAACTTAATGACCGTATTCCTCATACAGACCTCAAACCTCAACCGTTGAGGAGTCTAAAGACAAAGGCATCAAAACTAGTTCCCTTAAACAGAGAGGCTATGTGGGCTTCTAAACACCTTTTTGAGGCTAATAATGATGATATCTTTGCCTTTCTCAAATGATGCGATGAAATCAGCTGCAAAGCTACCTCAGCTAGTGGTGGATTGAACAAGTGGCTGGATCAGTATGTGCCAGAGGACTGTGTTATTCTTAGCTTCAGGTATGGTTTTCGTGACAGACTAAGAGAAGTGGAATGTCTATTCGATATTGTTGGTACGATAGCAGGTTGGAAGACCAGTGGAGTTGATCATGGATATGGGAATGGGTATCCATTAAAAGTACTAAATAGGTGGACGGAAACGCTGTAAATAAAACTTAGGCCAACAATGTGGAAAATCCCACTCCAAGAGATAGCCCAAACAATGAGTGCATCATCAACGCTAATGCACAACTTATTTTTGGATTTGGGGCTTTATTCGCAAGAATACCATTTCCCATTGCTGGCATAAAAAATAACCATGGCACCAAGACGCTAACCATTCCAAATATAAGGCCATGGGTGATGGTTGGTTCCAATATTCCAAGTTCAACTAAAATAAAGAACGCGTAGGCGTAAGCAATTCCAACAACGTAGTGAACAACCCATCCTATAGATGTTTCATGCTTTGCCTTAGGTTGTTGTGAAAGTTGGCTTGCTATAAACTGTCCGTTAGACGTGAGGCCGATAAACCAACGTCCAACCAGTGTCCAATTTGAAGGTGGAATAGATGTAAAAATTTGGAAAATACGTTGCCAGACATCAAATACAATGCATGAGCCAAAACCAATGAGCATTAGTTTGAGATGGGGCATTTGTTTCACACCAATCCAACAGCAGACAGTTAACCAGTTGCAATTCAATTGGTTACATAGAGTGAAACACTAAAAATAGTGCTGGATGAGGATGCTATGAGCCTAATGAATAAACCATTACCAACGAAACTGCACGTGTAACGCCAGTTTACGTGCAAGCGATTCACTGTCAATGCGCACAAATGTTTCTCGGTTTGTTTCACATCTATGGGACGGCTAGAACCACCCCCCGCCACACGTAAATATACATCTACTTCTACACAGATTAGACGCTACAGCTATTAACCACTTTTAGCACCCATCAAAGTGTTACCTTTTGTATGTGTTTCCAAACAAGATAACTTTATTTTTTACTCGCGATTGTGATTAAAATCACTAAGCTACCCTCCGTACGTTTTATCTAAAATTTAGACATGGATCGCAAATTGACAATCTCTGCTCTGCAAGAAGAAAGTGGCCTCATTTTTGAGGCACGCAGCGTAAATACCAGTGTTGTGCCGGCTGTTGATTGCCATCTTCACACTTCATGGACAGACGGTGAGTCCTCAGCTGAAGAAATGTACATGGCGGCAGTCAGAAGTGAAATGGGTGTTATTTTATTCAGCGAACACAGTAGAAAAACGAGCATAGATTGGTTCGATGATTTTGCGAGAGATGTAAGGTCTTTGCCGGCGGATACTTGCAAAGCGCTAGTGGGAACCGAGGTAAAGGTTGAGACTAGATCTGGAGATATAGATACTACGGATGAAATAAGCAATAATTGCGATTTTGTTATGGCAAGTGTGCATAGATTGATCGATAACTCTGGGAATACGTTGCAATTTGCTGAAACCGATCCTTCAAAGGCAGTCGAAATTGAGTACGATATGACTATGGCTGCTCTAGAGAACCCAAAGGTAAACATCATTGGCCACACTTTTGGTATGAGTTTTCGTCGGTTTAAACAAAATCCGGCCCCAAAAAAAATCAAGGACGTTATCAAAAAAGCGGCCAACAACAACGTTGTCTTTGAGCTGAACTCGCATTACCACGAAAACTTTTTGGAGATTCTTAGCTGGTGTAAAGAATATAATGCGGTGATTTCATTTGGATCAAATGCACACACAGTCGATAAAGTCGGTGAAATGACCCGATCCCTTCAAAGGGCAATGTCGCATGCATAAACATTGTCGTGTGATGGTGACGGGTGCTGGCAGTGGTGTCGGCCAAAGCATAGTGAAAGCTCTTCGCTACAGTGAACTACCTCTAACCATAATTGGCGCAGATATATCGCCAATCAATGCAGCTCTTTTTAGGACTGATGAAGCACAAATCATTCCCAAGGTTGAATCGCCTGGCGCGGCAGAAAAAATTATTGAAATACTCAAACAGTCGCATATCGACTTAATTTTAGTAGGTTCGGAGTTTGAATTAAATTTTTTCGCTAAGCATAAAATTATTATTGAAGAACAAACTGAAACACGTGTACTAGTCTCTTGCATTGAAACTGTAACTATGGCTGACGATAAGTGGCTAACAGCCGAGTTTCTGAGGCTAAATAAATTGCCACATGCCAAGTCATTCCTGCCATCAAACATGGATGACGCTGTTGAAATATCAAAAAAGGTAGGATTTCCGTTTATTTTAAAGTCTCGGAATGGAACCTCATCTAGGAATGTTCGTATTATTAATAACTTGGATGATTTGAGCCAACTTTTAAATCTGACACCTTTACCCATGATTCAAGAACTGATCGCACATCCATCAAATAATCTGGATAAAGAATATACCTGTAGCCTATTCAAAGATGCGTCCGGTCAAATCCTTGGTCCTTTTATTGCACGAAGGACTGTGAAGGGAGGCACTTCATGGGTTGTGGAGGTTTTGGATAATCCCGCTTTGAAGAACCCACTGCTTGAGATAGGCGGTTCATTAGACTTTATTGGTTCGATAAATATTCAATTGATGGTAAGAGATGGAGTCCCAATTCCATTTGAGTTCAATGCTAGGTTTTCTGGTACTACTGCCGTAAGGGCACACTTTGGTTTCAACGAGCCTAAAATGGCTCTTCTTAGCTTTTTTTATGGTGTACCAATTGAAAAGCCATGTATTAGAGAGGGGCTTGCCTTTCGGTATAATGAAGAGGTTTTTGTAGAAAAAGTAACCTCAGACAACTGTGATCCAAACATCCATAAGGGCAAGGTAAACAAATGGTTTTAGATGTTGTTGGTTTGACTGGATCAAGTGGAGTATTGGGAAAACACATAAAAGCGGTCCTTAAAAGTAAAGGGCTGAAAGTTATTGAAAATAACAGGGATGGAAAGCATGACGAAAACGCTTGGAATTTAACAGAATGGTGCACTGACGACAACTTCAGAGAATTTTTCCCAAATGTGAAGGCAATTGTGCATGCAGGTGCAATTGTTCCAAAAGACATTTCAGTAGAGCCCTCTGTACTTTTTTTGGCCAATACACATGCTTGCTTAAATCTTGGTTTGTGGGCTTTATCAAACGACATACCATTGATTTATATATCCGGTGGGATTTCATATCTCGACCCCCACGCAATGGACATTCACGAAGAAGCGGAACTTGGGTGGAGTGGTCTTGGTGGTTGTTACGGCCTATCAAAATTGTTGGGTGAAGATAACCTGAGGCGCCTTCGGCAACGTGGCCTGAAACTATCGATTGTGAGAGCATCCTCGATATATGGTGCAGGGATGAGTGCAACGAAGGTTATAAGGAAATATATCGAGAGCGCAGTTAATAATGCCGAAATCAAGTTGTTCCCTCCGGTTGAGAGCACTATTGATTTAATTCATGCATATGATGTGTCGTCTGCTGTTTACGAAATATTGAAAAATAAAAAATGGACCGATTTTAATGTTGCATCCGGTGATATGATTTCATTTCATTCTTTAGCCACTAGTTGTGTTGAACTGTTTGGAGGAGGTAAGGTGCTAGTGGCTGAAGGGGGTGAAAGGGCTGAGTGCGTCAAAGCAACATTTAATTTGAATTTTGATAAAGCAAGGGCCGAGCTTAACTGGGGTCCCAAAGTGAGCTTAAGGCAAGGATTAAAAATGGTCTACAAAAGCATATATCTGCCTTATGAATTACAAAGGTAATGCCTAGAGTGACGCGTATGAAAAAGATTTTCATCATCGCTGAAGTAGGTGTGAACCATAATGCAGATATGTCGCTAGCTTTTCAATTAATTGATGAAGCAGTCAAAGCCGGTGCAGATGCCGTTAAGTTCCAAGCCGCTGTTCCAGAATTGGTAGCAACATCGAGTGCATCTAAGTCTCAATATCAAATAAATTCTATGTGTTCCTCTGAAAATCAACTGGAAATGATTAGATCTTTACATTTTCCGTTAGATGCATACGTGAGTTTAAAGGCAAAATGTGACGAGCGCGGTATCGTTTTTTTTGCGTCAGCTTTTGACCTAGTGAGCTTGGATTTTTTAGAGGATTTGGGCCAGCCAATGCATAAGGTTCCATCAGGTGAAATAACTAACCTTCCATTTCTTGAGCGCATTGGCAAATACAACAAACCTATCTTATTGTCGACTGGCATGTCTGTTATTCAGGAAATTTCAGATGCAATCGCTGTTTTGGAGAAATCTGGCGCTAAACGGGATAATATCACAATCTTACACTGTAACACTGAATATCCCACCCCATTCAATGATGTAAATTTAAAAGCTTTGAAACATATCTCAAATCATTTTGGCATCAGTGTTGGGTATTCGGATCACACTGAGGGCATTGCGGTGCCAATTGCTGCGGCCGCACTTGGGGCTAAAGTTATTGAAAAACACTTTACAATCGATCGAAAACTCCCAGGGCCTGATCAAAAAGCTAGCTTAAATCCACAAGAATTTAAGAGCATGGTGGACGCTATAAGGGAAACTGAGTTGGCTCTTGGCTCAAAGGAAAAACTTGTTACTCCTAGCGAAAGAATAAATTTAATACCGGTACGTCGGTCATTAGTAGCCTCAAGACCTATAAAATTGGGGGAGAGATTCAGCGAAAAAAACATTGTCGCCAAGCGACCTGCAATTGGAATATCTCCGATGCTTTGGCACAAGGTTATTGGGAAGAAAGCTAAAAAAGACTTCGATATAGACGAGTTAATAGTTTTATGAAGAAAATGGCTGTGGTGACGAGCACTCGTGCAGATTATGGGTTGTTAAAGTATCTCATGCGGCAAATTAGAGAGCATGAGGCAACTGAACTGCATCTGATCGTAACTGGAACCCATACCAACCCAGAATTCGGTTACACGTTGGATGAAATAGTAGCAGATGGATTTCAAATAGATAATACGATAGAGATCCACACGGTAGACGACACTGCTACAGGAGCAAGTAGAGGGTTTGGAGATGCATTGACCGGAGCTACACAAGTTTTTGAAAAACTTCTCCCAGACGTGGTTATTGTACTTGGAGATCGTTATGAAATACTCGCAATAACAGTTTCTGCATTGTTTTCTGGTATCCCTATTGCTCACTTACATGGTGGAGAGGTTACCTCTGGCGCTTTCGATGATGCAATACGACATGCGATAACGAAGCTCTCTAATTTACATTTTGTCGCGTCAAATGCCTATAAGAGGCGTGTTCTTCAGATGGGAGAGGATCCAAAAACGGTTTTTCTCGTTGGCGGGTTAGGAGTTGATAGTATTTCAAAAACAAAATTGTTGACTCGATCTGATGTCGAAAAAGCTCTTGGCAGGAAATTTTTGCGAAAAAATATAATTGTCACATTTCACCCAGTAACTTTGCAGCCCAAATCCGCAAACGAACAGATTCACGAACTTTTACAGGCACTAGGCGAATTACAGGATACGAACATAATCATAACTTTGCCCAATGCTGATCCAGAAAATCGAGTCATTAGAGACAAAATCAAGCAGTTTTGTGAACAAAACCCTAATGCCGCTTCGTACCCTTCGCTTGGCCATCGCCTTTATTTGTCCTGCTTGCACTTTTGTGATGGGGTAGTTGGCAATTCTTCGAGTGGTATTGCGGAGGCCCCAACTTTGAAAAAGGCAACGATAAATATTGGTGACCGTCAGTCTGGAAGACTGAAGTCTGGTTCAGTGATTGACTGTGATCCAACTGCTGAAAGTATAACTCGAGCCTTAAATCTAATGTATTCAAAAGAATTCCAGAAAAAACTTCCCGGCGCGGTGAGTCCATATGGCGGTCCCGGTGCGAGTGATAAGATTTTTAATTATTTACTCGACATTAAGTATACTCAAATAAAGAGAAAAAAATTTTTTGATCTAAGCTTTGAAGCTTAACCAATCTCATTTTTACGAGTTAATTGACTTAACTCAAGATATCTTCCAAACATCTCATTGATAAAGTGCAGATTGCCAATGCACGGAAACAAACTCGATAGGGCCTTTTGTTATTTAAATTTTGCTAACTAATCTTGAAGAATTAATATGTAAAGAAAACACCGGTTGTTATTGGGTATATTTGATTCTAGCTAAATAAGATTAAGAATTGCATTTCTGAGCGGAATGCCTCTTTTTTCTCGGGTATCACACTTTATAAAAAAGCGAAGGGTGTTTCTATTTTGGCACAAGTGGACTAGGTGCATATAAACTTGCGTCTACCTTCGCTCAAACCATTGAAAAAATGTTAGCTAAAGTGGGACCCGAACATCCAACAAGCGGATTTTGAAGCCCCTACTTAGATCCAAAGAGTCATTTTCATTCAAATAGTAATAAAGGCGCAATTTTTAGTTGTCACACCTCCGTCGAACGGACCTGTTGCTGCATTGTCGGATAAATGGGACGCTAGGATGCTGTTTATATGCACGTATCACTGTGGGCCTTTTTACTAAGCCTAACCAGCGGGTCCTGAAGCTAAGTCAGATGCACGACTGCGCCTTTCCTAAGAAGACAAGTTTTTGAAACAAGTAAGGCGCCGATTTATTTTTGTCCGCCCTTTGAAGCAGGCTAAGACACTTGTTTTGCGTTGTTAAGACGCTTTTTGAGTTGTCTTGATGGAGATGCGGACAGATACAGGTGGTGTTTTTCCGTTCCTACGGCAGCAGAAAAAACCGTTCTGAAAAATTACGCTGCTTTATCGACGTTGTCCTTCTTTCGCGCTTTATAAGCGGAAAGCTTTTTCTGATAATCTGCTTCCGAAAGCCCGTGCCAGCCTATACATTTACCACTCGGTGAGCGGCCGCATCCACATTTCTTCGCCTCAGTCATTAATTAGCTCCAATATTGACGATGTAACTTACTAACGACGAGTAGGTGGCATCAAAGGCTAGAATTGCAATGGTGACAAATAGTGTTTTACCTTAAACAGAAAAATCCATGTTTACTTGAAACGCATGAAGATTAATGCCAACGCCACAACGATAATCGTTACGATCAAAAAGGTACGCAACCAAATCATGCTGATTTCGATAAATATTTCCAGCATGTTCACTCTGAGGAAATTTCTTTGTGCTAAAAAGTCCAATTAATTACTTTGTGAACTGCGCAGCCGCCACCCACAAATCCAAAAAACAACCTAGCTTTGTTGCCATCAGAAAAATCTGGGCCAAATGCGAGACCAGCAAGGCAAAGCGCAACAGTCGACCACAACAGCGCAACTGTTAAGCAACGGTAGGTGTCTTTCATACCGCCAAACTATCACTAGCAACCTAAACTTCAAGGAAAACCGATATCAATTTAGCGACAATTATTTTTCACAGAGACCTATTTTCCAGACAAATCCAAGCGGTCCGATTTTGATCTTTAACCAGCCGATTGTTTTTTTTCTAGTTCATCAACTATCTGATTCACGCTCGGCTGCTGCTACCTCAGGTGTAGATCGGGCAGATTTGGCTTCCATGTATTTACGGGCGTAGTAACTATATTGGCCGTCATCAGGCAGCGCATCTTTTGGCCGGGAAGGCCAGCTAATCCCTGGCTTTTGCTCAGGTGAGACAAGGTAGAGACCCTTCTTACCTAACGTCTTTATTGCCTTGGTCTCTGTCATGAAATTCTCCATCGGTTTGTTTAAATTAAGTGGTCCCTTTAACCACGAAAAAAAGGGCCACCGTTATGTGACCCCATTCTCTATTTCCCATATTGCTAGCGTTTCAATCCAGCTAACCTGTACCAAAATTCTAAATTGGAGCTTCCACCACTCCCAGCTTCGTCGCCCATTTAGCCCTCCTATTGCTGCTTCTTTTTAAACGTAAGCCTTTAGGTGCCCTGTTTCAAAGGGTTTAGATGCGACACATTATCAATTTTAGTACGCTGAAAACATTTGTTTATTATCAAATAAACTGAATATTAGTTACCTTAATATCAAGCCAAAGAAAAAAAGTCCAACAAGTTTAATCGTTGGATTTTTTGGCGGCATGGATTTCCATGTATTTTCGGGTGTAGTAAGCCTTCTGGCTTTCATTGTCCATCGCGTCCTTTGGTTTGCTTGGTGCTGCCCCTTTATGCTCTGGGTCGACGACATAAAGGTCCATTTTGGGCGTTTTCTTTTTACCTTCAGTCTCTGACGTAAATTTTCTCTTTTGACTAGCGTGAGTCAGGTGATGGTCATTATCTCAAACTTTACCCCCTTGGCATAACGGCCAAAAGACACTTCGATCAGAGCAGCCTTTTCCATTGTCTCCATCATGGATTTGAACGTCTTGTATTCGATTGGTCCGTTACTGCAAGCTGAGGTAGCGATGCGATGATACGACCAATCAGCATCTTTGACCTCATGTCCGATCAAAAGGTCACCTACGATCTTACCAACAGCCTCTTGGAGGGAGGCGGCGTTGTCTGGCGCCCTTGTCCTGCGGCGTTGTTTTGTTTTTAGGATGATGTAGATGATGGCTGCTTCCAGTGCCGTGGACTGTAGAAACGAAGTTGGACACGACAGACTCATGGACCTTGCGTTTTTAGCTCATCATAGTCATGGTCAGACATCGGCTTACGGTTTCTAATATGTCCGGGGCCTACCCCAGTGAGTGAGTGGTCCATCGTTAATGACCACCTCTACCTCATAAGTAGAGACCATCGTTACTTCTGCCACGATTTATCCTCGCTTGTTCTTGTGTTCTTAGGTTTTTTGTTTTGGGCAAACTTAGATTTTTTAGTGGTTTAAACTTCTGAGCCATGATCATGCGTTACCTCCTACTAATCTCCGCAACTATGCTTCTTTTTTCAGCTTGTGCCAGAGATTTCGTAAGATGGGTTGGTGGTTTAGTATCTGATAAGGCCGATGAAAACCAGATTGTAATTACCTACTCAGCGTTATCAGAAGCTACCGGCGCGAATGATGAGATCAATGCCAAGGCTGAGGAATATTATGCTCAGTATGGGAAAAAATCTTATCTTGTATTCAAGGATAAAGCGGGTGGAAGAGGTTCTCTTGTATGGGGCTGGGATTAACCCTATAGATACTAGGGATCTCAAGATTGAACTTCTCACCATCCTTGCTGATGGGTGTAAAAATCATCCAGCATATAGAGCGCTTAGACCAGCGACTGGAAGTTGTGATTCCTATCTGTCAGGCTGATCGACAATTTGTGTTCGAAAAATGAGAGAATAGCGCAAATGTGATCAAGGCAATGTTATTGGCCTTGAATTTTGTTTTTTCTGTTATTGTTACGGTGGTACTTTTATAAAGTCCGTAAATTCTATCATGAATAATAATCACGGGCATTTTTTAGGCTCTTTTTAATTTGTTTTTGGTATGTTTTGTTGCAACGGCAGGAGCAGATGTAATGTCTTTATGATCTGCGATATATCAATTGCGATATACCAATTTAAGGAAGACGATTTTGGCGATATCGTGAAATAGTTCATTTAGAGGTTTCAATGGCTCATTATTTTGTCACTGGTGTCAGTTCTGGGATTGGCAGAGCACTCGTAAAAGAGCTTTGTAGAAAACAAAATGATGTTAGTGGCGTGGCTAGGCGAGCTGAGAGATTAGAAGATTTAAAGACTAAAAATAAAAGTTTTTACGGGATGGTTTGTGATGTGACTGAAGGATCAAGTCTTACAGATTGCATTTCCTCCGCTGAAAAGACGCTAGGACATATTGACGTAGCGATTCTCAATGCAGGGATTTATGTACCACAAGATGGAAAAGACATTGACCCAAGCGTCTATGCCAAACATATGGATATCAATTATATGGGCGTGATAAATGCTTTAGCAGCAATCATGCCATCCATGATAAATCGAGGAACAGGTCATATTGCAATTATGGCATCAGCAGCTGGATGGCGTGGATTACCAAAGGCAGCTGCTTACGGTCCTACAAAAGCAGCATTAATTTCTCTAAGTGAATCCTTGTATTTCGACTTAAAGAAAACCGGAGTGACACTGCAAGTTATTTGTCCAGGTTTTGTGGACACAGAGGCAACCTCGATTAATAATTTTTATATGCCAGGGCTCATGACAGCCGATGCAGCGGCTAAAGAAATCGTTGCAGCACTGAAAACTGATATTTTTATGCCACATTTCCCAAAATCGTTTACTTCAAACCTAGCTTTGCTGAGCAAAATTCCCCACAAATTATTCTTTAAAATTGTTGGGAAGACTACAGGGCATTAAAACATTGAATTTAAGTAGATTCGAGGGATATTAGATCTACGATTTCAATTTTGAAGGTCGGATAATACTAACAACAAATTTACTGTTTAGACCCTCTTTGAATTTGATCAAAGAAAAGAAGCCACTGGGGTTTTTGATGAGCTGTAGGGCCTGCTAACTAAGCATAGGCAATAGTGAGGATTTTTTACTTCAATAAAAGATATATCGATTACAGGTGGATTTTTCTGTATGTAAAAGTTGTTAAAGGACAACTATCAAAGCGCTCTACTTTCAATTATTATTTAGAAATATGGCTGGGGTAAAGAAAAAGCTAGTGCAACAACCTATTTGCGCGATAATTGGTGCCGGAGAGGGTCTCGGTCAAGCTCTTGCATCTAGATTCGCTAAAAATGGTTTTGCCCTTGCGCTCATTTCACGCTCAGAATCTGGCAGCGCTGCTGCAATTAGGGCAGCTGGGAAGCACACTCCTTATGTTCGTTTCTTTAAGGCGGACGCGACCAATCCAAATACAATTGAGAATGCGTTGAAAAAAGTATCAGCTGAGATGGGTGATGTTGAAGTGCTCATTTACAACTGCCGAGATAATTTCACTGCCTGTGCGCCTCTAGAAATGTCTTATGAATCTATGTTGGAAACATATAATGTTGAAGTAGTGGGTGCATTTGCAGCAGCAAAATCAGTCTTGCCAGATATGATATCAAAATTACGCGGCACTATATTTTTTTCGAGTGCTACAGCAGCATATCGTGGATCAAGCACACACCCACTGTATTCTATTGGCAAATTTGGCCTTCGGGCTTTATCCCAAAGCCTGGCAAAAGCATATGGGAGGAATGGTGTGCATGTAATCCACGTCAGATTAGATTGTGATCTTGACGTCCCTTATATGAGGAATTCGTATGGTCCAGACTATGATCGAAACAAGCTCGCTAATCCCAACGCAGTCGCAGAGAGTTATTGGCTAGCTTATAAACAGCCTAAAGCGGCTTGGAGTAATGAAATTGAGCTCAGGCCAAATGTTGAAAATTGGACTTTGTAAAAGCTTGTGATACCTCGACATTCAGAGGTGTAGGATGATCTGGTGACCTATAACCTTTATTATGATCAATTGAGCGCCGCAGAGGGCATTAGGGTTCTACTGGAAGAGATTGGTCTTCCGTACAAACTCATTCCATCTTTTAAAGACAGGTCAAAACCACGTCCAGTTGAACAACTCAAAATCAACCCCAACGGATGGTTGCCGGTATTAACTTGGGAAAAGACTGGAATGTACGAGTGCGCTGCAATAACACTATTTCTTTGCGACAAACATCCTGAAGCAAACCTTGCTCCTTTGCCAAATGAACCAGAGCGGGCAGTTTTTCTTCAAACGCTAATTTATTTTTCCAATTCAGTTCAAACAGCTTTTCAAACTTTTCACTATCCTGATCGCTTTGTTGATAAAGCACAAATTGAGGTAAATGCTCAAAGGCGTGGAATTCAACGTCTAAGAGAGACGTGGAATGTTATAGATGAGCAAATTGGTGATAAAGTCTGGGTTTTAGGTAACAGATTCAGCGCGGTGGACATTTATTTATTTATGTTGACAACTTGGTTAAAGCCATGGCTTGGACATCCGCAAGTAAATGAATTCCCAAATGTCAAACGTGTTGCTGACGCTGTTATTCTGCGTCCAAGTATACAACGTGTTTATTCTGATTGGATCCAGAACAATTATTCGAATGTATGATTCGTTTGCTTATCGATTCACAATATCAAGGTGACTCTGGTTACCTTGGAAAACTGCTAGAGTGCTGTTGGGGTACTTTAGCGATGAAACCTCAATGCAATCACGACTTATGTCGTGTATTCCGAGAAGGTTGATGAGAAGTTGCAAACTATGCCAAAGACAATTGCAGCTGTATGAAAGACATACTTTGAGTGATCTTCTGCATTACCTTGCGGCCCTTGCCGTACTCGGTGCGATTATATGGTACAGCCGAATGGCCAAGCTAAAGAATGTGCCGAAAGTCATCTATTGGACGACCATGATTGCTGCTGGCTTTATGCTCATGTCGTTGTTACGAATTTAACGAAAAAAAAGGCCACCGTTATGTGACCCCATTCTCTATTCCCCATTTCACTGGCGTTTCAATCCAGCTAACCTGTACCAAAATTCTAAATTGGAGCTTCCACCACTCCCAGCTTCGTCGCCCATTTAGCCCTCCTATTGCTGCTGCTTTTTAAACGTAAGCCTTTAGGCACTCTTTTTCAAAGGGTTTAGATGCGACATATTATCAATTTTAGTACGCTGAAAACATTAGTTTATTATAAAATAAACTGAATATTAGTTATCTTAATATCAAGCCACAGAAAAAAGTCCACCAAGTCTAATCGTTGGGTTTTTTGGCGGCATGGATTTCCATGTACTTTCGGGTGTAGTAAGCCTTCTGGCTTTCATTGTCCTTCGCGTCCTTTGGTTTGCTTGGTGCTGCCCCTTTACGCTCAGGGTCGACGACATAAAGGCCCATTTTGGGCATTTTCTTTTTACCTTCGGTCTCTGACATAAAATTCTCCTTTGACTAGCGTGAGTCAGGTGGTGTCTTGGGGCTTGAAAAAAAGGGCCGCCGAAGATAACGGTGACCCTGTTGGTCTTATGCTAGAAAAGTCGGACGCCAGGCAACTGATCCCATTCACAGCGGCACATACGCCACATGATTTCTGTATAGTCTCTGAACCTTCCCTTAATGTCCAGTGGCTTGGCTGCCGATCGCCTTCTCTTCTAAACCTGCATTTTTTTGCGTTCGCTGTCTTAAAAGGTCAGACAATAACAACCAACAATCCCTTTAGTCCACTTTTTGAAATCACTGATTATCCAGACCCACCCGGGGTCTTATTTGTCGCCCATGAGGCTCTCGTGAACCAATCTCGGTCACACCTCAGTCACACACGCTTTCAGAAAAGTGCCTGAATCGCTAGAATCTATGGAAATCATATTGAGGTTGTGACCACACGCAAAGCATTGATTTTAAATGTAAAAACTACAGGAGGAATGGTAGCGGAGGAGGGACTTGAACCCCCGACACGCGGATTATGATTCCGCTGCTCTAACCAGCTGAGCTACTCCGCCAAAACCGGGCCAAGTCGCGGCACGATAATCATGCTTAACACTTGATGATCGATCTTTTAAGGCTTTATGGGTAGCAAGGTCAAGCACGATATCAACACTAGAGTAAAAATTTCACCGAGCAGAAATGCCAACTCCAATCTGCCATAAAATCCAGGTAAAAACGCTTTGATTGAGCAATTCCTGACCGCCTTCATCCTATATTTAGTCGTCATTGATCCGAACGGCACAGCCGCCATTTTTCGGTGTTTACAGTAACGCAGTACAAGGGCGAAAAAATCCGCACCACGATGGAGGCAACGCTGGTGGCGCCACTGATTACAGTTGTATTTGTGCTGTGCGGGTTATGGGTACTGCACTATCTTAAGGTCGGTGAGCCAGCCTTCAAAAACGGTAGTGGCTTGATCCTGTTCCTCGTGGCGTGGAACATGTTGACCAGCAAACACCAGGCGCGAAAACGCCTTGAGACCGTCAGCCCTGCAATCGGTTCTGCTCGCGGCAAGTCACATAGGAGAAACCAGTGGCAGCGATCGCGAAAAACAAATGTGGCAATCTTCCCACTCACCATTCTGCTACTCGCCGTACCCGCGGCAATCATATCAGTGATGGTCGTATCCAACAATTTCAGTGGTAACATTGTAATGAGCTTTTCAGGCTTTGGAGCGTTGTTACCCGTGATGCTGCTACCCGACAAGATTATGCTGCTGACTGACAAGAGTGTTGTTTTGACGACAATCGTCAATGGGATGTTCGACCCCCGGGATCGCAACCTGTTCTCACGGGTGACAGCAACTATTCTGGCAGCACTTTAGGCAGAATTTGTGGTTATCGGGCTTACGGTGTTGCAGCTGAAAGAAGTGCTATTAACACGCACTAATTATGTCACAAATGAAGCCTGGTCTGCACATAATTGGAGATTCATCCAAGCGTTTATTAACCAGCACCCCTATCCCTTCCGTGACAAGAGGTGAAACGCAACAGTAAATTTTGATTATCGACGTTTTATTTCTAGCATTGCCGCTGCTTATAATAAATATTGGCAACCGTGATAACATACTGGCAAGCCTGATCCATTACCTATAAAACGAAGTGATCCGCAACATATAACAACACCTCGTTGGGTAATGCTAAGCACTTCCTGCGGTCGTTTACTACACTGCAAAAACGCCAGCAGTTGATCGCAATCCGCCAGAGGATTGTACCGTTACTTTTTATTTCGCACTGTCGGCGATAAACGCTACTTATCTTGACACACATAATTTCGGCTGCTGGCTATTTTTCAGCTCAACCATTCTAATGGTACTTGCTATGTTCAGCTTCACAATCAAAATCCAACGCGCCAATTCGGTGCTTAACGTCCATATCTCGTATTTGGAGGACCATCATGAATGGCTCCTTCTGATCACGCTGAAGCAACCGTGGGAATATTGCTAAAAAGGCTGTTCAGCAAGCCGCCATTACAAATGACATAGAGGCCGCCGGCTGATCGGATTGCAGGGCAGCAAGCCAAATAAAAGACGGTCTAGCCCAGCGTCGTCTGCGCACGTAGGCGCTTTTTGTCTATTTTGCCAACACTTGTCATGGCAAGCTGAGCAACGATGTCAATCCGTTCCGGCAACGCCCACTTCGAGATTGTCCCTGCACCAATCTCCACCTCTAGCGCGGCAGTGATATCAGCCGGCAGCTGCTCCAAATCGGCGCCAACCTCCGGCACGACAAGTAACCGCGGCCGCTCACCCCATTTCGGGTGGGGGATCCCAATGGCCGCGACCTCAGCGACGCCATCGACGGCAGAAGCGACGCTCTCCAGCTTCAACGAGGAAATCCACTCACCACCTGATTTGATCACATCCTTCAACCTGTCGGTGATCACCAGTGAGCCATCCGCCTCAAACCGGCCAACATCGCCAGTATGCATGTAACCGCCACGCCACAAGGCGGAGGTGGCCTCGGCATCTTTCAGATAAGCCTCATTAAGCCATGGGGCGCGTGCCACAATTTCGCCGGTGCAAACACCATCGCGAGGTACATCCCGCATCTCGGC